>CAZUYW010000290.1:0-4049 GCA_964624775.1 uncultured Iamiaceae bacterium
GTCAGGGGCCGAGGAGGATGCGGCGGGCCTCGGTGAGCTCGCTGATGCGCTCGGCGGCGCCGACCGCGGCGCCGCCGTGGTCGGGGTGCGCCTCTCGCAGCAGCTCGCGGAAGCGGCGCTGGACCCGGCTGCGACCCATGCCGTCGGGCGGCAGGCCCAGCACCTCGAGGGCCCACAGCACCGGGTCCTGACCACCCAGCTGGGACCACCCCGCCGCACCCCGGCTGCCGCTCAGGTGCTCGATCAGCTCCGGGCCGACGGCGCCGCGCCACGCGAGGCCGCGCCGGATGGCGGCGAACGCGGCCGGGCGGTGCTCGGGGGCCAGGCGCCCCGCGGCGTAGACCGCTCCGAGCACGTGGGGCGTCGGAGCGGCGCCGTCCTCGTCGGCCAGCTCGAAGAGGAGCTCCTCGCCCGTGCCGATTAGGCGGTGGGTGTAGCTCCGCAGGCCCACGCGGTCGGCCTGGAACCGGTGGCGGAGGCGCGGCTGGGCGATGCGCCGGCCTGCTTCCAGCTGCCGGGTCAGGGCCTCGAGCTCGGGGAGGAGGTCGGGGTCGATCTCGGGCGCGAACTGGGCGGCGATGCCGCCGAGCAGCAGGCCACCGAACCCGGGTGCCGGCGTCGCCGGCAGCACCACCACCCCGAGCGCGACCCGGCGCGTGGGCGCGATGGGTCGCGAGTGGAACACCTCGAGCTCGGCCAACAGCACCCGGACACGCTATCGGCGCGACGGCGGCCGACCCCCGTCCGCCGCCGCCTCAGATGAAGGCGAGGAGGCGGTTGCGGAGGGTCTCGGCCCGCTCGGCGACCGAGAGGTCATCGCCCTCGCCCGCCTCATCGCCCTCGCCGACGTCGTCGCCCTCGTCACCGGTGTTCGCGCCCTCGTCGCCCTCGTCGTCGGCGGGCGCATCGTCCCCGTCCAGCTCGGCGGCCGCCGCGTCGGCCTCGATGTCCTCGGCGAGGGCGATCCGGTCGGGCACGTCGCCCTCGAACGCCACCGCCCGCCCGAGCGCCGCCACCAGCGCCTCGATCTCGTCGACGAGGCCGGCCCAGTCCGTACGGCTGAGGCCGTAGGGCACGCGGGAGGCGTCGATGGCCTCGGCCGCCCGGGCCACCGCCGCCGCCAACTTCTTGTCGTGGACCTTCTTCATCAGGCGGTCGACGGCGACGTAGAGGTCCGAGAGCACCTCGGTGATGGGCGGACCGTCGTCGGCCCCCGCGCCCTCGTCGACGCCCGCGATGACCTCGTCGATGATGGCGCTCACGACGGGCTCGTCCGCCTCGGCGACGAGCAGCTCGCCCGCCTCGCTCCAGGCGTGGGCGATGCCGTCGGCGATCAGCCGGGCGTCGAGCACGACGAGCTCGTCGGCGTCGATGCCCTCGATCTCGAACGCGATCTGGGGTGCCTCGTCGTCGAGCTCGGGCACATCGGCGCCCTCGACCACGGCGATCAGGTTGTCGACCTCCTCCTCGAACTCGCCGCTGACGACGAGTGCACCGGCCTCCCACACGTGCACCACCCCGGCGAGGTCCAGCATCCCGGCGAGGGTCACCTTGAGCTGGTTGCCCCAGCCGTCGAGCTCGTAGGCGATCTGCCCGCTGTCGCCGACCTGGACGGCCGACGACCCCTGGGCATCGTCGGGTGCACCGGGGTCGAGATCGTCGACGAGCATCGTGTCGCAGTCGATGCAGCGGCGCACCGATGCGACGTACTGGGTTCCGCAGGTCGGGCAGCTCCTCGTGGCCATGGGCAGCAGTGTCCCACGATCCGCGCCCGAGGGCGCGCGCTCAGGCCGGGTCGGCCGCCAGGCGGATGGCCACTGGCCGGCCGAGCACCTCGGCGAGCAGGCCCGTGCCCGTCTCGGCGGCGTACCGCTCGAGGGACAGATCCGCCTCGGCCGAGGCCGGCACCGCGGTGATCGCGACGGTCTCGCCCACCGCCACCTCCACCCCGGACACGAGCCGCCGGTGCGACCGGTCGAGGCCGATGGCGACCCGCAGCACGCCGGCGGCGACCCGCACCACCTCCTGGGCCTCGGCATCGAGCGCCGCCCACTCCGGGTGGAGGGGCTTGGGGGCGCTCTTGCGGTGGTCGCGCGCGATCTGGGCGACGACCTCGATCTCCCCGTCGGTGAAGCCCACGAGCCGGTCCGAGTTCCGCACCACGTAGTAGCTGTGCTTGTGGTGCTTGGCGTGGGAGATCACCAGGCCGACGTTGGCGAGGAGGGCGCCGGCCTCCAGCAGGGATCGGGCCTCGTCGCCGAGGCCGTGCAGGTCGGCGGTGGCGTCGAAGAGCTCGAGCGCGAGGAAGGCGACGTGCTGGGAGTGGGCCGGGTCCTCGTCGCACGCGGCCATGAGATCGAGGACGCTGCGGCGGGCGACGTCGCGCAGGCGGTGCTGCGCGGTGCCGACCTGGCGCTGCAGGGTGTCGAGGAACACCCCCTCGCGCAGGGCCGACTCGCTGATCACGAGCTCCTTGATCCCGAAGCGCTTGACGACGCCCTCGAGGATGAGGGCGCCGGCCAGCAAGATGTCGGCCCGCTTGGCGTCGACGTCGGGCAGGTCGCCGACGGCGGCGTCGGCCCGTGCCTCGATCACCGCCTCCACGACCTGGGCGACCTGCTTGCGCTTCAGGATGGCGCCGTTGAGCGTCCGGAGGGGCTCCTCGCCGGCGAGCCCCCGGGCCAGGCGGAGGACCTGCTCGATCGTCCCCGAGGACCCGATGGCCACCTCGTACCCGTGGGCGCCCACGGCCCGATCGAAGGACGCGAGGACCCCCTGGATGTGGCGCCGGCACGACTCGACGGCAGAGGGGTGCAGGCCCTCCGCGGCGAAGAAGCGGTCGGTGAGGCGGACCGCACCGAGCTTGAGGCTGGTCGACGCCAGCACCTCGCCCTGCTCCCCGACGAGCAGCTCGGTGGAGCCACCGCCGATGTCGCACAGCAGGAGCCGGCGGTCGAACACCTCGAGGCCCTGCAGCACGCCCAGGTGGATGAGCCGAGCCTCCTCCACGCCCGAGACGACCTCGATCTCCACGCCGGCCTCCTCGAGGGCCCGACGGATGAGGACGTCGCGGTTGTCCGCCTCGCGCACGGCGCTGGTGGCCACCGCGCGCAGCGGCGCCCCGTGGCTCTCGGCGACCCGCCGGAAGCGGTCGAGGGCGGTGATCGCCCGTTCGATCGCCGCCGGGGCCAGCTCCTTCATGTCCGAGGAGCCCGAGCCGAGCCGGACCATCTCCTTCTCCCGGGTGAGCACCTCGAAGCGCTCGCCCTCGGTGGTGCGGGCGACCACGAGGTGCAACGAGTTCGTCCCGACGTCGACGGCAGCAAGGGTCTCGGACACCACGCGGCACGCTAGCGGCAGCTGGGGCCGTGCCCGGGCCCGGCACTAACCTCGTGCGATGAGCGAAACCTCCGACAAGCAGGTCCCCACCCGCAACCTGGCGATGGAGCTGGTGCGGGTCACCGAGGCCGCCGCGCTGGCCGCCTCCCGCTGGATGGGCCGGGGCGACAAGGAAGGCGCCGACGGCGCCGCCGTCGATGCCATGCGGCTCGTGCTCGGCACCGTCCCGATGGACGGCGTGGTCATCATCGGCGAGGGCGAGAAGGACGAGGCCCCGATGCTCTACAACGGCGAGCGCATCGGCGACGGCACGCCCCCCGAGGCCGACATCGCGGTCGACCCGATCGATGGCACCACGCTCACCAGCCTGGGCCGGGGCAACGCCATCGCGGTGATCGCCGTGTCCGAGCGGGGCTCGATGTACGACCCGGGCCCGTGCGTCTACATGGAGAAGATCGCTGTCGGGCCAGCCGCGGCTGACGTCATCGACATCACCGCCACCCCCACCGAGAACCTGCACGCCGTCGCCAAGGCCCTCGGCAAGGCGGTCAACGATGTGACCGCGGTCGTGCTCGACCGGCCCCGCCACGACGAGCTGATCGCCGAGATCCGCGCCGCGGGCGCCCGCATCCGCCTCATCCCCGACGGCGACGTCGCCGGCGGCATCTCGACCGCCTGGCCCGGCTCGGGCGCCGACATCTTGTTCGGCA
>CAZUYW010000291.1:0-4035 GCA_964624775.1 uncultured Iamiaceae bacterium
GTCGAGGGCGCCCCAGCCGTCCTCGGTGCGGGTCACGGCGACGGCGCGGTCGCCGGCCACGACGGTCGTGACCCGGCCCACGTCGAGGTCGGGGACGTCGGTCCGCACCCACACATGCTGGCCTGCGCCTCCTCCGTCGGCGCCCCTTCGGGATCCGGTTCGCCGGTCCCCGCTGCTCCGCTCCGCTGCGCACCCTCCCGTTCGTCCCACGCCTGAACGCCGGAAGACCTCATGGACATCGCCTCGATCCTCACCGACATCCTGATCGTGCTCGTCGCCGCCAAGGTGGCCGCGGAGATCGCCGACCGCATCGGCATCCCGGCCGTCGTCGGCGAGATCGTGGCCGGCATCCTGATCGGCCCGTCGGTGCTCGGGATGGTCGGCGGCGAGGACGAGGTGCTGCGGGTCCTCGGCGAGCTCGGCGTCATCCTCCTGCTGCTGCAGGTCGGCCTCGAGATGGACCTCGTCGAGCTCGGCAAGGTCGGGCGATCGTCGCTCTCGGTCGCCGTGGTGGGGGTCGTCGCCCCCCTTGCCCTCGGCTTCGGCGCCATGGAGCTCGTGGGTGACGACTTCAACACCGCGCTGTTCGTGGCCGCTGCGCTCACCGCCACCAGCGTCGGGATCACCGCCCGGGTGTTCGGTGACCTGAGAGCCCTGGCCACCACCGAGGCGAGGGTGGTGCTCGGCGCCGCCGTCGCCGACGACGTCATCGGCCTGGTGGTGCTGACCGTCGTGGTGCGCCTGGTGACCGTGGGCTCGGTCTCGCTGGTCGCCATCGCCGGGATCATCGTGCTCGCCATCGGCTTCCTGGTGGTGGTGGGGGCCCTGGGGCTTCGCTTCACTGCACCCCTCTTCGGCCTGGTCGAGCGGGTCTCGCGCTCGACCGGGACCCTCGTCGCCATCGCCTTCGCCTTCACGCTGGCGTTCGCCCGTCTGGCCGACGCCGCCCGCCTGGCCCCGATCATCGGCGCCTTCGTGGCGGGCATCGCGCTGAGCCGCACCCCCCAGGCCGACCGCATCGAGCGCGAGCTCGCCCCCGTCGGCCACCTGTTCATCCCCGTCTTCTTCCTCACCATCGGCATCGACGTCGACGTGAGCGCCTTCGCCCAGGTGAGCGTGCTGCGCGACGCCGCCATCCTGCTCGTCGTCGCAATCGTCGGGAAGCTCGTCTCTTCGATCGGGATGATCGGCTCGCCGGGCGACAAGCTGCTCATCGGCCTCGGCATGCTGCCCCGGGGCGAGGTCGGCCTGATCTTCGCCACCATCGGCCTCCAGAACGGGGTGCTCGGCGAGGACCTGTACGCCGCGCTCCTGCTCGTCGTGCTCGTCTCGACGCTCATCACGCCGCCGTTGCTCAAGCTCCGGTACAACCAGCTGCGGGGGCGGTCGTCCCGGCCGGGCGTCGCCGCCGGCACCCCGCCCCCCGACCAGGGCTGGCTCGTCGTGCGCGACGGGGAGATCCGCCTCACGGCAGCGCCACCCGACGACGCCGGCACCCTCATCGGGCTCCGTGCCGCGGTCCTCGCCGGCCGGCACCACCCGGAGGATGAGCTGGTCGCCTGGCTCTCGGGGCTGCCCGGTGAGGACCTCGACTGGGACGACGACGAGCACGAGGCGCTGCTCGACCTGATCGAGCGGGGCAACGCCCGGTCGTGGCGGTTCCTGCTGTCCACCGGCGTCCTGGACCGATCGCTGCCCGAGCTCGCAGCGGCCATGCGGGACCGCGAGAGCGAGCCGTTCGCCCTCGACGCCCTGGCGGCCTACCGGATGCCGTCGCTCGAGACCCTCCGTTCGCTCGATCCCGATGAGCCGCTGGCCCGGGTCGCCCGGGGTCTCCCCGACCTCGATGCCGTGCTGCTCGCGCTGCTGCTGGTCGAGGCGACCGAGTCGACGGTCGGGCCGGACCGCGTCGCCGAGGCCACCCTCCGTCGTCTGGAGGTCCCGGCGCCGCGGGCGACGCGGATCCTCGACCTGGTCGCCGACGGCGGGCGCCTCCTGTGGGGCGCGGCCCTGCGGCCCGGTGCCATGACCCGCAAGGCGGTGCTGCCCCTGGCCGACCACCTCGAGAGCCCCGAGCAGGCGCGCGAGGCCTACGTGGTCGCCGCGCTGCGCCACGCGGACGGCGAGCGGTGGGAGAAGGAGCGGCTGCGCGAGCTGCACGAGCTGGTGCTGGCCGCGCTGAGCGAGGCCAGCCTGAGCGGCTCGGAGGCGCGCAGCCTGCTCCGCCACCGCCGGTCCGAGGCAGCCGAGCTCGCCGCCGACCCCCGGCTGGCCGGGCGCATCGAGCACGCGCCGGCCTCGTACGTCCTGCGGGAGGGCGCGGAGGCGGTGGCACGCGTCGCCGGCCTGGTGCAGCCGCTGCCCGGCCCCGACGCAGCCAACGTCGTGGTGACCCCGGCGGGCGAGGGGAGCTGGCGGGTGGACGTGGGGGCCCGAGACCGCGACGGTCTGCTCGCGACGGTGACCGGGGTCCTGGCGGCACGGGGCCTCGACGTCCGCCACGCCGTGGTCGCGACCTGGGACGACGGCGGGGCGGTCGAGAGCCTCGACGTCACCGCGCCGTCGGCCCCCGACGCCGCCGCGCTCGCCGCGGCGATCGGCGCGGCGTTCAAGGAGCCGCTCGTCGCCGAGTCGAACCCCGACGCCGTGGTGACCTTCGACGACCACAGCTCGCCGTGGCACACGATCTGCGAGATCGAGGCGCCGGAGCGTCCGGGCCTCCTCCACGAGCTGGCCACGGCCTGCACGGCCATCGGGGCGTCCGTCGTCGCCGCCTCCGCGGGGTCGAGCGGCGACGACGCCGTGGACACCTTCGAGCTCATGGCGGCCGACGGCGGCAAGCTCACGCCGGCCGAGCGCCACGAGCTCGTGGCCACCGTGCGCGACGGGGTGGCACTGGACCCGCGGCGATTCCGCGGCGGGTTCGTGCGGCGCAAGCCGGCGGCGACCGTCAGCACGCCCTGAGCCCCTCGCCATCGGTGTGCGCACCGGCACGAGCGACAGGTCAGAAACGAGTCAGAAATCGGCCATGAACTGGTCACGGTCTGGCCACAGCACCGAGACGCGGCCTTCCTAGCGTCGGCGCATGGCCCTGGTGGACACGTCGACGACCGCGCTCGACGTGGCCCTCGTCCGGTGGCCGAGCGAGCGGGCCGATCGGGACCGATTCGTGGCCGACGGCGTCGCCCGGCTCCTGCTCGTCGAGGCGGGCCACGCGCCGCCCGACGACCTCCACGACCACGAGGACTGGATCCGCACGCCCGCCGATCCCGTCGACCTCCACCACCGCCTGGCCGCGCTGCGCCGCCAGGTGCAGGTGCCGTGCCTGCACCTCGACGACAGCGGCCTGCTCTGGCGCGGGGAGCGCTGGGTCGCGCTGGGCGACGTGGAACTGGCGCTGGTGCGCGTCCTGCTCGACCGGGCGGGCCACCTCGTACGTCGAGCGGTGCTCCAGACGGCGGCCTGGCCCGCGGGCGGGGTGGACGAGCGGGCCCTCGACCGGGGCATCGCCCGGGTGCGGTCCAAGGTGGCCGGCCTCGGGCTGTCGATCCACTGCGTCACCGCCATGGGCTACCTGCTCGAGGTCGACGCCGACGGCACCGCCGTCCGGTGACGCCGGCCGACCGGTGAAGCTCGTGACCGCGGTGATCAAGCCCTTCCGGGTGGACGAGGTGCGCAGCGCGCTCGTCGCCCTGGGCGTGGGCGGGCTGACGGTCCGCGACGTCCGCGGCTTCGGCCGCCAGGGCGGCCACACCGAGGTCTACCGGGGCGTCGAGTACGAGCTCGAGTCCCTGCCCAAGGTGCGCATCGAGGTCGTGGTGACCGACGAGGAGTGCCTCGCCGTCGTCGACGCCCTCGTCGCCGCCGCCCGCACCGACCAGATCGGCGACGGCAAGGTCTGGGTGACCCCCGTCGACGAGGTGGTGCGCATCCGCACCGGCGAGCGCGGGGAGGACGCCCGGTGAGCCGGGCCCGCCGGCCGGGGGCGCGCCGCGCCCTCACCGCCGTGGCCCTGGCCCTCGTCGTGCTCGGGAC
>CAZUYW010000292.1:0-4025 GCA_964624775.1 uncultured Iamiaceae bacterium
GATCAGGCGGCGGGCACCAGGGCGAGGCGGATGACGTCGGCGACGTCGTCGACCAGGTGCACCGTCAGGTCCGCGAGCACCGACTCGGGCACGTCGTCGAGGTCGGGGGCGTTGCGCCCCGGGAGGATCACCTCGCGGATGCCGGCGCGGTGGGCGGCCAGGACCTTCTGCTTCACGCCGCCGATCGGCAGCACGCGCCCCTGGAGGGTGACCTCGCCCGTCATGGCGACAGTGGGCTTGGTGAGGCGACCGGTGAGCAGGCCGACGAGGGCGGTGGTCATGGCGATGCCCGCCGACGGGCCGTCCTTGGGGGTGGCGCCGGCGGGGAAGTGCACGTGCACGGCCCGGCGCTCCGCCTCGGGCGCGATCCCGAGCTCCGCGCGGTGGGCCCGGACGTAGGAGCGGGCGATCTGGGCGGACTCCTTCATGACGTCGCCGAGCTGGCCGGTGACGGTGAGCGACGTGCGGTCGCTGTCACCCTCGTCGGCGGGCAGCGCGGTGGCCTCGACGAAGAGCACGTCGCCGCCGGCGCCGGTGACGGCGAGACCGGTCACCACGCCCGGCACCGCGGTGCGGTCGGCGATGTCGGTGTCGTGGAACCGCTGGCGGCCCAGGAACTCGGGCACGTCGGCGTCGTCCACCACGACGGGCGTGTCGGGGTCGACCGCGACCTTCGCCGCGGTCTTGCGCAGCACCTTGGCCAGGGCCCGCTCCAGGCTGCGCACGCCCGCCTCGCGGGTGTAGCCGTTGACGATGCGCCGCAGGGCGTCGTCGGTGACGGTGATCTCCTCGGCGGTGAGCCCGGCGCGGGTGCGCTGGCGGCCGAGCAGGTGCTCCCGGGCGATCGTGACCTTCTCCTCCTCGGTGTAGCCGTCGAGGGTGACGACCTCCATGCGGTCGAGCAGGGGCCCGGGGATGGTGTCGAGCTGGTTCGCGGTGGCGATGAAGATCACGTCGGACAGGTCGAGGTCGAGCTCGAGGTAGTGATCGCGGAACGAGTGGTTCTGGGCGGGGTC
The DNA here is from genome assembly GCA_964624775.1 of uncultured Iamiaceae bacterium. Classification (GTDB taxonomy): domain Bacteria; phylum Actinomycetota; class Acidimicrobiia; order Acidimicrobiales; family Iamiaceae; genus Aquihabitans. The sequence continues at coordinate 1,017 of CAZUYW010000292.1, forward strand.
GAGCACCTCGAGCAGGGCCGCCGACGGGTCGCCGCGGTAGTCGCCGCCGACCTTGTCGACCTCGTCGAGGAGCACGACCGGGTTCATCGTCCCGGCCTCGACCATGGCCCGCACGATGCGCCCGGGCCTGGCGCCGACGTAGGTGCGCCGGTGGCCGCGGATCTCGGCCTCGTCGCGCACACCGCCGAGCGCGACCCGCACGAAGCGGCGGCCGAGGGCGCGGGCGATCGACTCGCCCAGGCTGGTCTTGCCCACCCCGGGCGGGCCCACGAGCGTGAGGATGGTGGCGTGGCGGTGCCGCCCCGCGGGCGCCGGGGCCTCGGCGATCGCGTCGGGCTCGCCCGCATCGTCGTCGCGGGGGTGTAGCGGGTGGCGGGCCTCCACCACCTCGGCGAGGTTGTCGTCTGGGTCGGCGTCGGGGTCGGCGGGGGAGGGGTCCAGCCCCCGCTCGGCGCGCAGCTTGCGCACCGCGAGCTCCTCCACGATGCGGTCCTTCACCTCGTCGAGGCCGGTGTGGTCCGCGTCGAGCACGGCGCGGGCGTGGCCGAGGTCGAGGCGGTCCTCGGAGCGAGCGCCCCAAGGGAGCTCGAGGATCGTGTCGAGCCAGGTCTGGATCCAGGACCGCTCGGGCGACTGCTCGCCCGTGCGCTCCAGGCGATCGACCTCCCGCTCGGCGGCGGTGCGGACCGCCTCGGGCAGCGTGCGCTCGGCGAGCTTGGCCCGGTAGGCGTCGGGGCCGGCATCGTCGCCGCCCTCGTCGTCGCCCAGCTCCTTGCGGATGGCCGCGAGCTGCTGGCGCAGGATGAACTCGCGCTGGTTCTTCTCGAGTCCCTCGTTGACCTCGCTGCGGATGCGCTCCTGCACGGCGTGCTCGGCGAGGGCCTCCTTCACCCAGCCGAGCACGAGCCGGACGCGCTCGGCCACGTCGATGGTCTCGAGCAGCTCGATCTTGCGGTCGAGGGCGAGGTCGGGCCACCAGCCGGCGGCGTCGGCCAGGGCGTCGGGCTCGTCGAGCCCGCGCAGCACCTCGACGAGCCGGCGCCCGCCGAGCTGGGCGAACAGCTCGCGGAACGCGGCGCGCAGCTCGGTGGCGAGCGCGCGGGCCTCGTCGGTGACCTCGGGGTCGACCGGCTCGGCCTCGAGCCAGAGCACGTCGCCGGTGCCGGCGACGCCGGCCCGCAGCAGGGCACGGGACTGGGCCCGCACGACGAGGGCGGGGGTGCCCGAGGGCAGCTCGCCCTCGGACTCGATCGTGGCGATGGTGCCGACCGACGCGTGCCGCCCGTCGAGGCGCGGGACCAGCAGCAGCCGGTCGTCGTCGCCGGTGGCGGCGACCGCGGCGCGGGCCTCGTCGCTCTCCAGGGCGATGGTGAGCACCATGCCCGGCAGCACGACGCCGTTGGGCAGCGGCAGCACCGGCAGGGTGAGGGTGGACGTGTCCGGCTGGGTGGGATCGGCCATGGGGGCTCCTCAGGGGTGGACCAGGAACGGTCCCAACCCTACGGCCGAACTTGCTATTCCCACACTCAGGTTTGCTGAGCGGACGAGGTCAGGATGCGGCGGTGGCCTCGTCGATGCCCTGGGCCAGGGTGTTCCAGGCCAGGGTGGCGCACTTGATGCGCACCGGGAACTTCACGACGCCCCGCAGGGCCTCGAGGTCACCGAGCTTGACGTCCTCGGCGGGCGCCTCGACCGGCTCCTCGCCGGACTCGCCCTCGGCCTCGAGCGAGGACTCGTGCACCGACATCATCGCCTTGAAGGCCCGGGTGAGCGCCTGGATCTCCTCGATCGTCTTGCCCTTCACCGCGGCCGACATCATCGACGCGGACGACTGGCTGATCGAGCAGCCCGTGCCTCCGATGCGGATGTCGGTGACGGTCCCCGACGGGTCGAGGTCCAGGTAGACGACGATCTCGTCGCCGCACAGCGGGTTGAACCCCTCGGCGCGGGTGGCCGGCGGGGTCGGCAGCTCGCCGCGGTTCCGCGGGCTGCGGTAGTGGTCGAGGATGATCTCCCGGTAGAGATCCTCGAGTCCTGGCATGGAAGCCTCGCTGTGGGTGTGGTCAGGACCGCGCGCGGTCAGAACGAGAAGAAGCTTGCCGCGTCGGCGAGCGCATCGGCCAATGCGTCGACGTCGTCGGTGTCGTTGTACACGTAGAACGAGGCCCGTGCCGTCGCCCCGACGCCGAGCACCCGCATGAGCGGCTTGGCGCAGTGGTGGCCCGGGCGCACGCACACCGCGTGCTCGTCGAGCACCTGGGAGAGGTCGTGGGGGTGGATGCCGTCGAGCGCGAGCGAGAGCACGCCGCCGCGCGCGGCCGGCTCGGCGGGGCCGTGGATCGTGAGCTGATCGCCCAGGCGCTCGTGCAGCGTGCGCATCGCGTAGGCGGTGATGCTGACCTCGTGCTCGCGCACGGCATCCATGCCCAGGGCGTCCAGGTAGTCGATCGCGGCGTGCAGGCCGACCGCCTCGGCCACCGGCGGGGTGCCGGCCTCGAACTTGGCCGGCAGGTCGGCGGGCGTGAAGCCGTCGAGGCGCACGTCGAGGATCATGCCGCCGCCGCCCAGGAACGGGGGCATGGCGTCGAGCAGGGCCTCGTGGCCCCACAGCACGCCGATGCCGAGCGGACCGAGCATCTTGTGGCCCGAGAAGGCGGCGAAGTCGACGCCCATCGCGACGACGTCGGTGGCGAGGTGGGGCACGTACTGGCAGGCGTCGAGGCACACGACCGCGCCCGCGGCGTGGGCGCGGCGGGCGAGCTCGGCCACCGGGGTGAGCGTACCGGTCACGTTCGACATGGCCGTGAGGCTCAGCAGCTTCGCCCCGTCGAGGAGGACATCGATGTCGGTGAGGTCGAGCTGGGCGTCGGGCGTGAGCGGGATCCAGCGGATCTCGAAGCCGCGCTCGGCCTGGAGCTGGAACCACGGGACGATGTTGGCGTGGTGCTCGAGCTGGGTGAGCACGATGGCGTCGCCCGGACCGAGGTTGGCCGCGCCCCACGCCCGGGC
>CAZUYW010000293.1:0-4016 GCA_964624775.1 uncultured Iamiaceae bacterium
CGCCTCGGTGAGCTTCACCAAGGGCTGCTACACGGGCCAGGAGCTGGTCGCCCGCATGGACGCACGGGGGAACCTGGCGCCCAAGCACCTCGCCGTCGTCACGGTCGCGGGCGCGGTCCCCGCGCCCGGCTCGCCGGTCCAGGTCGGCGACCACACCGATGCCGGGGTGCTCACGAGCGTGGCCCCGCACGACGATGGGGCCGTGGCCCTCGCGCTCGTCGCCCGCGCTGTCGAGCTCCCCGCGGCGGGCGCCGTCGACGGCGCGTCCGCGGCGCTCACCGCACCGCCCGCCTGACGCGCGCCCGTCAGCCCGGCGCCGCCTCGGGCGCCACGGCGGGCAGCCGGATGGCGAAGCGTGCGCCACCGCCCGCGGCGAGGGCGGGGGAGTGGACCTCGATGGTGCCGCCCATCGCGGCGATGAACTCGCGGGCGAGGGCCAGGCCGAGCCCGGTGCCGCCGTCGCCGCCGCGCCGGGCCTGGCGACCCGACGTGTAGAGCCGCTCGAAGATCAGCGGGACCTCGTCGGCCGCGATGCCGGGACCATCGTCGACCACGTCGACGAGCGTGCCGCCGGCGGGATCGGCCTGGGCCACCACCCACACCTGGGTGCTCGCGTAGCGCAGCGCGTTCTCGACGAGGTTCGCCACCACCTGGCCGAGGCGATCGGGGTCGATGCGGCCGCTGAGGGGCCCGCCCTCGGCCTGGACGTGGAGGGCCACGCCCGCCGCCTCGGCCGCCGGTCGCTGGGCCTCGGCCGCGTCGACCACGACCTCGTCGACGGGCAGGTCGGCGAGGTGGACCGAGAAGGCGTGGGCGTCGAGCCGGGCCAGGTCGAGCAGGTCCTGCACCAGCCGGCGCAGGCGGGTGCTCTCGGCGCCGATCACCTGGGCGGCGGCCGTCGGGTCCGGCGCGGTGCCGTCGACGATCGCCTCGGCGTACCCCTGGATGGAGGTGAGCGGGGTGCGCAGGTCGTGCGAGACCGACAGCAGGAACTGGCGCTCCCGCCCCCGGCTCGCCTCGAGCGAGGTGGCCATCGAGTTGATGGCGCGGGCGAGGTCGGCGAGCTCGTCGTGGTCACCGGGCTCGGGCTCGGGCAGGCGGGTGGTGAGGTCGCCCGACGCGATCTGCACGGTGGCGGCGCGCGCGGCGCGCAGCGGTCGGGTCAGGCCGGCCGACAGGGCGACCGCGATGCCGGCGCCGACGGCGAGGGCGATCGCACCCGCCAGCACGAACCAGCCGATCGGCGCCTCGGGACGCTCGGCCCGGCGCGTCAGCACGATCGCGATGGTCACCCGACCGCGCGTCGTGCCCGCCGCCGCCCAGGTGATGCCGGCGCGGCGGCCGCTGATGACCTGGCCCTGGGCGAGAGCGGTGGTGTCGAGGTCGGACGGGTCGACGCCGTCGGGCAGCTCGCCGCGCCGGGTGCCGGTGGCATCGACGACGACGACCGACACGCCCTCGAGTCGCAGGCCCCGCACCAGACGGGTCGTGCCGAGGCGCCCGGCCGAGCTCCGCGGCGACAGCGAGACGAGGTCGGCGAGCCCGGCCGCCTCGTCGCGCAGGTTCGCCTCGGTGGTCTGCTCGGCCTGGCGGCCGAGCAGCAGGTAGGTGCCGACGCCGGCGAGCAGCAGCGAGAGGGCGACGGTGCCGCAGATCGCGGCGAGGATCCGGGTGCGCATCAGTCGAGCCGGTACCCGACGCCCCACACGGTGGTGAGCGGCAGGGCGTCGCCGAGCTTCTTGCGCAGCTGGCGGACGTGGACGTCGACGGTGCGCTCGTCGCCGATCCAGCCCTCGCCCCACACGCCGTCGAGCAGCTGCTGGCGGCTGAGCGCCTGGCCGCGGTGGGCGCCGAGGTAGGCGAGCAGGTCGAACTCCCGGGTCGCGAGCGGGACCGGCGCGCCGCCCGCCCGTGCCTCGCGCCGGGTGAGGTCGATCTCGACCGCGCCGGCGGTGACGATGTCGGCCGCGGCCCGCTCGGGATCGGCGCGGCGCAGGATCGCCCGCACGCGGACCACGAGCTCGCGCGGCGAGAACGGCTTCACGAGGTAGTCGTCGGCGCCCACCTCGAAGCCCTCGATGCGATCGTCCTCGCCGTCGCGGGCCGTGAGCATCAGGACCGGCACATCGGATCCCGTACGCAGGGAACGGCACACCTCGAAGCCGTCGATGCGCCCGGCCAGGCCGATGTCGAGGATCACGAGCTTGGGCGGGCGGGCCCGGATGAGATCGAGGGCGCGCTCGCCGCGGTCGGTGTGGGTGACGCGGAACCCGGCGTCGCCCAGGTACAGCTCGACCAGCGCGGCGATGTTGGCGTCGTCCTCGACGAGCACGACGGTGGGCGGATCGGGCGGCACCGGCCCATGCTCCCACCCAGTCGTGAGGATTCTGTGAACCGTCGGTCCGGCTCGGGTGACCACCGTCCCCGTAGCCTGCTGACCGGTGAACCACTACGAGCTGCTGGGGGTGGCGGTCGACGCGGATGCCGCGGTCATCCGGCGGGCCTACCTCGCCCTGGCCCGGACGGCCCACCCGGACTTCCACGTGGGCGAGCCCGAGGCCCAGCGCGTCGCCGCGGCGCGGCGCATGCAGGAGCTCAACGATGCGTGGGCGGTGCTCGGCGACCCCGCCGCCCGCTCCCGCTACGACCTGACCCTTCGGGGACCGGTCGTGCCGCCCGTCGAGCGACGCCGGCCGGCAGGTGCCGGGCCGGAGGTGCCCGAGGGGAAGGGGTGGACGCCGCGGGCCGACGACGACGGCTGGCAGCGCGACTACCGGGCGTGGGCCGACGAGGACGACATCCCACCGGCCGACCTGCCGCCCGAGGGGGCGCGCCGCGGACTGGTGCGCATCGCGCCGGTGGCCCTGTTCGCGCTCGCCGGGTGCGCGGCGTTCCTGGGGGTGGTCCTCGGGTCCCGCACGCTCGTGGCCGTGTCGATCGCGGCAGGGGTCGTGTCGGCGGCCCTGTTCGTGATCCTCCCCATGGTGATCATGACGAGGCGGCGCTGACCGACCGCTACCGTCGGACCCCGATGGCCACCTACCTCGATCGCATCCTCGACGACCACCGCGCCCACGCGGCCGCGGACCCCCGCACCTTCGAGGCCCGGCGGGCGGCGGCGCAGGACGCCCCGCCGACGCGCGGCTTCGCCGCCGCGCTGGGCGGTGCGGCCGGCCTCGGGGTCATCGCCGAGGTCAAGCGGCGGTCACCGTCCAAGGGTGACCTCGCCCCCGATCTCGACCCTGCGGTGCTCGGCCGGGCATACGAGGCGGGCGGGGCCACGTGCCTGTCGGTGCTCACCGATGAGCGCTGGTTCGGCGGCTCGGCCGCCGACCTCGCCGCCGCACGGGGTGCGGTGGCCGTGCCCGTGCTCCGGAAGGACTTCACGGTGTCGCCCGGCGATGTGTGCGATGCCCGTGCCATGGGCGCCGACGCCTGCCTGCTGATCGCCGCGGCCCTCGACGACGCCGAGCTGGCCGACTGCCACGCCCTCGCCGGGGAGCTCGGCCTCGACGCGCTCGTGGAGGTCCACGACGAGCCCGAGCTGGAGCGGGCGTTGGCGATCGGCGCCACGCTGGTCGGCGTCAACCAGCGCGACCTCGTGACCTTCCAGGTCGACACCGCCCGGGCGGTGCGGCTCGCGCCCCTGATGCCCGAGGGCGTGGTCCGGGTCGCCGAGTCCGGGGTGCAGGGCGTGCCCGACGCCACCGTGCTCCACGAGGCCGGCTACCACGCCGTGCTAGTCGGGGAGTCGCTGGTGACCGCCGGTGATCCCCAGGGCGGCGTCGCCGCGCTGCGCGCCATCGGCCGCTAGGCCGCGAGGCCCCGAGGCCGACTACGCCGCCGGGGGGTCGAGCGGCCATGCTGGGAGGCGGAGCTCCCATGCCAACCTCGTCCCGCCGCCCCCTCCTGGTCCTCCTCGCGTGCGCCGTCCTCGCCCTGGCGGCGTGCGGCAGCGACGGCGGCGGCGCCACACCCGCCGAGGCGAGCGGCTCGCTGCGGGTCCTCGACGCCAC
>CAZUYW010000294.1:0-3979 GCA_964624775.1 uncultured Iamiaceae bacterium
AGGCCATGGCCCGTCAGCCCGAGTCCGCCGGCATGGTGCGCACCACCATGTTCCTGGGCATCGCGTTCGTCGAGGCGCTCGCGCTCATCGGCTTCGTGGTGTTCTTCCTCGCCGGCGCCTGATCGGGGAGACGACCACATGCATCGACTTCGACTGCTCCTCGCAGCAGCCGCGATCGCTGCGCTGGCCCTGATCGGATTCGTCCGACCCGCTAGTGCAGAGACCGAAGGCGAAGCGAAGTACAAGGACAAGGCCACCGAGGAGTGCGCCCACCTGCTTGCCGAGGGCAAGACGGTGGAGGACTGCCAGGCTGCCCCGAACCCGCTGACCCCGGCCACCAACGAGCTCATCTACGGTGCGGCCGGCTTCTTCATCGTGTTCGGCTTCCTCGTCTGGAAGGGCGTGCCCGCCATCAAGGCCGGCATGCACGCCCGTGCCGAGCGGATCCAGGGTGACCTCGACGCTGCCGAGGCGCAGCGCACCGAGGCCTCCGCGATCCTCGACGAGTACAAGGCCCAGCTGGCTGATGCCCGCCAGGAGTCGGCCCGGATCATCGAGGAGGCCCGCCAGGCCGCCGACGAGGTCCGGACCAACCTCCAGGCCAAGGCCGAGGCCGACATCGCCGAGCTCCGTGCCCGCGCCAACGCCGACATCGAGTCGGCCAAGTCGCAGGCCATCGCCGACCTCCGCGGCGAGGTGACCGCCCTGGCCATCGGCGCTGCCGAGCAGGTCGTGGGCCGCAACCTCGACCAGGAGACGAACGCCGCCCTCGTGGAGGCGTACATCAACTCGGTGGGAGCTGACCGCTGATGGCCGACGACCGCACCACGGCGTACGCAGAGGCGCTCTTCGCGGTCGCTCGGGCCGAAGGCCCCCTCGCCGAGGTCGAGGACGAGCTGTTCCGGATCGCCCAGGTGGTGAAGGGGAACGACGAGCTGCGTGACAAGCTCGCCGACCCCCACATCCCCGTGGCGACCCGCCAGCAGATCGTCGTCGACCTCCTCGGCGGCAAGGCCACCGACGCCACCACGAGCCTCGTCTCGATGGTGGTCGGCACCGGCCGCATCCGCGAGTTCCCCGCCATCGTCGACGAGCTCGTCGCCATGAGCGCCCGGGAAGGCAACAAGGAGGTGGCCGAGGTCCGTTCGGCCACCGCCCTCACCGACGACCAGAAGTCCCGCCTCGCCGACGCGCTCGGCAAGGCCACGGGCAAGCAGGTCGAGGTCAAGGTCATCATCGACCCCTCCATCAAGGGTGGGGTCGTGGCCCAGGTGGGCGACACCGTCATCGACGGGTCGGTCCGCCGCCGCCTCGAACAGCTGCGCAACGCCCTCTAACACGCCCCGACGGCTCAGGAGAAACGGCACATGGCCGAGCTCACGATCAACACCGAAGACATCACCGCCGCCCTGCGCAAGAACCTCGAGGGGTTCAAGCCCGACTTCAGCGCCGCCCAGGTCGGGCGCGTGCTCGAGGTCGGTGACGGCATCGCCACCGTCGGGGGCCTCCCCGACTGCGCGGTCAACGAGATGCTCGAGTTCGAGGACGGGACCATCGGTCTGGCCCTCAACCTCGACGAGGATTCCATCGGCGCCGTGGTGCTCGGCGACGTGGATCGCATCGAGGAGGGCCAGATGGTCCGCGCCACCGGCGAGATCCTCTCGGTGCCCTGCGGCGACGGCCTGCTCGGCCGGGTGGTCAACACCCTGGGCGAGCCGGTCGACGGCAAGGGTCCGCTCACCAACGTGGGCACCCGCCGCATGGAGGTCCAGGCCCCCGGCATCATGGGCCGCAAGCCCGTGCACGAGCCGCTGCAGACCGGCATCAAGGCCATCGACGCCATGACGCCGATCGGCCGTGGCCAGCGCGAGCTGATCATCGGCGACCGCAAGACCGGCAAGACGTCGGTCGCGATCGACACCATCCTGAACCAGAAGGGTCTCGGGGTGAAGTGCGTGTACGTGGCCATCGGCCAGAAGGCGTCCACCGTCGCCCAGACCGTGTCCACGCTCGAGGAGCGCGGCGCCATGGAGTACACGACCGTCGTCGTGTCCCCCGCCTCGGACCCCGCGCCCTTCAAGTTCCTCGCCCCCTACACCGGCTGCGCCTTCGGCCAGCACTGGATGGAGAACGGCGAGCACGCCCTGGCCGTCTACGACGACCTCTCCAAGCAGGCCGAGGCCTACCGCTCCGTGTCGCTGCTGCTGCGCCGCCCGCCGGGCCGTGAGGCCTACCCCGGCGACGTGTTCTACCTGCACAGTCGGCTCCTCGAGCGGGCCGCCAAGCTGAGCGACGAGAACGGCGCCGGTTCGCTGACCGCCCTGCCGATCATCGAGACCAAGGCCGGCGACATCTCGGCCTACATCCCCACCAACGTGATCTCGATCACCGACGGCCAGGTCTTCCTCGAGGAGGACCTGTTCAAGTCGGGCATCCGCCCGGCGATCAACGTCGGCCAGTCGGTGTCCCGGGTGGGCGGTGCCGCCCAGATCAAGGCCATGAAGGCCGCCGTGGGCACGCTCAAGGGCGACCTCGCCCAGTTCCGCGAGCTCGAGGCCTTCGCCTCGCTGGGCTCCGAGCTCGACGCCGTGTCGCAGGCCACCCTCGACCGGGGCCGTCGCCTCACCGAGCTCCTGAAGCAGGGCCTCAACTCGCCGATGCCCGTCGAGGAGCAGGTCGTGGTGCTCTACGCCGGCACCCGCGGCTACCTCGACAAGGTGCCCGTCGCCGACGTCCAGCGCTACGAGCAGGACCTGCTCGACTTCCTGGGCGCCCGCTACAGCGGCATCCTCAGCCAGATCCGCGAGCAGGGCACGCTCGACGAGGCCGGCCTCGAGGCCGCCCTCGCCGACTTCGCCAACGAGTTCGGCACCGCCGACACCGACGGCGAGGCCTGATCCACCATGGCGAGCGGCCAGGAACGGGTCCTCCGCCGGAGGATCAAGTCCGTCCAGTCCACCAAGAAGATCACCAAGGCGATGGAGCTCATCAGCGCGAGCCGCATCGCCAAGGCCCAGGAGCGCGTCAGCGCCGCCCGGCCCTACAGCGAGCGGCTGACCCAGGTCATCCGCAACCTGGCCGCCGCCGGTGCCGCCGGTGACTCGCCCCTGCTCAACCCCCGCGACGAGATCACCACGGTGGCCTACGTGGTGGTGGCCGCCGACCGCGGCCTGGCCGGTGGCTACAACTCCACGGTGATCCGTGCCGCCGAGCGCGCCATGGCCGCCGATCAGGAGGCCGGACGTTCCACGGCCCTCATCACCGTCGGCAAGAAGCCCACGGGGTACTTCCGCTTCCGCGGCTACGAGATCGCGGCGAGCTTCACCGGGTTCTCCGACGCCCCCGGCTACGAGGACGCCCGCGCCGTGGCCGCCTACGTGGCCGAGCGCTTCGAGTCCGGCGAGTACTCCGAGGTCCGCCTCGCCTACACCCAGTTCCTGTCGCTCGGCTCCCAGATCGCCCACGTGGTGCCCTACATGCCGCTCGACACCGCCTCGATCGACGAGGACGCCGCCGAGGGGCCGTCGGCCGACTACGAGTTCGAGCCGGACCCGTCGGAGATCCTCAGCCGGCTCCTGCCCCGCTACGCCGAGGCCCGGCTCTACGCCGCCCTCCTCGACGCCGCCGCCTCCGAGCACGCCTCGCGGCAGCGGGCCATGAAGTCGGCGACCGACAACGCCGAGGAGATGATCATCAAGCTGAGCCGGGTCATGAACCGGGCCCGGCAGGATGCCATCACCACCGAGATCATGGAGATCGTGGGCGGCGCCGAGGCGCTGCGCCAGAGCCAGACCGACGAGGCCGATCTCCTCCTCGACCAGGTCTTCCCCGAAGATCCGCTCACCCCCCACGTCGGGCACGCCACCCGTTCGGACCACTTCAGCTCAGGAGAGCAGTCATGACCATCACCAACGAGCCCAGCACCGCGCTGAAGGATGGCCGCGTCGTCACGATCGCCGGCCCCGTGGTCGACGTGGAG
>CAZUYW010000295.1:0-2369 GCA_964624775.1 uncultured Iamiaceae bacterium
TCAGGGGTTGACCAGGGGGGCGAGGGTCTGGCCGAGGAGCTCGACGCGCTCGGGCAGGTGGCCGTTGGCGGGGAGGGCGACGGTGAAGCCGTCGACCCCGAGGCCCTGCCACTCGGCGAAGCGCTCGCCGACGGTGGCGGGATCGCCCCACACGATCATCCCCTCGATCATGGCCTGGAGCTCCTCGGGCAGATCGCCCCACACCATGCCGCGCTGGGCCAGGTAGGCGTCGCGCTCGGCCTCGGCCTCGGCGGTGGTGGGGGCGATGCAGGCCACCCGGTTCCACGACAGCGTGATCTCGCTCCGGGGCCGCCCGAGCCGCTCGCAGTGGCCCTCGAGCGCCTCCACCTTGCGGGGCACCTCGCTCGGGTCACAGGTGAGGTTCCCGAGGTCCGCGTACTGGGCGACCATGCGCAGCGTCTTCTTCTCGCCCGACCCGCCGATCATCACCGGGATCGTGGAGAGCGGGGCGGGCGGGTTGATGGCCTCGGACACCTGGTACCAGCGGCCGTCGAGCGAGGGGCGCTCGTCGCGCAGCATGGGCAGGATGATCTGCAGCGCCTCCTCGAGCTTCTCGAAGCGCTCGGTGAACGTGCCGAACGGGATGCCGAAGCTCTGGTGCTCGAGCTCGAACCAGCCCGAGCCGATGCCGAGCTGGGCTCGGCCGCCCGACACGATGTCGAGCGTGGTCACGCTCTTGGCGAGGATCGCCGGGTTCCGGTACGTGTTGCCGGTGACGAGGGTGGCGAGGCGGACCCGTTCGGTGACCGCGGCCAGCGCGCCGAGCAGGGTGTACGCCTCGAGCATGTAGTCGTCGGGGTTGCCGAGGCCGGGCAGCTGGTAGAAGTGGTCCATCACCAGGACCGTGTCGAACCCGGAACGGTCCGCGGCCTGGGCGGCGGACGCCACGGTGGGGAAGATGGCGGCGGGATCGCCGCCCGGATAGGTGAAGCTGGGGATCTGGAGGCCGAGTCGGGTCATGGCGGGGATTCAACCACGCCCCGGCACGCTTGCCACCCGATCCCGGACGCGACGAGGCCCCGGGGCGAACCCCGGGGCCTCGGACGACGCGTTCCGCCGGGTTCGGGTCAGTCGTTCGAGAAGGCCTCGCCGAGGCTCTTCTTGGGGAGACCGGTGATGACCACGGTCTTCATGACCTTGTCGGCGATGGTCTGCTTCTTGGCGTCCCAGATCGGGAAGAACCAGCCGACGCAGCAGATCAGGGTGTCGAGGATGTGGGCGAAGTACCGCACGATGCCCATGCCGCCGCCGATGACGTCGCCGGTGGTCTCCGACACGACCTTGGTGCCCATGATGCGCTTGCCGATGCTCTGGCCGGTGGAGCCGTTGAGGTAGGCGTTGTAGAGGCCGAAGCCGAACGCGACCAGGCTGAGGATCGAGCCGAGGGCCGAGCTCACCTGGCTGAACACGTTGGCGATGACGCTCAGCGCGATGAAGTCGATCGCGTAGGAGGCGGCACGGACGGGCCACTCGGCGAGCTGGCCCTGCGCGGCCACGCCGCCGGGCACGGCTCCGGGCGGGACGCCCATCCCGGCGGGGCCGCCGGCGGGGGCACCACCGGGTGCCTGCTCGGGCGGGTACCACTTGCCATCAGAGGCCTGCCACCAGCCCGGACCCTGAGAAAAGTCACTCATGTCTGTCACTCCCGCGCGGTTTCGATGGATGCGTGGCGGCAGCGTACCGCAGGTGGCACTAGGTCGAAGGTCCCATTGTGATCGGAACCCCTAGGAGCGTGGCCGCGCCCCGTGCCGCGGCCACGCTCCGTGCCGGGCGCCGCCGGCGTCGCCGCAGCGTGCGAGCGTGCCGATGGGCCGTACGGCCCATCTCGGCGCCGGTGGTCGGCCGGTGCTCAAGGTGTGCCCGAAACGGCCGATCTGCTGATGCGAACGGTGATCCCACCGTCCCCTGCTCCACGTGCGAGGACGCCCGTGCTCAACGACCTGAAGATCCGGAACAAGCTGATCCTCCTCGTGGCGGCGCCGATCGTGATCATCGTGCTGCTGGCCACGCTCGGCGCCCGGTCCCGTCAGGCGACGGCGGCCGAGAGCGGCCGCAACGCCGGCCTGGTCAACATGGTCCAGGCCGACAACGACGTGGTCCACGCCCTCCAGCGCGAGTCGCTCTACAGCACCGCCCACATCGCATCGGACCGCAAGGAGTGGAAGAGCGAGCTCCGCGCCGCCCGCAAGGCCACCGACGCGTCGGTCCAGGTCGCCGTCGACACCATGAACGGCCTCCAGGGCACCTCGCCCGAGTTCCGGTCCGCCTCGAAGCTGGCCGCCGGGGCGGGGGAGAAGCTGCGCTTCATCCGCGAGACGGTCGATGCCGGGTTCCGGTGGGAGCAGGCG
>CAZUYW010000295.1:2469-3974 GCA_964624775.1 uncultured Iamiaceae bacterium
AAGGCCAACGACACCGTCCTGACCGATCTCCACAGCGTCGAGGCCACCCGGCTCGGCCAGGTCATCGAGGCCAGCCAGAGCCAGAGCAGCGACGCCAAGAAGGCCGCCAACCTGTTCATCATCTCGGCGGCGCTCGCCACCATCGTGGCCGTCGCCGGGGCGTTCATCCTGGGTCGCCAGATCACGATCCCGCTGCGCAACCTCACCGAGGCCGCCGACCGGCTCGCCACCGACCAGATGCCGCGCCTGATCGAGTCGCTGAAGAACCCGTCGGAGGATGACCTCAGCTACCAGCTCGGAGCCATGCGCGAGATCGACGTCGAGTCCAACGACGAGATCGGGCAGCTCGCCAAGTCCTTCAACGACGTGCAGCGGGTGGCGTCGGACGTGGCCGCCGAGCAGGCGACCCTGCTGCGCAAGGGCATCGGCGAGATGTTCGTGAACCTCGCCCGCCGCAACCAGGCCCTCCTCGACCGCCAGATCGAGTTCATCGACGAGCTCGAGTCCGGTGAGGAGGATCCCGACCAGCTCGAGAACCTCTACCGTCTCGACCACCTGGCGACCCGCATGCGCCGCAACGCCGAGTCGCTGCTGGTCCTCGCCGGCGCCGAGCCGCCCCGCCGTCGTGGCCGCCCGGCACCGCTCGCCAACGTGGTGCGGGCGGCCCTGGCCGAGGTCGAGGACTTCAGCCGCATCGAGCTCCTGAGCTTCGACGAGGTCCTGGTGGCCTCCAACGCGGCGGCCGACCTGGCGCACCTGCTCTCGGAGCTGATGGAGAACGCCACCAACTTCTCGCCGCCCGAGACCCACGTCGAGGTCGTCGGGCACGCCACCCAGGCCGACGGCTACGTCATCTCGGTCACCGACCACGGCATCGGCATGTCGTCCGAGCAGATCATCGAGGCCAACGAGGCCCTCGCCAAGCCCCCGCTCGTGGGCCTGGCCCTGTCCCGCTCGCTCGGCTTCATCGTGGTCGGCCGCCTCGCCCGCCGCCACGACATCTCGGTGCGGATGATGCCCTCGCCCTCCGGCGGCGTCACCGCCGTCGTCGCCCTGCCCTCCGCGCTGGTGACCAACGATCCCGGCTACGCCAGCGCCCTGGCCGACATGCCGGCAGCCGTGCCGCAGCGGCTCAAGCCGGTCATGGACACGGCGACCGCGAACACCCATCCGGATCAGCACGGCGAGGACCTGTCGCCGATCCTGGAGCCGCTCACCTTCGCGCCCTTCGACGCCCCCGAGCCGCCCGCCGCGCCGCCCGCGCCGGCCGCCCGCAGCGGCTCGGTGTTCGAGGATGCCCCCGCCCGCCTCGACGACGCGGTGCCGACGGGCGCGGCGTTCGACGCCGGCCTCGAGTCGCTGATCGGTGCGACGTCGGCCGAGGCGGACGAGCCCTACGCGCCCCCGGTCGACGAGCGGCTCAAGGACTTGCCGCCCCGCCGCAAGCCCAACGGCGCCGGCGCCCCCCCGGCGACCCCGGGCACCAGCCACGCGCGGGTACACCC
>CAZUYW010000296.1:0-2001 GCA_964624775.1 uncultured Iamiaceae bacterium
TTCGGATGCCGTCCACCGGGACGTCGACCTCCATCGGGCACTCGAACTGCTGCCCGGGCGCCAGCGGGAGGTCGTGGTGCTGCGCTACTACGGCGACCTGAGCGAGCGCGAGATCGCAGCCACGCTCGGTATTGCGGAGGGCACGGTCAAGAGCCATGCGAGTCGCGGCCTCGCGACGCTCAGGCGTCTCCTCGAGGTCGAGCCCGACAGAACCCTGCTGAGGACCGGGGAGTTCACATGACCGATGACGATCTGCCTTTCGGGAGCACCGCGCCGGAGCTCGATGCCGCAGCTATCGAGCGCGCCCGGATCCGGGTGGACGGCCTCGTCCGCGTCCGGCGCCGCCGCCGGCGGACTTGGGTCGCAGCACCGGCGATCGGGGTCCTCGTCGCGTCGGCGCTGGTTGCCGTGGGCATCGGGCGGCACGAAGGGCCAGACCACGAGGCCGTTTCCTCGGCTACCAGAGGCGCGGGATCCGTGGGCGGCTGGGTCCGAGTGGACGACTGGCCGCTACCGGCGAGGACCGCGGCAACCAACGTCTGGACCGGCTCGGAGCTCCTCGTCATCGGGGGCGTCCTGGACACATGCCCGGCTCGGGCTGACTGCGCCGGCCCCGCCCGACGGTTTGCCGATGGAGCTGCCCTCGACCCCAAGACCGGGCACTGGCGCACGATCGCGCCGGCACCGTGGGACCTCGACGTGAGTTCGGCTGTCGCGGTGGGTAGGTCGGTCTTCGTCTGGGCGACGCCCGACCCGCAGGATATGTCCAGAGGTCCCTTCGGTCGTCCCGCCGGGATGCTTCGTTACGACATCGAGCGCGATCGCTGGTCCGAGGAGTGGCAGCCGAATGTCGATCAGAAGTGGTGGTCCCTCGTGGCCGCCGGCGACCGGCTCATCGCCGACCCTGGCTCCGATGAGCGCAGCGACGTCGGGATGTGGCTCTTCGATCCCGGCCCGCGCACCTGGCAGCAGCTGCCCGACGATCCGCTCCCGAAGCTGTTCGACCGCTCTGTCGTGTACGACCAGGGCGACGTCTACCTGTTCGGCAAGGAGCTCATTCCCCAGCCGGGATCTGAGCGTCCGGCGCTGCAGCTGGCAGCCCGCCTGGACCTGGCGACCATGCGGTGGGAGGAGCTGCCGGCATCGCAGTCGATCGGGGCGGGGATGTGGGCAGCTGGCGACGGCGTGATGCTGAACCCGTCGCTCGGTGGCGCTGACGGAGGCGAGGTCAACAACTGGGGTCGTCGCTATCCCGAGGGGGCCGTGTTCGATGCAGCCGAGCGTCGGTGGCGGGACCTCCCCGAGGTGCCCGGCTTGCTCGCGGGCCGCACCTCGTCCGGGTTCCTCGGGAGCGAGCGGTCGTTGTTCCTGGACGTCGCCGGAGGCGCACTGTTCGACGTGGCCGCCGACGCGTGGATCGAGATGCCATCAGCGCCTGGCGGAACCAACCTCGCCCGGATGACCGGCACTGCGGGCGATGTCGCCGTCGCACTGCTCGGATCACGGCCGACCAATGGTGGGTTGCCGGAGCCCCTGCGTGACGTGTGGATCTGGCGTCCCCCCGACCGCAGCCGCCCGAGCACCGCATCGTCGAGCACCACGCCGTCGACCACCTCGTCCACCAGCATCCCGCCGGACGACGCGACCCCTCCGAGCACGCCGGACGACGTGCCGGACACGGTGCAGATCACCTGCGCCTCAGGCCGGGCCAGCGTGTCGGGCTCAGCCGTCCGGGCGCAGCCCGACGGCGTCCACCTCAGCGTCGACAACACCTCGGGGGAGCCGGCCGTCCTGAACGTCGGGCAGGGCGGGGACCAGGTCCCGACGGGCGTGACCGCGACGGTCCAGGCGCTCGCACCGGGCACGGTCTCGGTGTCGTGCGGGTACGACGAGAACCGCCGGATCGTGCCCGCCGGCACGATCGAGGTGACCGACCCCGCTGGGGTCTGGCGCCCGACGGACCTCGACTGCAGCACGCTCCCGCTCACGAGCTGGGAGGGA
>CAZUYW010000296.1:2101-3961 GCA_964624775.1 uncultured Iamiaceae bacterium
ACCGCGTGGCTGCGGTCGAGGGTGTCGCACAGCAGGTCCTGCTGGCCGACGTACACCTGGGCGAGGGAGACCTCGACCCGGCCGACGATGGTGACGGTGCGCTCGGCGCCGTCGGTCACCGACGCGTAGGAGTCGATCGCCGACACCTCGAGCGGGAGGTCGGGACCGCCGATGCCGGCGAGGTCGGTGGCCAGCACGAGCAGGTCGGGGCCGTGGGGGAGCGGGGGCATGCTCCAGTTGAAGTGCAGCGGGAAGCGGTGGAGGTCCGGCGGATCGTCAGTCTCGTCGTCCATCTCCAGCACCAGATCCTCGAAGCTGAGCAGCACCCGCGGGTCGATCTCGAGGGCGAGGTGCAGGTCGAGCGGACCGCCGCACGCCTCCTCCGGATGGAGGTCGACCTCCCACGCCTGGCGCAGCGAGTAGGTCTCGACGAAGTGCCGTTCGTCGTGGACGTGGAAGCCGTGGTCGACGGCGTGGTCCTTGAGGTCGGCGACGAAGCCGGCCACATCGATGACCGCCACGGGTGCTCCTGTGGATCGGGGTCGGGACCCACCAGCCTGCCATGTCGCCGCTACGGTCACCCACGTGTCCGTTCCGTCCGACCACCCCGACCGGCTCGCGGAGGCCCTCCAGGAGGTGGTCGCGGCGGTCCGTCCGCTGGTGGCGCGGGACGCGTCGCTGGGGGAGTCGGGGGCACGGGTCGGCCAGTACCACGCCGACGTGTCGGCCGACGCGGCGGCCGTCGACCTGCTGCTCGCCGCCGGGTACGGCGTGCTCAGCGAGGAGACCGGACGCCACCATCCGGACCGGCCGGTGACGGTGGTGGTGGACCCGCTCGACGGGTCCACCAACGCCAGCCGGGGCCTGTCGTGGTGGGCGATCAGCCTGGCCGCGGTCGACGACCAGGGCCTCCTCGGCTCGCTCGTGGTCGACCTGCGCCACGGCACCGCGTGGGCCGCCCACCGGGGTCGGGGCGCCACACGGGACGGCGAGCCGATCCGCACCTCCGGCTGCTCGGCCCTCGCCGACGCGATCGTGGGCCTCAACGGCGTCCCCGCGGGGCACGGCGGCTGGGCGCAGTACCGCGCGCTCGGCGCCTGCGCCCTCGACCTGTGCGCGGTGGCCGACGGCACCCTCGACGGGTACCTCGACGCCACCACCGACGAGCTCGGCCCCTGGGACTACCTGGGCGCCACCCTGGTGTGCCGCGAGGCGGGTGCGACGGTGGTCGACGCCTTCGGGCGCGACCTGCTCGTCCTCGATCACGGCGCCCGGCGCGTGCCCGTTGCCGGTGCGACGGCCGGCCTGGCCGACGCCCTGCGCGCCCTGCACCCGTCGGGGAACGCCCGCCAGGGATCGGCCCCCTAGGTTGGGCGCCGTGCCCGAGCGCCTCCACCTCGCCTCGCTGCGGTTCTACCGGCGCCTGCCCACGTGGGCCCGCCGGCGGGTGGTGCGCACGATCGCCCCGGCGCACACCGTCGGCGCCATCTGCCGGATCGAACGGGCCGACGGCTCGGTGCTGCTCGTACGCCAGGCCTACCGCGCCCACTGGGGCCTGCCGGGGGGCCTGCTCCAGCGGGGCGAGGACGCCCCCGACGGCGCACGCCGCGAGGTGTTCGAGGAGGTGGGCCTGCCGATCACGCTGGTGGGCGAGCCCGCCGTCGTCCACGAGGCCGAGCCCCAGCGGGTCGACCTCGTGTACCGCGCCCGGCCGCTCAGCGAGGCCGAGGCCGACGGCGCCACGCCCCGGTCGCCCGAGATCGTCGAGTGCCGGTGGTTCGCCCCCGACGACCTGCCCCGCCTCCAGCACGAGACCCGCTGCGCCCTCGACGCCCTCGCCGCCCGCGACGCCGCCCCACC
>CAZUYW010000297.1:0-3951 GCA_964624775.1 uncultured Iamiaceae bacterium
GATTCGGCGAGATCGGGGCCCGCATTCCCAAGGGCGTGTTGCTGGTCGGGCCTCCGGGCACCGGCAAGACGCTGATCGCCCGCGCCGTCGCCGGTGAGGCGGGCGTGCCCTTCCTCTCCGTCACCGGTTCGGACTTCATGGAGATGTTCGTCGGCGTCGGCGCCAGCCGGGTCCGCGACCTGTTCCAGTCCGCCCGCAAGATGGGCCGGGCCATCATCTTCGTGGACGAGATCGACTCCATCGGCCGCAAGCGCGGCGCCGGCCTCGGCGGCGGCCACGACGAGCGCGAGCAGACCCTCAACCAGATGCTCAGCGAGATGGACGGCTTCGAGGCCACCGAGGGCATCGTCATGATCGCGGCCACGAACCGGCCCGACGTGCTCGATCCCGCGCTGCTGCGCCCCGGCCGCTTCGACCGCCAGGTCGTCGTGCCGCTGCCCGAGCACGAGGAGCGCCTCGCCATCTTGCGGGTGCACGCCAAGTCCAAGCGGATCAGCCCCGAGGTCGACCTCGGGGTGGTCGCCCGCGGCACGCCCGGCATGTCGGGTGCCGAGCTCGCCAACCTGGTCAACGAGGCCGCGCTGCACGCCGTGCGCCGCGGGGCCGAGATGATCACCAAGGACGACTTCGAGTACGCCCGCGACCGCGTCCTCATGGGCCAGCGCCGTGAGTCGATGGCCCTCTCCGACAAGGAGAAGGAGCTCACCGCCTACCACGAGGCCGGCCACGCGGTGTGCGCCACGGTCCTCAGCGAGGCCGACCCGGTCCACAAGGTCACGATCCTGCCCATGGGCATGGCGCTCGGCGTCACCCAGCAGCTCCCCACCGAGGACCGCCACTCCTACAACCAGGACTACCTCGAGGACTCCATCGTGGTGGCCATGGGCGGGCGCATCGCCGAGAAGCTCGTGTTCGGCGTGGTGTCCACCGGCGCCAACAACGACCTCGTCGTCTCCACCGAGCGGGCACGCAAGATGGTGCGCGAGTGGGGCATGAGCGACCGCGTCGGCCCCATGGCCTGGGGCTCCAACGGCCAGGTGTTCCTCGGCGAGGACCTCATGGGCAACGCCCGCGACTACTCCGACGAGACCGCCCGGGTCATCGACGAGGAGGTCGAGAAGATCCTCCGCGCCTGCGAGCGCCGCTGCGAGGAGCTCCTCACCGAGCACCGCAACGGCCTCGACCTCGTGGCCAGGAGCCTCCTCGAGCACGAGACGCTCAACGGCACCGAGGTCGCCCGCCTGGTCGAGGTCGGTTCCAGCGGCCCGACCACCGACCCGGTCGACAACCCGCCGGTCACCGCCGAGGACTGATCAGTCCCCGCGGGCCTCGGCCACCGCGGCCCACAGCTCGGTGCTCGACGGCGGGCCGAGGAAGCTGCGCACCACCGCGCCGGTGGCGTCGGCGAGCAGCACCATCGGCACGGCGTCGACCTTGTAGCGCTGGTGCAGGTCGGCCCGCTCGACGGCTTCCACGTCCTGCACGGCGACCTCGTCGGACGCGAGCACCATGGCCTTCTCGCGGGTCGCCGCGCACGACAGGCACGTGGAGGAGGTGAACACGACGACGAGCCAGGGCGCGTCGGGACGGTCGAAGTCGGCCCGATCGACCTGGGTGGGCACCGCCCACGACGGGCCCTGCTCGGGCGCGTCGGCGTCGCGGCGCCGCAGCCACCAGGCGATGGCCACGGCGACGGCACCGACCACCAGGACGAGCACGATCTGGATCATCCCGGCAGCTCCGCGGCGGTCTCGGGGAACGGCATGGCGAGCGAGAACGACAGGCCGACGCCCGTGCGCGCCGTGCTCGACCGCTGCACCACCACCGGGCCGGTGGCCCGCACCACGAGCGGGACGCCGGGGGTCCCGGCGTCGAGGTCGAGGATCCGGCGGTCGCGGCCCGGGATCCGCACCGTGGCGCCACCGAGGGTCCGGCGGGCGCCCTTCACCAGCTCGTCGACGCGGACCGTGATGGGCCGGGCCGAGGGGTTGGCCACCACGACCTTGGCGATGCGCCGCTTCCCGGTGCCCTCGGTGGTGAGGAACCACCGGGTGGCCGCCACCGGGCTCCCCGGCACGACCGTGAGGCCCTGCGACGGCGACGGCGCGTTGCGGAACAGGGCCACCTCCACCGCGACCGGCGCGCCGTCGAGCGAGGTCACCTCGATCGTGAAGCCGACCTTGGGGACGAGGTCGGGCAGGTCGGTGAGATCGACCACGCCCTGCTCGCCGGCGCGCACCGTGAGGGTCACCGGTTCCTGCTCGGGGTAGCGGTCCGGCTCCTGGTAGCGGATCGCGACCTCGATCCGCGCGCGGCGCGTCCCCGGGTTGGCGATCACGACCTCAGGCCGGGTGCCCGGCGCGGTGGAGACGTTGGGGACGAGCCACCGATCGGCCAGCGCAGGGATGGCGGGCACCGACACCACGCCCTGGGGCGGGTCGGTGCGCACGCCGGACTCGCCCGTGACCGCGTCGCCGGTGCCGTCGTCGATCTGGCTGCGGTCCACGATCAGCCGACCGCTGCGGGCCACGACGGTGGCCGCCAGGCGGTCGCGTCGGGCCACGGCGTCGTTGACGTCGACCATGCGGACCGAGCGGGCCGGGACCGTGAAGCCCTGCAGATCACGCGGGGTGCGGAGGCCGCTCGGCGTGGCGAAGGAGATGTCGACGCTGGCGTCGTCGGGGAACGGGTTGTAGAGCGCGAGGCGCGACGACGCGCCCCGCACGGTGGCGCCGTAGGGCACGTACCAGGTGGTGCCGGCGCGCGAGGTGCAGGGTGCGATGTCGTAGCCGTCGGCGCCCGCCGCCTCCCGCTCCACGGTGACGCGCCCGCCGAGGGTCTCGACCGTCATGGCCGCCCAGGGCGCGATCACGTGCTCGCGGGCCGACACGCGGGTGGTGCCGTTGGCGGGCACGGCCACCTCGAAGCGCCGGTGCCGACCGTTGGAGCCCACCACCGTGACGACGGCGCGCGTGCCGGTGCGGCCGGCGTTGGCGATGAGCGCCGACAGCTCGGCCGCCCCCGTCGAGCCTTCGGCGGTGCCGGCGGCGCAGTAGAAGGCGGACGACACCGAGCCCGGCTCGGCCGCGGCCGGCATCCGATCGGCGACCGGCGGCCCGCTCAGGCCGGTGGGCGCCGACGTCGTGTCGTCCTGGGACGCCACGACGAGCCCGGCGACCACGGCGACGGCGGCAAGGAACGGCAGCCAGCGCCGGGGTGTGAAGCGCTGGCGGCGCTTGCCGTGACGGGTGGGGGGTCGGCGCGCCATCAGGCCCCCCGCTCCGAGCGCCGGGCCCGCCACCACACGATGAGCACGAGCAGCCACAGCACGAGCTGGCCCGTGGTGGCGAGCTTGCGGGCGAGCGGCGTGTCGTAGGTGAGCCGGCCGCTCCCCGTACGGGTCGCGGTGAACTGGTTCGCCCAGCCGTAGGTGGTGCTGCGCGCCATGGGCACGCCGTCGATCCGGAGGTGCCAGTGGGCGTCGGCGGTGCTCGCCACCAGCAGATCGCCCTTGGCGGGGACCCTCCCCTCGGCGCCGACGGCTCCCACGTCACGGGGCACGGCGGCCCGACCATCGGCCAGCTCGTCGCCGACCGCCTGGAGGAACGAGGTGCGATCGCCGTCGCGCGGTGGCAGCACGGCTCGGCTCGGCACCCACGCGGCGTTGCGGTACACGAGGAGCCCCTCGGCGACCGGCACCTCCTCGAGGTCGAGCTGCTGGGCGAGCGCGGCGGTGAGCTCCCGCGAGGGCGGGCGGCTCGCGGCGCTGTCGGTGCTCGCCGGGGCCAGGCGGGCCGGCAGCACCAGGTAGCGCACGCCCATCGGGGCGAGCAGGTGCCCGAGGCGCGTCGTGCGGCGCTCGGTGGCGGTGCGCAGCGCGTCGGCCAGCAGCGGCGTGGAGCCCGGCGGCGGGCCGGGGAAGCGGTCGAGGACGGTGGGGGCGCCGCGGTC
>CAZUYW010000298.1:0-2408 GCA_964624775.1 uncultured Iamiaceae bacterium
GCCCCTGACCGTCGCCCGCCGCGCCCTCGCCGAGGCCGCCCTCGCCGGCGACCGCGCCGGCCTGGACGCGGTCGCCACCACCTTCGAGGGGTTCGGCGCGATCGGCTGGGCCGCCGAGGCCCGGGCGCTGGCCGGCGACGGTCGTCGTCGGGGCGAGCTCCATCCGACCATCGGCCAGGCGACGGCGGACGGCCTCGCCACCCCGCCGCTGGCGCGCCTCGTCGCCGACACCTCCGTCGGCTCGCTGACCAGGCGGGAGGCCGAGATCGCGCGGCTCGCCGCCGCCGGCGCCAGCAACCGGGCCATCGCCGACCAGCTCGTGGTGTCGCTGCGGACCGTGGAGAACCACCTCTACCGGGTGTACGCCAAGCTCGGCATCGCCTCGCGCACCGAGCTGGCCGATCGCCTGACCGGCTGATTCCCTGGGTGCCGGGTCAGGCAGCCTGGCCCGCGGCGACGATGCGGGCCTGCCACTCCTCGCGGTCGACGTGCATCGGCGCCCGGCGGGCGAGGAAGTCCTCGAGCACCTCGAGGAACCGCATCGGGTCCTCCACGTGCGGGAAGTGCCCGGCGTGGGGGAAGAGCACCAGCTCGCTGCCCGGCATGGCCTCGTGGGCGACGTGGGCGTGGGCGACGGGGATGATGCGATCCCGCTCCCCCCAGACGATGAGGGTCGGCAGCAGCTCGGCCAGGTAGAGGCGATCGTGGGCCGACACGGACTGGCCGCCCAGGTCCACGACGGCCCGCAGGGTCTTGATGAAGGCCTGGCGGGTCTCGGGATCGGTGAGGGAGGCGTAGCCCCGCCACTCCTCCTCGACGTGCGGGGCGCGCACGCCCAGGCGACCGAGCTGGCGCCGGACGGCGTCGCCCGCGTCGCGCACGAAGCCGGGGAACAGCAGCGGCATGAGGTACTCCGAGCCCGGCAGGGTCAGCGCCCGCAGGATCCACGACACGTCGGGGCCGAGCCCGCCGCTGCACACCAGGACGAGGCGCTCGCACAGCTCGGGGTGCTGGTAGGCGAACTGCATGGCGACGCCGCCGCCGAGCGACTGGCCCACGAGCGTGGCCCGCTCGACGCCGAGCGCCACGAGCAGGTCGCGCAGGCCCGACGCGAACGCCCCGAGCGAGTAGTCGTGGCGGGGCTTGTCCGATGCGCCGTGGCCGAGCAGGTCAGGGGCGATGACCGTGTGGGTGCGGGCGAGCTGCGGGGCGACCGCCCGCCAGGTCTCCGAGCTGCCAGCCATGCCGTGGATGAGGAGGAGCACCGGTGCGCCCTCCTCGGTCGGGGGGCCGCCGATGCGGTACACGACCTCGTGGCCGTGGATGCGAACCGTCCGCCGTTCGAGCGCTGCCATGCCTGCAACCTAGGACGCCGGGGCGGACGGCAACAGGGTCGGGCGTCACACGATGCCCAAGTCGCCCAGGTCACCTAGCCTGCCTGCCATGGGGACCAGGCCGAACGTCCTGCTGATCACGCTGGACCAGTTCCGCGGCGACTGCCTGTCGACCGTCGGCCATCCCGTCGTGCGCACCCCGCACCTCGATCGCCTGGCCGGCGATGGCACGCTGCTCACCCGCCACTACAGCCAGGCGTCGCCCTGCTCGCCCGGGCGGGCCTGCCTGTACACCGGCACGTACCAGATGAACAACCGGGTGGTATTCAACGGGACGCCGCTCGACGACCGCTTCGACAACGTCGCCCGCGTGGCCCGCCGAGCGGGCTATGACCCCACGCTGTTCGGCTACACCGACCAGGGCGCCGATCCCCGCCAGATCAACGACCCCGACGATCACCGCCTCTCCACCTACGAGGGCATCCTCCCGGGGTTCCGCGCCGAGACCGACCTGTCCGACGGCCACCTGCCCTGGGTCGCCTGGCTCGCCGAGCAGGGCATCGACACCCGGGCGGGCGGCGAGGCCCTGCTCGCGGAGGAACCGGACCGCCACGAGGACCTGGGGATCTCGACCTACCTGACGGACCGCTTCGTGGCGTGGCACGAGCGCCAGGACGGCCCCTGGTTCGCCCACCTCTCCTACCTGCGGCCCCATCCCCCCTACGCCGCGGCGGGCCGCTGGGCTCGCGCGTACGACCCGGCCGAGGTGGACCTGCCGATCCCGCCGGCCGACGACCGGCACCCCTTCCACGAGGCCGCCCTCCGCAACCCCGAGACCGCAGCGCCCACCGGCGAGGCCGAGCTCCGCCAGATCCGGGCCCAGTACTACGGGATGATCGGCGACGTCGACGAGCAGCTCGGCCGGGTCCGCGCCCAGCTCGAGGCCACGGGCCAGTGGGACGACACGCTCGTGATCGTGACGGCCGACCACGGCGAGCAGCTCGGGGATCACGGCCTGGTGCAGAAGGTCGGGTTCTGGGAGGAGTCGTACCGCATCATCGGGATCATCCGGGA
>CAZUYW010000298.1:2508-3944 GCA_964624775.1 uncultured Iamiaceae bacterium
TGCAGAAGGTCGGGTTCTGGGAGGAGTCGTACCGCATCATCGGGATCATCCGGGATCCGGCGCGGCCCGCCGGTCACGGCACGCGCGTCGACGCGTTCACCGAGAACGTCGACATCCTGCCCACCATCTGCGAGGCGATCGACGCCCCGATCCCGCTGCAGTGCGACGGCCGTCCGCTCACCCCGTTCCTCGACGGCGGTGCACCTCCGGCCTGGCGCGAGGCCGCGCACTGGGAGTTCGACTGGCGGGCGCTGCTCATCCCCCACGCCCACTTCGCCTGGCCGGTCGATCGCCGCCTCGAGCAGCAGGCCCTCGCCGTGCGCCGCAGCGCCGACACGGGCTACGTGCACTTCGGCAGCGGCACCTCCCTGTGCTTCGACCTGGCCGCCGATCCCACCTGGCGGACCCCGGTCACGGACCCGGCGCGGATCCTTGCCGCGGCGGAGGCCACCCTCACCTGGCGGACCGAACACCTGGAGCGCACCCTCACGGGCATGCTGCTCGAGGCGGGCGGCATCGGCCGGGTGCCCACCTCGTGACGCTGCGCCACCACGAGCCCCGCACCGTCGGCGAGGTGGTGGGCCGGGCCGCGTTCGCGCTGGTCCTGCTCGCCGCCGCGATCATCGTCCCCATCGCCGTGGTGCACGCCACCCGGCACCCCGGGCCGCCAGCCCAGGCGGCCGTGGTCCCTCCGACCGTGACCACGCCGGCGACCGTGGCGGTGAGCGGGGCACTCACGTCGACGAGTGCCGTCGTGACGATCCGAGGCACCGGGTTCGCCTCGGGCGTCAAGGCCACGTCGCTGGCCTACGACATGGCGGTTACCTCGACGAGCCGAGCCTCGTCCACGACCATCCAGCTCCACCTCACGCTGCACCCGGGCGCGGCCCTGGGACCGCGGCGCGTGGCGCTGACCAACCTCGACGGCGGCTCGGTCACGTGCGCGTGCGTCACGGTGACCTTCCCGTACCAGACGGCCACGGCCGCGACGAAGCCCAACATCGTGGTGATCAACACCGACGACCAGCGCTGGGACTCCCTCGGCCAGATGTCCGCCACCAACGGTCGCACCGACTGGGCCCGGTTCCCGAACGCGTTCGTCCACGAGCCCGAGTGCTGCCCCTCGCGCGCCACCTTGTTCACCGGTCAGTACGTGTGGCGCCACGGCGTCTCGACGCTCATCGACGGCGAGCGTCTGGCCACGGGCACCACCATCGCCACCCTGCTCCACGGCGCCGGCTACCAGACCGCGCTGGCCGGCAAGTACCTGAACGGCTACCCCTTCGGCGCCACGCCGTCGACCCCTCCGGGCTGGGACGACTTCCGGGCCTTCCTCGGCTCCAACCCGGCCGCCCCCCAGGACAGCACGGGCACGGCGGTGGGCTACCCGTACGTGAACTACACGACCGTCGAGAACGGGGCCACCGTGCGCTACG
>CAZUYW010000299.1:0-3939 GCA_964624775.1 uncultured Iamiaceae bacterium
CGGCGCGACGCCTGGCTCGTCCACGCCGCCGACGAGGCGGTGCTCGTGTGGGACGAGGTCGACACCCGCTACGACCGGCTCTACGCCGACCTCGACCGCCGCCTCGGTGCCGAGCTCGCCGTGCTGCCGGTGCCGAGGGGCTGACCCGTGCGGATCGGCGTCGACACGGGCGGCACCTTCACCGACGTGGTGGCCGACGACGGCCGCATCCACAAGCTGCCGTCCACCCCCGACGATCCGGGGCGGGCCGTGCGCGACGGCGCCGCTGCGGTGGCCGGGCCCGGGGAGGTGGTCGGGGTGCTGGCCCACGGGACGACGGTCGCCACCAACGCCCTGCTCGAACGCCGTGGCGCCGCAGTGGCGCTGGTGACCACCGAGGGGTTCGCCGACGTCATCGAGATCGCCCGCCAGGACCGGCCCTCCCTGTCGGACCACTGGGCGGACCGGCCCGAGCCCCTCGTCCCGCGCGAGCGACGCCTCGAGGTGGGCGGTCGCCTCGCCGCGGACGGCACCGAGCTCGAGCCGCTCGTCCGGGCCGCCGTGCCCGACCCACCGCCCGGCACCGAGGCGGTCGCCGTGTGCCTCCTGCACAGCGACCTCGATCCCACCCACGAGCGCCTGGTGCGCGACGAACTGGTCGCCCGGGGCCACGACGTGACCGCGTCGGTCGACGTGTCGCCGCAGTTCCGCGAGTACGAGCGCACCGTCACCACCGTCGTGAACGCGTACCTCCGCCCGGTGTGCCGCCGGTACCTGGCCGGGTTGGCCGACGCGGCCGACGACGTGCTCGTCGCCACGTCCGCCGGTGGGCTGGTGCCCGTGGCCGAGGCGGCCGAGGTGCCCGTCGCCCTGCTGCTCTCAGGCCCGGCAGGCGGGGTCGCGGCTGCGGCGGCATCGGCTCGGGCCAGCGGCTGGCCCGACGCGGTCACCTTCGACATGGGCGGCACCAGCACCGACGTCTGCCTGGTGCTCGGCGGCGCGCCGGAGCCCGCAGGGGATCAGGTGGTGGGCGGCCTGCCGATCCGCCAGCCGTCGCTCGCCGTGCACACGATCGGCGCCGGGGGCGGGTCGATCGCCCGGCTCGACGCCGGCGGGGCGCTCGAGGTCGGCCCCCGCAGCGCGGGCGCCGTGCCCGGCCCGGCCTGCTACGGCCGGGGCGGCACCGAGCCCACGGTCACCGACGCCAACCTCGTGGCCGGTCGGCTGCCGGCCGATCACCCCCTGCCCGGCATCGGCCGACCCGATCTCGGTGCCGCGCGAGCGGCGCTCGATGGGGCCGGCGTCACCGCCGAGGGCGTGCTCACCGTGGTCGATGCGGCGATGGAGGAGGCGGTGCGCGCCGTGTCGGTCGCCCGCGGGGTGGACCCGAGCGGGCTCGCCCTCGTGGCCTTCGGTGGGGCCGGCCCGCTGCACGCCTGCTCGATCGCCGAGGCGCTCGGGATGGCTGCGGTCGTGGTGCCCGCCCGGGCCGGCGTGCTCTCCGCCGTCGGCTGCCTCGCCGCGCCCCGCCGGCACGACCTCGTGCGCACCTGGCCCGGCCTGGCCGACCACGACGGCCTCGCCGCCGCCCTTCCCCGCCTCGCGGGCGAGGCGGCCGCCCACGTGCCGGGCGCCGTGGTGACCACCGCCCTGGAGTGCCGGTACGCCGGCCAGAGCCACGAGATCCGGGTCCCCAGCGTCGAGGCGTTCCCCGCGGAGCACGAGCGGCGCAACGGGTACGCGCTCCCTGGCACGCCGATCGAGGTGGTGGCGATCCGAGCCACCGCCGCGCTGGCGTCGCCGGTGACCGTCGACGACCTGCCCACCGTCGCCCGCACGCCGGTCACGGGCCCGGCCGTGGTGGCCGAGGACGACTGCACCATCTGGGTGCCCGAGGGCTGGCGGGCCGAGGTCCACCCCGTGTCGGGCGCGTTCGTGATCACCCGGGTGGTCCCGTGAGCGCCGGCCCGGGTCCGGGTCCGGGCCTCGATCCTGCCGCGCTCGCCGTGCTGATCGCCCGGCTCACCGGCATCGCCGAGGAGATGGGCGCGGTGCTGCGGCGGGCGGCCTTCAGCCCCAACATCAAGGAGCGGGCCGACTGCTCGGCCGCGCTGTTCACCGCCGACGGCACCCTCCTGGTGCAGGCCGAGCACATCCCGGTGCACCTGGGCTCGATGCCGGCGTCGGTGGCGGCCGCGATCGCCGCGCTCGGCGACACCGTCGGCCCCGGTGACCAGATCGTGCTGAACGACCCCTTCGCCGGCGGCACCCACCTGAACGACATCACCTTCGTCGCTCCGGTGTTCGCCGATGCAGGCCTGGCCGGCTGGGTCGCCAACCGCGCCCACCACGCCGACCTCGGCGGCGCCGCACCCGGATCGCTGCCCGCCGACGCCACCGAGATCCACCAGGAGGGGCTCCGCATCCCACCGGTGCGGTGGACGCCCGAGGTGCGGGCGCTGGTGATCGCCTCCTCCCGGACGCCCGCCGAGCGGGCCGGGGACCTCGACGCCCAGGTCGGTGCCAACCGGCTCGGCGTCGCCCGCTTCGAGGCGTTCGCCGGCGCCCCGCTCGGCGAGGTCGTCGCCTACGGCGAGCGCCGCATGCGGGCCGCGCTCGGCGCCCTGCCCCGCGGCACGTGGTCCTTCGCCGACGTGCTCGACAGCTTCGGCCCTGGGCCCGACCAGCAGCAGCCCACCACCATCCACCTGGCGCTCACCGTCGACGACGAGGGCGCCACGTTCGACTTCTCCGGCACCGACCCCCAGCGTCGCGGCAACGTCAACGCCGTCGAGGCGGTCACCGTCTCCGCGGTCGCGTGGGCCCTGCGCTCGGTGCTCGACCCGACCATCCCGGCCAACGGGGGCGCCTTGCGCCCGGTCCGGGTGATCGCCCCGGCTGGCACGGTGGTGGCCGCCGAGGCGCCCGCGGCGGTGGGCGCCGGCAACGTCGAGGTGTCCCAGCGCGTGGCCGACGTGTGCCTGGGCGCCCTCGCCCAGGTCGTGCCCGAGCGCGTGCCCGCCGCCTCGCAGGGCACGATGAACAACCTGCTGCTCGGCGGGCCGGGCTGGGTCTCCTACGAGACGATCGCCGGCGGCCAGGGCGGTCGCCCGCCCCGCCCGGGTGCCGGCTCGGGCGCGACACCCGTCCCGGGCATGAGCGGCGTCCACACCGCCATGACCAACACCCGCAACACGCCGACGGAGGCCTTCGAGCGGGCGTTCCCGGTGCGGGTGCGTCGCTACGCGCTGCGGTGCGGCAGCGGTGGTGCCGGGGCGGCGCCCGGCGGCGACGGCATCGAGCGCGACCTCGAGGTGCTGGAAGCGGTGACGCTCTCGCTCATCACCGAGCGACGGGTGTCCCGCCCCTGGGGCCTCGCCGGCGGGGAACCGGGGGCGGCGGGGGAGAACTGGCTCCTGCCGGGCGGCGACGAGACCCGCGCCGAGCGCCTGCCCGACAAGTGCACGATCGACCTGGCAGCCGGCGACGTGATCCGCATGCTGACCCCGGGTGGCGGTGGCTGGGGCCGGCGTCGCCCGAGCCCCGTGGCGTGACGCGCCGCCTCGCCCTCGCCACCTGGATCGTGCGCGCGTCCGCCGATCGCCGCCGTCCGGTCGCCCTCAGCCGATTGACCTCAACCGCGTTCGAAACCATGATCCACCAGAACCACCGATCAGGCCGCCTGGCTCCAGGCCCGGCCTGTTGCGACTCGTGCCGCGGTCCCGACTCAGCGAGTCCTCAATGCCAACGCCATCGGCGCCCACCGCTTCGACCACCACGAGACAGCCATGCCCAACTCCACCGTTGAACCGACGAACACCCTCGTGGTGGCCAAGATCGGTACGTCGTCGATCACCGACGATCACGGCGACATCGACGCCATCGCCGTCGCCAAGTTCTGCGATGAGGTCGCCGGCCTGCGCGCCACCGGCCACCAGGTCGTGATCGTCACCTCGGGCG
>CAZUYW010000300.1:0-3937 GCA_964624775.1 uncultured Iamiaceae bacterium
CCGAGCGAGAGCCGTTCGGGAGCACCGGGCCGGGCCGCCTGGACCATGCCCGAACCGTCGAAGCGGGCGTGGGCCGCGGGATCGGCGAGGAGGTCGAAGATCACCTCCGGTGCGGCGGGGATGAGGCGGGTGGCAGACGAGAAGCGATCGCTCATGGGGCCAGTGTGACCCATGGAGGGCTCAGGTGCGCCACGGGTCGCCGCGCTCGGCATCGAACCCGTAGAGCTGGATGGCGCGCGCCACCGACTCGGCGGGCACCTGGCCCAGCTCGACCAGGCCGGTGAGCACGGCGGTCACCACGTGGGCGGCATCGGTCTCGAAGAAGGACCGGAGCGCCTCGCGGGTGTCGCTGCGCCCGAACCCGTCGGTGCCGAGCGAGGTCCACGGGCGCCCGGCGGGCACCCAGCGGGCGATCTGGTCGGGGACGAGGCGCATGAAGTCGGTCACGGCCACGATCGGTCCGGACGAGGAGGCGAGGAGGCGGGTGGCGAGGGGCACGCGCGGCGCGTCGGTCGGGTGGAGGCGGTTCCAGCGCTCCACGCCGAGCGCCTCCTCGCGCAGGCGCTTGTAGGAGGTGGCGGACCACAGCTCGGCCCCGACGCCCCACCGAGCCGCCAGCTCGGCCTGGGCGGCCCGGGCCGCGCCCTGCGCCGGGCCCGAGAAGACGATCGTCGCCCGCAGCGGCGCCTCGGGCGCGGGGGCCCATCGGTACAGGCCGTCGACGATGCCGGTGCCGATGCCCTCGGGCTGCGGCGGCATCGGGTACGGCTCGTTGTGCAGGGTCAGGTAGTAGCTCACGTCCTCAGGGGCGTCCCCGTACATGCGGTGCAGGCCGTGGCGCACGATCTCGGCGACCTCGTAGGCGAACGCGGGGTCGTAGGCCTCCATGGTGGGCACGGTGGCGGCGAGCACGTGGCTGTGCCCGTCCTGGTGCTGGAGGCCCTCGCCGGCGAGCGTGGTGCGCCCGGCCGTGGCGCCGAGGAGGAAGCCGCGGGCACGTGCGTCGGCCGCCGCCCAGATGAGGTCGCCGACCCGCTGGAAGCCGAACATGGAGTAGAAGGTGAAGAAGGGCACCATGGGCACGCCACGGGTGGCGTAGGAGGTCCCGGCGGCCACCCACGAGCTCAGCGCACCGGCTTCGGTGATGCCCTCCTCCAGCAGCTGGCCGTGGCGGGACTCCTGGTAGGAGAGCACCAGGTCGTTGTCGACCGGCTCGTAGCGCTGGCCCTGGGCCGCGTAGATGCCGAACTCGCGGAACAGGGCGTCCATGCCGAACGTGCGGGCCTCGTCGGGGATGATCGGCACGACCCGCGGTCCGATGGCGGGGTCCCGGGCGAGGTTGCGGAGGAGGCGGGTGAACGCCGTGGTGGTCGACACCGGCTGGGTGCCCGAGCCGGCGGCGAACTCGCCGAACACGCCCGGGTCGGGCATGGCGAGGGAGTGCGTGGTCCGCACCGTGCGACGGGGGAGCGAGCCGCCGAGCGCGCGCCGACGGTCGAGCAGGTAGGTCAGCTCGGGGGAGTCGTCGGCGGGCCGGACGTAGGGTGGCTCGACGCCGTCGGCCACCGCGGCCTCGGGGATGACGTCCTGGAGGCTGAGCCGGGTGCGCAGGACCCGGAGCTGCTCGTTGGTCATCTTCTTGATCTGGTGGGTGGCGTTGCGGGCCTCCACCTCGGCGCCGAGCGTCCACCCCTTCACCGTCTTGGCCAGGATCACCGTCGGCTGGCCGGTGTGGTGCACCGCGGCGTGGTACGCCGCGTAGAGCTTGCGGTAGTCGTGGCCGCCGCGGGGGAGCCAGCGCAGATCGTCGTCGGAGAGGTGCGCGACCATCGCCCGCAACCGCGGGTCCGGGCCGAAGAAGTCCCGGCGGATGACGCTGCCGTCCTCGACGGTGAGGCGCTGGAACTCGCCGTCGACGGTGTCGTTCATCTTGTCGAGCAGCACGCCGTCGGTGTCCGCGGCGATGAGCTCGTCCCAGGCCGACCCCCAGATCACCTTGATCACGTTCCAGCCCGCACCCCGGAAGGCGGCTTCGAGCTCCTGGATGATCTTGCCGTTGCCCCGTACGGGGCCGTCGAGGCGCTGGAGGTTGCAGTTCACGACCCAGGTCAGGTTGTCGAGGCCCTCACGTCCGGCCAGCGTGAGCGCGCCGAGGGTCTCGGGCTCATCGCACTCGCCGTCGCCCACGAAGCACCACACCCGGCTCTGGGTCGTGTCGTCGAGCCGGCGGTGGTGGAGGTAGCGGTTGAAGCGCGCCTGGTAGATCGACAGGATCGGCCCCAGGCCCATGGACACCGTCGGGTACTCCCAGAACCCGGGCATCAGCCTGGGGTGCGGGTAGCTCGACAGCCCGGCGCCACCGATCTCGCGCCGGAAGCGGTCGAGGTGGCCCGCCTCGATCCGTCCCTCGACGAACGCCCGCGCGTAGATGCCGGGTGCGGCGTGGCCCTGGATGTAGACGGCGTCGCCGGGGTTGCCGTCGTCCTTGCCGCGGAAGAACCAGTTGAAGCCGACGTCGTAGAGCGTGGCCGAGCTGGCGAAGGTGGCGAGGTGGCCGCCGATGCCCTCGGCGGCGTGGTTGGCCTTGATGACCATCACCGCGGCGTTCCAGCGGATGTAGGCCCGGATGCGTCGCTCGAGGTCGATGTCGCCCGGGAACCAGTGGTCGCGCTCCTGGTCCTCGACCGGGATCGTGTTCACGTACGGCGTGCGGACGAGGCCGGGGATGTCCAGGCCCAGGTGCTGGCCCCGGGCCAGCAGCTGCTGCACCAGGTACTCCGCACGCGGCGCGCCCCGCACCGCGGCCACCGCGTCGAGCGAGTCGAGCCACTCCTGGGTCTCGGCGGGGTCGATGTCGGGCAGCTGACCGGCGTAGCCGTCGTCACGGTCCATGGCCCCCATGGTGCCCGCATCTGCGTGCGCCTGCACCTGCCGCGGCGCAGCGCGCGTGCCTGCCATGCTGGGGCGATGGCTGACCCGGGCGCGGCGCGCATCTATACCGATGGCGCCTGCAGCGGGAACCCGGGGCCCGGTGGGTGGGCGTGGGCGTCGTCGGTCGAGCACCACCGCAGCGGCGGCGAGCTCGCCACCACGAACAACCGGATGGAGCTCACCGCGGTCCTCCGGGCGATCGAGGACAACCCGGGACCGCTCGTCGTGGTGATGGACTCGACCTACGTGAAGGACGGCCTCGAGAAGTGGTCGCACGGGTGGCGCCGCAACGGCTGGCGCACCAAGGCGGGCGATCCGGTGAAGAACCAGGACCTGTGGGAGCCGCTGCTCGCCGCCCGCGACGCACGGGGCGACGAGGTGCGCTTCGAGTGGGTGAAGGGGCACTCGGGCGATCACCTGAACGACCTGGTCGACGCCCTGGCCGTGTCCCAGCGCGACGCCTTCCGCGACGAGCTGCGGGCGGGCGGCGGTGGCGACGACGCGGCGGTCGGGGTCTGGCTGGGACCCTCGGCCGCCAAGCTCGGCGACCTGCCGCCGGCCGAGCAGCGGGCCGAGCGCCGGCGGCGCGACGGCCGCATCCCGCCCGGGCACCTGCTGCTCGTGGTGGGCCAGCGACCGCCGGAGCTGGCGGCCGAGCACGAGGCGGCGATCCGCGACCGGCTGCGGGCGATCATCGAGGGCCACGCCGCCATCCATCCTGATCTGGTGGTGGTCACGGGCCTGCGCGACGGCGCCGAGCGCCTCGGCGCCGAGGCCGCGATCCTGGCCGATGTGCCCTACGCGGCGGTGCTGCCGTTCCCCGACCCCGATCGGGCCTCGCCGCCCGAGGTGCGGGCCCGCTTCGCGGACCTGGTCGGCCGGGCCGCGCACGCGGTCACCCTGGAGAAGAAGCGCCCCACCGACAAGGACGGCTTCGCCAAGGCGATGGCCCGGCGCGACGCCTGGCTCGTCCACGCCGCCGACGAGGCGGTGCTCGTGTGGGACG
>CAZUYW010000301.1:0-3936 GCA_964624775.1 uncultured Iamiaceae bacterium
CGAGACGCGCACGTTCACGAGCGGCGTCGTCTACCTGCGCCACCGCGTCGTGCACCAATGACACCACGAGCAGGCCCCCTCAGCCGGGACGGTGAAGACGATCGAATGCAGCAGTCACGCACGCGCGCGGAGCCTCCAAGGGTGCACTGGTTTCAACCCCTCGCACTCTGGCCCCACCGCGCACGCGTCACGCGGATCCGCATCGCCACATCAGTCAGGCGGTGTCTCGCGAGCTGGGCGGTTGTGGCGGGCCTCGAAGGCCTTGCCGAAGCGGTCCACGACGTCGAGAGGCCAACCCCCGCCCGGTGAGACGAGGCGAGTGCGCTCGCTGCCCTTCTCCTCCTCACCAGGCTCGTGCGCCAGCAGGCGGGCCATGGCCCAGAGGGCCAGATCACGGGTGATGGGGTCATCGGATCGAGCGAGACCCATGAGGGTCCGCTGCGGTCGGGCAGCCGTCGGATGGAGGAGGGCGAGGGCGTACGTGGCCGCCCGCCGCTCGGCCTTGTCGTACTCGTTCGGGTCGTCACCGAGCGCCGACGCGATGCGGTCCGCGCTGGCATTGCTGGTTGCGTTGTCGATGCGTCGGAGCTTGGGGGCAAGTGAGGCCAAGCCCATGATGGCGGTGATGCGGATTGCCCGCTGCCGCCTCTCCCTTCCCCGGGAAAAGGCCACGCGCTGGAGCCAGGCGGCGTCCTCTGGACGCGACGCGATGTGGGCGACGCAGGCGGTGGCGTGCTCGTCGAGCCAACGCGCGCCGGCCGCATCGGGCGACTCCTGGATGCGATCGGCGAGACAGCGCAGAGCGCGCACGGCTGGCCCGCCGATCTCGGCGGCGACCAACGTCTCGAGACAGACGCGCTGGACGAAGGCATCAGGGGTGAGGACAGCAGTGGACAGCAGTTGCGCCGCCGCAGCCCGCGCCGGGCGCGGGACTGGACCGAGGCAGGCTGCAATGTCCTCAGAGCGCATGAACGACGCGACGAGATCGACCTCCGGCCGTGTTGCGAGAACACCAGAGCCGATCTCGACGGTGAGGTGGGACGCGCCGTGCGGAAAGGAGAAGGCCAAGGGCGGTGCGATGGCGCCGCCATCGAGGAGGAAGCGGATCTGGGTGGCGCAGTACGACAGCGCGGGTTCCCGCTGGGCGTGGTCGTCGTCGGGGTGCGACGAGGCGTCAAGGTCCTCGATCAACTGCTCGAGCACGGCGCGGTCGGCCTCGGACACTTGCCGCGCGTACGCGCTCGAACAGCGGCGGTACGCCACCATGGCGGCCGTCATCCGCTCCCTCACCGGAAGCTGGCGCCGGCCGTGCTGCGATGGCCTCCCCGTGGCACGATCGCACAGCGCGGGCATCAGCCAGTCGGTCCCACTGACACCGTCTGGGAGCTCGGCTGCGGCCTCCTCCCAGAGCGACGTCGACCGTCCGAAGTTCGACAGCCGATCCTCCTGGAGATCGATCTCGCGCAAGACATCGGCCACCTCTGAAGCCAGGTTCCGGCGCCCGACCGCGTCTATCGAAGAGCTGTTCTGCGATGCGTAGCGAAGCATCGCGGTCAAGCACCGCACGCCGGTCCACCCCATCGGCGATGGGGTGGACGTGGCGCCGGAGGACCCTGCCGGCACCTCGCCCAGGACATGGGCCCGCACACGGAGGAGAGCGACCTCCGGGATCCGAGCGAGGATGTTGGCGGCCTCTTGGGAGCCCTCGCCGTGCGGGAGGGCGACGACCGTCATCAGTTCCTCGACGAGGTCGTTGGCGCGCGCTCGTCGACGGTCGCCCACCGTCGCCGGCAGGTCGGTCCCACCTGGCGGCTGCTCTTCGAGCTGCTCATCAAGTCGGTGCCCTCGCCGTGTCTCCACCCACGACGCGAGGCTGGCGCCGCGGAGCAGCGCCTCGGACCGTGTGCGAGCGCCGCCACCACTGGTCAGCTCGTCGAACAGCTCGCCACTGACCTCCCAACGGGTCTCGAAGCGCCCCTCGACGGTCAGGATCTGGCTGGCGAAGCCTGCGAGGTCGGTCGGGTGGCCAGAAGTGGCCAGTGCCCGATCGAGGCCACGCAGCGTCCGGAGGCTGGGTTTGCGGAGGGCGTCGTGGCGGATGCGCTGCTGACCTCGATGGGGGCCGTCGCTCGCCGGCAGGTCTTCAAGCGCCGCATAGGTCCCCAGGTGGACGAGGACCGCCGTCTGGGCCGCGAAGGCGACGAGCTCCCCTGGTGACGCCACCGACACCTCCAGTGATCTGACAGGTCGCGCCATCCAGAACATCTCCCCGGGATGCGTAAAACTTAGGGTATCCCACCTTCGAATCAAGCTACCTGATCAGAAGAACGATCACATTCAGGTCTTGTTCACCGATCGACACCGTGTGCACACTCGGCGCATCCCCCCACCATTCGACCCTCAGTATCGATCAGGAGCTCATCACCGTGATGCCACCCCAACCCTCAAACTCGACGACCCAACCCGCACAATTCTCGACGCACTTGCGCAGATTCGTTGGTGCGGGCCTTCTGCTTGCCCTGCCCCTTGCGTTCGCCCCGGCCGGACCTGCCCATGCCTCCGGGTACTCGGGCTGCACGGGCAGGTCACCCGACCGCTCCTACCAGTGCACCAAGGGCAGCGGGTACGCGGGCCACCGCTACTGGGGCCTGACCACCAGCTCCACGGGACACAACTGCGCGACGTTCGTGGCCTACGTGATGGCCAAGTCGGGCGCCACCGGGACGGGCAACCCGGGCTGGGCGGTCGGCGGCCTGCCGGCCTGGCCTGCGAATGCGAAGCGCAAGGGCATCAAGGTCAATGCCACCCCGACGAAGGGCGCCATCTACTTCGATGTTCGAGACCGCAACCGTCCTCATGTGGCGGTGGTCGTGGCCGTCGGGTCCGAGAACGTGTACCTGAGAGATGACAACTGGAGCGGGTACACACGGTATTGGCGCACGCCGCGGTCGGGATTCAACTCCTCGACACGTGGCTTCATTCATGTCAACGACGCCAAGGTGGCCAAGAAGCTCACTTCGTGGGGTTGGGACAACAAGTACGGCGCCTGAGGCCAGGTGCATCGATGAGGTGAGGTCGCGCAGCCGCGGAACGTGCCTGATCCGCGGCATGGAGGGCACCAACATCCGCCTCGACCTCATCGACGAGTGCCAGGTCTGGGTGTGGCATGTGCTGCTCGGCGCCGGTCACCTGGTCTTCCCCACCGAGGGACGCTACGTCGAGCTCGAGCTGCTCGAGACCCGCACGTTCACCCGCGGCGTCGTCTTCACGTGCCACGGCGCCGTGCGCTGACCCCGTCGGGTCACGCGTCGAACTCGTAGACCACGTCGGCGAAGGAGTCGGTGGCGAAGGCGTAGAGGAGGCGGAGCACCTCGGCGCCCGTCGCCCGCGCCGCGTGCCACGCACCGCCGGGGATGAACACGACCGACCCGGCGCGCAGCGGGGTCTCGTCGTCGTCGATCGCCATGATCCCCTCGCCCGCGATCACGTAGTACGCCTCGGGCTGGACGTGACGGTGCCGACGGACCGGCGTTCCGTCACCCGACGGGACCTCGGCGATGCCGACGGTGAGCGCGTCGGTGGGCG
The DNA here is from genome assembly GCA_964624775.1 of uncultured Iamiaceae bacterium. Lineage (GTDB taxonomy): Bacteria > Actinomycetota > Acidimicrobiia > Acidimicrobiales > Iamiaceae > Aquihabitans. The sequence continues at coordinate 3,586 of CAZUYW010000301.1, forward strand.
TGCGGTCCGCGCTGAGGAGCGTGCGCCAGGTGACCGCCCCGAACACGCCGCCGTCGCCGCCCTCGACGGGCACGTCCTCCTCGTGGGCGACGACCGGGCGCGCCTCCCGCTCAGCCAACGACCAGCACCTCGGCCAGGATCCGGTACTCCTCCAGCGGGATCGCCATGTCCGCCCGCAGCACCTGCACGCACACGTGATCGGCGCCCGCGGCGCGGTGCTCGGCCACCCGGGCCGCGATCTGGTCCGCGGTCCCCCAGGCGACGATCGCGTCGACCAGCCGATCGCTGGCGGCGGTGTGGTCGGCCCAGTCGTCGTCGGTGAAGCCGAGCGTGCGCAGGTTCCGGAGGTAG
>CAZUYW010000302.1:0-3933 GCA_964624775.1 uncultured Iamiaceae bacterium
GCCGCCGGCCTGGTGCACCACGCCGTCCCGAGCGCCGATCTCGGCGTCATCACCGCGGCGTGCATGGTCGCCACGTGCGTGGGCGTCACGCGCACCCCCGTGGGCGCGGCGCTCGTGGTCTCGGAGATGGCAGGGTTGACCGTGATGCCCACGACGATCCTCGCCGCCCTGGTGGCCATGGCCCTCACCGGGCGCCTGAGCCTCATCACGAGCCAGCGCGCCCGCTCGGTGCCGGCGTGAGCGCGACTGCCGGGGGCGACGATGCGCCGCTCACGGACCGGGACTACGAGGTCCTCGCCCGGTTCCGCGCTGCGCTGCGCGTGTTCCTGCACTTCTCCGAGGACGCGGCCGCCGCGGAGCACCTGACGCCGGCGCAGCACCAGCTGCTGCTCGCGGTGCGGGGCCACGCGGGCGCCACCGCCCCTTCCGTCAGCGATCTGGCCGATGCCCTGCAGCGGCGGCGCCACAGCGTGGGCGAGCTGGTCGACCGCGCTGCGGCCGCGGGCCTGGTCACGTCGGCGCCGGACCCCGCTGACGGTCGGCGTCGGCTCGTGACGCTCACCGCCGACGGGTCGGCCCGGTTGGCCCGCCTCACCGCCTTGCACCGGGCCGAGCTGCGTCGGTTCCGCGCCGAGATGGCGGACCTGGTCGACCTGCTCGGCTGAGCCCGCCGATGCCGCTCAGCCGGTGACCTGGACGCTGCGGGCGATCGCGTCGATCGTGGCCCGTGGCACATCGCGCCCCTGGACGATCACGACCCGGTCCGGGGTCTGCGCCCACTGCACGCCGTCCCACAGGCCCTGCACGGCGACGCCGCCACCCGGCTGGGTCACGGGGGGTGGCAGGAGGTCCGGGGCCCGGCGGTAGACCGGTCGGCCGTCGATCCGGTAGGCGGGCGCCTGACCGGGACGCGTCGCCATGGACCGCTCACCGACGCCCTCTCCCTCATCGAGGATCACCCGCACGAAGGGCGCCGCCTTGGCGTCGACACCCGTCACCGTCGGGTCCTCAAACCGCGCGATGGTCGAGGTGCTGTCGCCCATGACCCGCGACGACTCCTTCGTGTGGTGCCAGCCATCGGGCAGGGCCGATGCGAGGACGCTGATCCGCGCCCCGCCCTCGCGCCGCTCGGCCGGCGCGGTGGTCGTGGTCCGGTGCGGCGGCGTCGCCTGCACCGGTCCAGGATCGTCGTCGCGACCGGTGAGCGCCACCACGAGCGCTGCAGCGAGCGCGAGCACGACCACGGCCGCCGCGACGGCGAGGAGGCGCCGAGCCCGGTCGTGGCCCGCGTCGGAGGAGGGTGGCTCACCCGCACCGCCGGAGCCCTGCCCGTGCGCGCTGACGAGCTCGTCGTAGCGGCTCCGTGGCCGGACGTCGCGCACGGCGGCGTGGAGGCGGTCGCGCAGCTCGTCGTCGTTCACGGTTCCAGTGCCTTGCGGAGCTTGGCATGGGCGCGGGTGAGGAGCGGGCCCACGCTGCCGGGTCGGCAGCCCATGACCTCGGCGATCTGCGCCTCGGTCAGGTCCTCGTAGTACCGGAGCACGATCGCCACGCGCTGCTTGGGCGGCAGGCGGTCGAGCAGATCGGCGACCTCGACGAACTCGAGCTCGGGCACCACGACGGGGTGGGCGGCGACGTGGTCCCGGTCGCGGCCCCGCTTGCGCATCGCCTTGAACGCACCGTTGGTCGCGCAGCGGTACAGGTAGCCGGCGGGGTTGTCGAGCCGGGCCCAGCGGGCGAGGACCTCGGCCATGGCGTCGTGGGTGATGTCCTCGGCGGCCGGCACCGAGCCGATCATGAGCGCGACCTGCCGGACGGTCCGCTCGAGGCGTTCGTGGTAGAAGGCCGCGAACCCGTCGGGAGCGTCGGCGGGCCCCGGATCTGGGACGCGACCGAGCGGCGCGGGGTCGCCGCTCACCACGACGTGCTCACCCGGGCCCCCGATGCATCCCCATGGTGTACGTCGCGCGGCGGCACCGCGTCGACTCCCAGGTACCTGGTGGCCGATCAGCTCGGCTGGCGCAGGCCGACCAGATCGCCCACCGACGCGACGAACGTCGCCCACTCGTCGCGCCAGATGGCTGTGAGGAGGACGTCCTGCCACGCGCCCTGCTGGTAGGTGTGGCGCTCGAGCCGGCCCTCGACCCGCAGCAGCCCGGCGCCGAGGCTCACGAGGCGGTCGTGCAGGCCCGGGTCGAGCTCCGCGTAGACCTTGCGCAGGTCCCACGTGTCGAACAGCCAGGTCACGAAGCAGAACATGCCTTCGAGCATGAGGCCGACGCCGCTGCGGTCGGCCACTCCTTGGAACCCGATGTAGGTCCATCCGTTCTCCAGGCTGGCCGAGTAGGCCGCGACCGACCCCACGACCCGATCGTCGTCGTTGGACGCCACCACGAGGGTGGCGAGGGTGCCGTGACCGAACTCGGAGGCGAACTCCCGGAACGAGGGCGTGGCACCCCGGAAGCGCCACCGGCGACCCTGGCCGGGCGAGGTGGCGGCGTGGTAGAGCGCGGGCAGGTCGTCCTGACGCCAGCCGCGGAGGTGCACGAGGCCGCCGCCGATGGCAACCGCCTCCGAGCCGTCCCGGGTGGGGGCCAGCGGTCCCGGGTCGGCTCGGCGGTCGGAGGCCTCGCCGCGCTCGGCCCGGCGGGCCCACCCCAGCACGTCGGCGACGGAGGACACCGAGCCGAGGAGCTTGACCGGCGCGTGGGCGCGCTGGCGGGTGATGGTGCGCAGGAGCAGGGCCCGCTGCACGGCGTCGAGCTGGTCCCAGACAGGCCGAGACGCGTCGGCACCGAACGCGCGAGCGACCCGCGCCTCGAACGTGGCGACGTCGGGGTCGTCGGCGAGCAGGCCGAGCAGCCGCGCCCCCGAGGGCAGACCGGTGGCGCCCTCGTCGGCGGCCTGGCCCAGGCGGCGGTGCCCGATCCCGGCCGCGTGGTCAGCAGTCGACACCGAAGTTCGCCGTCGGGTAGTCGGTCAGGGTGAGGTCGCCCGGCACGCTGGCGGCGTGGCCCTTGCAGGTCCCGCCCCACTTCCAGGTGCCACCCGAGCCGCTGTTCCAGTAGATCGTGAGGTCGTTGGTGCCCTCGAAGGCGTAGTAGCAGCCGGTGCACGGCGTCGATGAGATCGTGGTGCCGGCGAGGTAGCGGGCGACGTTCCAGGTCTGCGGGCCGACGATGCCGTCCTGGGTGAGGCCGTACTCGCCCTGGAACGTCTTGGTGTGGTTGGTCGTCCCGGAGCCGAAGTTGCCGCTGACGTTGGCCTCGCCGAGGCCGAGGTCGACGCTGAGGAGCTCCTGCCAGAACCCGACCACGTTGCCGGTGTGCACCGAGCCGGACTGGGAGATCGTGACCTCGTCACCCCAGCCGCCGTCGTTGTCGAAGCTCGGCCCGGCCTCGGCGCGGGGCGCGCCCGCGCCGGCGGTGGCGGCCGACGCCACCACGGCGATGCCGGCGACGCGCAGGAGGCGCCTACGCATCGACGTCGGTCGCCCGGGCGATCGCCACGAGCTGCTCCTGGGTGAACCCCTTGCCCTGGACCACCACGATCACGTCGTCGGTGACCGCCCAGCTCACCGATGCCCACGCGTTGCGCAGTCGGGCCATCGCCTCGGGCAGGTCGAGCCGAGCGGGATCCGTGCTCTCGTCCACGTCGTACCAGGCCCGACCGTGGGCGTCGACGGCGATGGCGTCATCCGAGCGGGTGCGGGCGAGACGGGCACCGAGCCCAGGGTCGCGGTGGGCGATGATGCGCAGGTAGGGGCCGTCACCGGACCACACGGCGAGGTCGCGGCTGTAGGCCGCGAGGATGGTCTCCTGCTCGCCGATCGACACGAGGCCCTCCCGCAGGAAGCGCAGGTCCTCCACCGCGGGCCCGACCACCGGATCGGCGGTGAGCGCGTCGAGGTCGAGGTGGATGTGGCGCACGTAG
>CAZUYW010000303.1:0-3920 GCA_964624775.1 uncultured Iamiaceae bacterium
CCGTTCGGCGACATCAAGGACACGGTCGCCTGCGAGGACCAGTTCCGCAACGCCTTCCTGCTCGGCTGCGTCGGCGCCTGGAGCCTGCACCCCGTGCAGATCGACATCGCCAAGAAGGTCTTCTCCCCCGACCCCGCCGACGTCGCCCACGCCCTCCACGTGATCGAGGAGATGGGCGACGGCACCGGTGCGGTCATGATCGACGGGAAGATGGAGGACGACGCCTCGGTGAAGCAGTGCCACGTGATGGTCGACCTCGCCCGCCAGCTCGCCGCCCGCGACCCGCAGGTCGCCGAGCGCTACGCCGCCGTCGGCCTGGAGGTCTGATCGTGGCTGCCGAGATCCGTCCCCGCCGCTCCGTCCTCTACATGCCCGGCGCCAACGAACGCGCCCTCGAGAAGGCCAAGGGCCTCGACGCCGACGCGCTGATCCTCGACCTCGAGGACGCCGTCGCCCCCGACGCCAAGGCCGAGGCCCGCGACCGCGTCTGCGCCGCCGCCTCCTCCGGCGAGTACGGCGCCAAGGAGGTCGCCATCCGCGTCAACGGCCTGGCCACCGAGTGGCACGCCGCCGACATCACCGCGGCGGCCGCCGCCGGCCCCGCCGCCGTCGTCGTCCCCAAGGTCGACTCCGTGGCCGACGTGCACGCTATCGAGGCCGCACTCGAGGCCGGCGGCGCCCCCGACCACACGAAGATCTGGGCGATGGTCGAGACGCCGGTCGCGATGCTGCACGCCGAGGAGATCGCCCGGGCGTCGGAGCGCCTCACCGTGTTCGTGATGGGCACCAACGACCTCGCCAAGGAGCTCCACGCCGAGCACGTGCCCGGCCGCCAGCCGCTCCTCACCGGCCTGGGCCTGTGCCTGCTCGCCGCCCGCGCCACCGGCAAGGTGATCCTCGACGGCGTCTACAACGACATCAAGGATCCCGAGGGCTTCGAGGCCGAGTGCCTCCAGGGCCGCCAGATGGGCTTCGACGGCAAGACCCTCATCCACCCGAGCCAGCTCGAGCCGGCCAACCGGATCTGGGCCCCCGACGAGGCGGCCGTCGAGGACGCCCGCGCCCTGATCGCCACCTTCGAGGACGCCATCGCCACCGGCAAGGGCGTCGTCACCCACAACGGCCGGATGACCGAGAACCTCCACGTCGACAACGCCCGCCGCATCCTCGCGGTGGCCGACGCGATCGCCGCCCGGGGCTGATGAGCCAGCGCACCGTCCGCATCGTCGCGGTGTGCATCCTCGCGGTCCTCGTGGCGATCGCCCTCCTCCCGGTGATCGTCTCCGCCCGCTGACCCCCTACCGGCCGGCGCGCAGCCTGTCGAGGCCGTCGAGGATCAGCTCCAGGCCCGGCTCGAACTCGTCCGCGAAGGCGTAGTCGGCGCGCCCGACGTGCTCGGTCGCCAGCTCGGCCAGGTTCGGGAGGGCGTCGGCCGGCACCGAGGCGAGGATCTCGGCGGCGAGCGTCGCCGTGTCCTCGCCGGGCTCCATCGGCAGGCTCAGCTGCTGCACCGCGAACCCGTAGACGAAGGCGTCGAGCGTGGCGAAGGCCAGCGCGGTGGCGCGTACGCCGAACCCGCCGGCGCGCAGGCAGCCGATCACCGCGTCGTGGTGCGCGAGGTTCGCCGGGCCCGGGGTGCGGCGCGAGTTCAGGCGGCCCACCGCCCACGGGTGGCGCAGGAGCGCGGCCCGCAGCGATCGGCAGCGGCCGGCCAGCGCCGGTCGCCACGGAGCGCCGATCTCGGGCTGGTCGACCGCGGTGAACACGGCGTCGACCATGCCGTCGAGCAGGTCGTCCTTGTTGGCGACGTGGTGGTAGAGCGACATCGCCTCGACGCCGAGGGCCCGCGCGAGGGACCGCATCGACAGCGACTCGATGCCGTCGGCGTCGGCGAGGTCGACCGCGACCGCCACGATGCGGTCCCGGTCGAGGGGTGTCCGGTCGCGACGGGCACGGGGCGAGGTTGGCATGCGAGTACCTTACACTGTATGGTTGCCTTACACCGTAAGTCCCAGTGCTCAGGAGCCCCATGTCCTCCCCCCGCCCCACCGTGCCGACCACCATGCAGGCGCTCGTCGCACCCCGCTACGGCAGCGCCGACGTCCTCGAGGTCGCCACCAGCCCGGTCCCCGAGCCCGGCGCCGGCGAGGTGCTCGTCCAGGTCGCCGCCGCCGGTGCCAGCCGCGGCGCCCTGCACCTGCTCACGGGCCTCCCCCTCCTCGTGCGGATCGCCGGCGTCGGCCTGCGCCGCCCCAAGCACCCGCCCGTCGGCAACGAGCTCGCGGGCACGGTGGTGGCGGTCGGCGACGGGGTCACCCGCCTCGCCCCCGGCGACGAGGTGTTCGGCTACGGCCGAGGGACCTGCGCCGAGTACGCCGTGGGCAAGGCCGACAAGCTCGCGCACCGCCCCGCCGACCTCCCGGTGACGGCGGCCGCGGCCATGGTCGACTCCGCGTCGACCGCCATCCGGGCGGTCCGGGAAGTCGCCGAGGTCCAGGCCGGCCAGCGGGTCCTCGTGCTCGGCGGATCGGGCGGCGTGGGCTCCTACGTGGTGCAGCTCGCGGCCGCCGAGGGCGCGCACGTCACCGCCACGGCCAGCACGGCCAAGCTCGACTTCGTCCGGTCGCTCGGCGCCGAGGCGGTGGTCGACCACCGCACCACCGACCCGCTCGCCGTCGACGAGCCGTACGACGTCATCATCGACATGGGCGGCCGGAACCCGCTGCGCCGCCTCCGCCGGGCCCTCACCCCGACCGGCGCGCTCGTCATCGTCGGCGGCGAGGGCGGCGGCGCCCTCGCCGGCGGCTTCGCCCGGCAGCTGCTCGCCCCGCTGCGCGGCATCGGGTCCCGCCAGCGCCTCCGCGGCCTGATGGCCGTCGAGCACCACCGCACCCTGGACACCCTCGGGGAGCTCGCCGTCGCCGGAACGATCCGCCCGCCGGTCGACCAGGTCCACCCCCTGGCGGACGGCGCCGACGCCTTCCGCCGGATGGAGGCCGGGCAGATCTGCGGGAAGGACGTCATCGCGGTCATCGACGGCGCCTGATCGACCGACGGCGCCGATGCCGTGTGCGAGCATCACCCGATGCGCTACCGCCGGATGCCGATCGAGGTCGAGTCCCCCGAAGAGCTCGGGTACGACACGATCACCAACAACCTCTCGGAGAGCTCGGTGGCCGACCGTCGCCTGCGCGACCTCGGCATCGACCTCGACCTCGACGAGCTGGTGCTCTGCTACGGCGACCACCTCGGCGACCCGGTGCTCCGGGCTGCCGTCGCGGCGGGCGGCGCCGGGCTGTCACCCGACCACGTGCTCGTCACGCCGGGCGCCGCCACCGCGCTCTTCTGCGTGGCCACCGCCCTGCTCGACCGCGGCGACCACGCCATCGTCGTGCGCACCAACTACGCCACCAACCTCGAGACGCCGCGGGCCATCGGCGCCGACCTCGACCTGGTCGACCTGCGGTGGGAGCAGGGCTGGGCGCTCGACCTCGACGAGGTCGCCGACAAGATCCGCCCCGGCACCACCCGCCTCATCAGCGTCACCGTCCCCCACAACCCGACGGGCACGATGATCAGCGAGGCCGACCTCAAGCGCCTCGTCGGGCTGGCCGAGCAGGCCGAGGCCGTGCTGCTCGTGGACGATACCTACCGGGACCTCACCCACACCGGTGAGCGCATCCCCCTGGCGGCCACGCTCTCGCCCAACGTCGTGAGCGTCAGCTCCATGTCCAAGGCCTACGGGCTGCCCGGCATCCGCACCGGCTGGGCCGTCACCACCGACCCGATCCTCCGCGAGTCGCTGCTCGCGGCCAAGGAGCAGATCGTGATCTGCGGCTCCACGATCGACGAGCACATCGCCGGGCAGGTGCTCAGCCGCCGCAAGGAGATCCTCCCGCCGATCGTCGCCGACGTGCGCG
>CAZUYW010000304.1:0-3900 GCA_964624775.1 uncultured Iamiaceae bacterium
GGGATCGATCCCGGTCCGGATCCACGGGTCCGCACCTGGTTCGACGAGCCGGACCGCGACCGCGACCCGGGCGACGCGGACCCGGGGGTGGGGTTCCGGTGCTCGACGCTCGACGGCACGCCGATCGACCCGACCGAGGCCACCTGGGCCACCCTGGTCGGCCACGTCCGGCGCGTCGTGGTGCGCCGCGACGGTGTGGTGCTCGACGCGGGGCGCCGCTCGCGCCTGTTCACCGGGCCCCGCCACCTCGCCGTGATGCTGTCAGCCACCACCTGCTACTGGCCCGGGTGCAACCAGCCCGTCACCCGGTGCCAGGCGGACCACCTCGAGGCCTGGCACGCCCGCGACGGCACCGCCGGCGGCACGACCTGCCCGGACAACGGCGGCCCGCTGTGCGGCCGCCACAACCGCCTCAAGCACCACGGCTTCACCGTGCACCGCGATCCCGACGGGACCTGGCACGTCCACCGTCCCGACGGCACCGAGATCACCTGACGCTCGGCGTCCCCGGACCGCTGGCCCCCGATCGAGCCGGGTAGGTCAGCGGCAGGGGCGCGCGCCGCCGCACGTGGATCAGGCGCGCCGTTGGAACTGGAAGGTGGCGCCGGTGGAGAACTCGACGAGGGTGACGTCGTCGGGCTGGGGGGCGGGGTCGGCGTCGGGGTCGCTCGTGATCGACCAGGTGGCCAGGGCGTCGTCCTCGGGGTCGGTGCGGGTGACCGTGGCCGTGGGCACGAGGACGACGGCGGCGGCGTGGAGGATCGCATCGCCGCCCGGCCCGGCGAGGAGCGCCGGCCAGGACAGGCCGTCCGCCTCGTCGGTGCCCGGCGAGGCGTGGAGGGACACCACGACGGCGTCGCCGCGGCGGGCCACGCGCAGGTCGGCGTAGGCGCGGGGGAGGGCGATGGGGCTGAGGGCCAGGGCGTCGGCCACGCCGTCGAGATCGGCGGCCAGGCCCAGCGCGGCGGCGAGGCGCTTGGTCGCCACGCCGGCGAGACCGGCGGCCTGGTGGGCGCCCACCTCGGTCACGTCGGCGCCGATGCGGTCGGCGGTGGCGAGGAGGTAGGAGCGGGTGAGGAGCTGGCCCTGCAGGGCGACCTCGTCGAGGATCCGGCTGAGCGTGGCCGACGAGAAGTGCTCCATGAGCAGATCGGGGTCCAGGTCGGCGGTGTAGTCGTTCCAGCCGTCGTCGTCGTGCAGGCCGACCGTGGCCGACGCCAGGGGGAGGCGCGCCGCGTTGGAGTCGGCGAGGCGGAGCGCCTGGTCGGGCACGGGGAGGTCCTCGGCGTCGGGGAGGATCTGGACGGTCCAGGCGCAGTGCGGGTGGCGATCGGCGGGGGTGCGGGGCGGCCGGTGGATCGGGCGGACCTGGGCCCGCGGGTTGGCGGCGGTGGCGGTGGCGTCGAAGGTCGGGTCCTCGATGGTGTGGCACATGCCGTTGACGAACTCCTCGCCCATGGGCTCGACGTCCATCAGTGCGCCGCAGTGGTCGAGGTGGAAGCGGCCGGCGTTGTCGCCGTGGACCTCGTAGCGGAAGTCGAGGAACTCGGGCGGGGCACCGATGTCGAGCTGCATGCCCTTGAAGATGGTCTCGACGGTGTCGCCCTCGAAGCCGAGCAGGCGCTGCATCCGCTTCGTGTAGGTGGGGCTGGCGCCCATCCACTCGTCGATGGCGATGTCCTGCATCGGCTCGCGGCCGAGCCGGGCGATGAGGTGGGGCATGCCGGAGCGATCGATGAGGTGCCCGATGAGCAGGTACTCGCGGGCGAGCTCGGCGAGCTCGTGGTGGGGTCGGCCCACCCAGGGAGCGGCGGCGAGGGTCATGCGCCGTCCCCGGTGCCCTCGGGTGCGGGTGCCATGCGGGCGATGATCTTCTCGACCTCCATGTTCAGCCGGGCGGCCCGGGGCCAGCCGGCGTAGTGGGCGAGGAAGACCACGATCGTGCGGAGGTCGTCGGCGTCGAGCTCGCCGAGGCGCACGGCGGCGTCGAGCTGGAGCCCGGCGACGTCCTCGAGGCCCGAACCGGCGGCCAGGCCGATGAGCATGAGGCGGCGGTCGCGCACCGACAGCTTGCCCTCCTCCCACACCGAGCCGAAGAGGTGGTCGACCGTGTACTCGACGAAGGAGCCCTCGACCTGGTCGATGTCCCAGCCGTACACGGCCTTCATGTTGGCCTTGCCCGTGGCACGGGCGTCGGGGGCGTCGGTCATCGCTGCTCCTCGGGGTGGGGGACGCCGAGGGCGGCGCCCAGGTCGGTGCGGGCCTGCGCGGTGATCGGCAGACGCACGCCCAGATCCTCGCCCAGGGCGAGGGCCAGGTCGAGGTCCTTCTCGCCGAGCGCCCGGGTGTGCTCGAAGATGGCCTTGAGGCCGTCGCCGTCGGCGAGCGGCGCGGCGGAGCGCCGGAGCATCACCGCCCCGGGGCCGCCGGTGATCCGATCCGAGTGCCGGACGACGTCCCCGAGCTTGGCCACGTCGACCCCGGCGGCCTCGGCGAGGGCGAGGGCCTCGCCGACGGCGGCGTAGGAGGCGAACGTGATCAGGTTGCGGGCCAGCTTGGCCCGGGTGCCGGCGCCCACGGGGCCGAGGTGGGCGACGAGCCCGGCGAAGGCGCCGAAGGGCGCCTCGACCAGCGCGGCGGCCTCGTCGTCGGCCCCGAGCATGATGGCGAGCGTGCCCTCGTGGGCGCCCATGAAGCCGCCCGAGACCGGTGCGTCGACGACGTGGACGCCGTGCTCGGCGGCGAGCGCGGCCATGGCGGCCGGGGTGTCGGCCTCGACGGTGGAGTGGATGGCGATCACGGTGCCGGGCGCGGCGGTGGTGAGGATGCCGTCGGGGCCGCTGATCACGTCGGCCACCTGGGCGTCGTCGCGCACCATGATCGAGATCACGGTGGCGCGGGCGGCGACCTCGGCAGGGGTGGCGGCGACGTGGGCTCCGGCCTCGGCGAAGGGCTCGGTGGCGGCGGGCACGGCGTCGCAGACGGTCAGGCCGCCGGGCCAGCCGATGAGGCGCTTGGCCATCGGGGCGCCGATCTGGCCGAGGCCGATGAAGCCGACGGCCGGCGCCGGTTCGGAGGTGGTCGGGTCGCTCATCGGAAGATCTGCCCGCCGTCGACGTTCAGGATCTGGCCGGTGACCCACGACGCGTCGTCGGACAGGAGGAACAGGCAGGCGCCGACCATGTCGGCGGGGGTGCCGGGGCGCTTGATGGCGAGGTCCTTCACGAGGGTCTTCACCATGCCCTCGCCGACCTGGTTGCGGGTCGCCTCGGTGTCGGTGGGGCCGGGGGCGATGGCGTTCACCCGGATGTTGCGCCCGCCGAGCTCGTGGGCGAGCTGCTGGGTGAGGCCGTTCATGCCGACCTTGGCCAGGCCGTAGAAGCCCGAGTACAGCCAGGCAGCCGTGGAGGACTGGTTGACGATCGAGCCGCCACCCCGGGCCGTCATGTGCTCGAAGCAGGCCCGGGTGCACACGAGGGCGCCGTCCATGTTCACCGACATGAAGCGCCGGTAGTAGTCCCAGTCGACGGTCACCAGCAGGTCGAACTGCATGGTCCCGTAGATGGCGGCGTTGTTGACGAGGTGGTCGATGCCGCCGAAGCGCTCGACGGTGGCCTCGGCCATGGCCGTCGCGGACGCCGGGTCGCTCACGTCGCACCGCACGAACAGGGCCTCGCCGCCGCCCGCCTCGGTGATCGACGCGGCGGTCGCCTCGCCCTTGGCCTCGTCGACGTCGGCGACGACGACCTGGGCGCCCTCGGCGGCCAGCGCCCGTGCGTAGGCCTCGCCGATGCCGCCGGCCGCGCCGGTGACGATCGCGACCTTGCCTGCGAACCTGCCCATGTCTGCTCCTCTGTTCCGTGCTCGTGCGCTTGCGGTGGGTGTGGGTTGGGTCGGGTG
>CAZUYW010000305.1:0-3887 GCA_964624775.1 uncultured Iamiaceae bacterium
CGGTGTTCACCCGCGAGCTCGCCCTCGCCATCCGCCCGGATCCCGACGCGCTGCTGGGCATGGACCTCCTCCGCCTCGGCCTCGAGCGGGCGACCACCGCCACCGACGCGGTGGCCGTGATCGTCGACCTGCTGGAGCGCCACGGCCAGGGCGGCTCGTGCAGCCACGACCACCCCAAGCTGCGCTACCACAACAGCTTCCTGGTGGCCGACGCCGACGGCGCCATCGTGCTCGAGACGGCCGGGCGGGCCTGGGCCACCGAGGAGGTGCGGGGCCGGGGACGCTCCATCTCGAACGGCCTCACCATCGAGCCCTTCGCCAAGGCCCATCGCGATCCCATTCGCAGCTCGGTCGTCGCCTGCGACCGGCGCCGCGCCCGCACCGAACCGGCCGCCGCCGCCGCCGAGGGCCCCATCGACCTGTTCGCCGCCCTCCGCGACCACGGGCCCACCGGCGCGCCCACCTGGTCGCCGGTGCACGGCGGGCTCACCGCCCCGTGCGTGCACGCCGGCGGGACCGTCGCGTCGAGCCAGTCCGTCGCCTCGTGGGTCGCCGACCTGCGCGCCGGTGCCCGCCACTGGGCCACCGCGACCAGCGGGCCGTGCACCTCGATCTTCAAGCCGGTCGCCGTCGACGAGCCCGTCGACCTCGGCCCCGACCCCACCAACCGCGCCGACCGGGCCACCACCTGGTGGCGGCACGAGGACCTGCACCGGCTCGCCCTGCGCGACGTGCTCGCCGCGCTCCCCCGCTACGCCCACGAGCGCGACCGCACCGAGCAGGCGTGGGTCGACGCACCGCCCTCGTCGGCCGACGCGTTCGCCCGGGCCGACGAGCTCGAGGCGGCGTGGCTCGCCGATCTGACGGCGGCCGCCCTGCCCGACCGGCGACCCCGCTGGATCCGGACCCAGTGGCAGCGCTTCGACGAGGAGGCCCGACGATGACCCACGACCACCAGGTGCTGATCATCGGCGCCGGGCTCAGCGGCCTGACCGCGGCACGGCGCCTCGTGGCCCGCGGCATCGATGCCGTGGTGATCGAGGCCCGGGACCGCGTGGGCGGGCGGACCGAGGGCGGCACGACCGCCGACGGCACGCCGATCGAGCTCGGCGGCCAGTGGGTCGGGCCCACCCAGAACCGCATGTACGAGCTGATCGACGAGCTCGGGCTCGAGGTGTTCAACACCTACAACGACGGCGACACGGTGCTGCACCTCGGCGGCAAGGAGCTGCGGGTGGCGGGCACGCGGGGCGCCACCCCGAAGCTGAGCCCGTTCGCCCTCGCCGATCTCGCCCAGGGGCTGGCCCGCTTCGAGAAGGCGGCACGCAAGGTGTCGCTGACCGAACCGTGGACCACCCCCGGCGCGCGCGACCTCGACGGCATGACCTTCGAGACGTGGATCCGGCGCACGCTGCGCACCCAGACCGGCCGGGCGTACTTCCGGGTGGCCTGCGAGGCGGTGTTCTCGGCCGAGTCGACCGACCTGTCCGCCCTGCACGCGCTCTTCTACAACCACTCGGGCACGGACTTCGAGACCCTGCTCAGCGTCGACCGGGGCGCCCAGCAGGACCGCGTGGTGGGCGGCACGATCCGCATCAGCGAGGAGCTGCACCGCGGCCTCGGCGACCGGGTCCGCCTCGGCGCCCCTGTCCGACGCGTCGAGCAGGACGACGACGGCGCCCGGGTCATCACCCGAGACGGCGACGCCATCAGCGGGCGGGAGGTGATCGTGACCCTGCCGCCCACGCTGGCCGGCCGCCTCGAGTACGCCCCGGCGCTGCCCTCGTGGCGCGACCAGCTGACCCAGCGCCTCCCGGCCGGGTCGGTGATCAAGGTGTACGCCATCTACCCGGAGCCGTTCTGGCGCCACGACGGGCTCAACGGCCAGGTCGGTTCGGACACCGGGCCGGTGAAGGTCACCTTCGACAACACGCCACCGGCCGGCAGCCCGGGGATCCTCGTCGGCTTCCTCGAGGCCAACGACGGTCGCATCTGGGCCCAGCGCTCGCTCGAGGACCGTCGCCAGGTCGTGATCGACTGCCTCGTGCGCTACTTCGGGCGCCAGGCCGCCGAGCCCCTCGAGTACCTCGAGCGGGACTGGATGGCCGAGGAGTTCAGCCGGGGTTGCTACGGGGCCCACTTCACACCGGGCGTGTGGACCGCGTACGGCCACGCCCTGCGCACCCCGGTCGGCCGCATCCACTGGGCCGGCGCCGAGTGCGCCCCCGTGTGGAACGGCTACATGGAGGGCGCGGTGCGCTCGGGCGAAGCGACCGCCGACGCCGTGGCCGACCGCCTGGCCTGATCGCCCGCCGGGCGACCCGTTCGTCTTGCACCGCCTCAGTCTGACGTAGTAGCGAAAGGTGACTTTCCGGCCGTTCGCGCGCCCCAACTGCACGCGGGGCCAGCCGTGCGCGTGGCCGGATCGTCGTCCCGTTCCACCCGCAGACCCGACGAAGGATCCCCGGTGAACCTGTTCGCAGCCGAAGGCGGCTACCAGCTCTTCCAGCTGGATAGCACCGACAAGGCCCTCCTCTACTTCTCGCTCATCGTGGCGCTCGGCGCCCTGGGCGTCGGGTACGTCCTCATGCAGGGCGTGCTGAAGTCCGAGGACGGCACCGACGAGATGAAGGAGATCGCCACCGCCGTCCAGGAGGGCGCGATGGCCTACATCACCCGGCAGTTCCGCACGATCGGCATGATCGTCGTGCCGCTCGCCGTGGTGGTGTTCCTGACCTCCTCGGAGATCTTGAAGGACAGCGGCCAGGTCGCCCTGTCGTTCGGGCAGTCCGGCGCCTTCCGCACGCTCGCCTTCATCTTCGGTGCGCTGTGCTCGGGCTCGATCGGCTTCCTCGGCATGTGGCTGGCCACCCGCGGCAACATCCGCACCACCGCCGCCGCCACCAAGAGCGACTTCCCCGGCGCCCTCAAGGTCGCCATCCGCACCGGCGGCTCGGTCGGCATGGCCACCGCCGGCCTCGGCCTGCTCGGCGCCACGATCATCATCCTCGTCTTCCAGAACACGAGCTCGGCGATCCTGGTCGGCTTCGGCTTCGGCGGCTCGCTGCTCGCCCTGTTCCTGCGGGTCGGCGGCGGCATCTTCACCAAGGCCGCCGACGTCGGCGCCGACCTCGTCGGCAAGGTCGAGGCGGGCATCCCCGAGGACGACCCCCGCAACCCGGCCACCATCGCCGACAACGTGGGCGACAACGTGGGCGACTGCGCCGGCATGGCCTCGGACCTCTTCGAGAGCTTCGGCGTGACCCTCGTGGCCTCGATCATCCTCGGCGTCTCGGCCTTCAAGGCCATCGGCGTCGGCCCCGACCAGGCCGCCCGCGGCCTGGTGTTCCCGGTGGCCGTGATGGCCGTCGGCCTGGTCGCCTCGGCGATCGGCATCTTCCTCGTGAAGGCCGGCCCGAACGACAGCGACGCCCTCGCCTGCATCAACCGCGGCATCTCGATCGCCCAGGTGATCGCCGTCCTCGGCGCCGCCGCCCTGGCCTTCGGCTACGTCGGCCAGCCCGACCCGGGCGTGGGCCGGCGCGAGCTGCTCGTGTCGAACCCCGGCGCCCGCATGTTCGGTGCCGTGCTCGTCGGCATCGCCCTCGGCTTCGCCGCCTCCAAGATCACCGCCTACTTCACCTCCACCACCACCAAGCCGGTGCAGGACATCGCCGTGGCCAGCCGCACCGGCCCCGCCACGACGGTGCTCGAGGGCATCAGCCTCGGCCTCGAGTCGGCCGTGTGGGCCCTCATCGCCGTGGCCGTGGCCATCGGCGCGGCGGTCGCCCTCGGCGGTGGCAGCTTCAAGTTCTCCGTGTACCTCGTGGCCCTCGCCGGCATCGGCATGCTGTCCACCACCGGCATCATCGTGGCCGAGGACACCT
>CAZUYW010000306.1:0-3887 GCA_964624775.1 uncultured Iamiaceae bacterium
CGTCGACGAGATCGATGTCGAGGTACTCGGCGAGCGACTCGTGGCCGGTGGAGAGGGCCAGGCCGAAGTGGAGCTTCGGGTGCGGCGAGAACCCGGCCGAGTAGGCGATCGGCAGCTGCACCCGGCGCACGGCGCGCTCCCAGATGCGGGCCAGGTCGCGGTGGCTGGTCCAGCGGATCTTGCCGGTCTTGGCGAAGCGGATGCGGAGCCTCACGGTGCGCCCGCCCCCACCGGCTTGGCCGGCAGCAGGACGACAGGCACCTCGCCGCCGACGCCCAGATCCTGGCCGGTGCCCTGCGAGCCGCCGGCCGGCGGCACCGCGGAGGCGACGACGTGCTCGATGCCGTAGCCCGTGCAGGCGCCGCAGTCGTAGCAGGGGGTCCACCGGCAGTCGGGCAGGCCGACCTCGGCCAGCGCGTCGCGCCAGTCCTGCCAGAGGAAGTCCCTGTGCAGGCCGGCCGAGAGGTGGTCCCAGGGCAGGGCCTCGTCCTCGGTGCGGTGCCGGTAGACGTAGTCCTCGACGCGCAGCCCGGCGCGCTCCAGGGCCGCCTCCCAGAGATCGAGGTCGAAGTGCTCGGACCACTCCTGGAACGTGCCGCCGTTGCGCCACACGTCCTCCACCACCGCGCCGAGGCGGCGGTCGCCGCGCCCGAGCAGGCCCTCGACCACGCTGGCCTTCGGGTCGTGCCACCGGAGCTTGATGCCGTGGTCGCGGCGCAGCTCGTCGCGCAGCAGGAAGACCTTCCGGGACAGCTCCTCGCGCGTGTTCTGGCCGAACCACTGGAACGGCGTGAACGGCTTCGGGACGAAGCCGCCGAGCGACACGGTCACCGACGGGTTGCGGTGGTACTCCTTGCCGATCGCGATCACGTTGCGCGCCAGCGTGGCGATGCCGAGCGTGTCCTCGTCGGTCTCGGTCGGGAGCCCCGTGAGGAAGTAGAGCTTCATCCGCCGCCAGCCCTGGGAGTAGGCCGAGCGCACCGCGGCGTAGAGGTCCTCCTCGGTGATCAGCTTGTTGATCACCTGGCGGAGCCGCCACGAACCGGCCTCCGGGGCGAACGTGAGCCCGGTGCGGCGGGCCTTCTGGATCTCGCCCGCGATGCCGACGGTGAAGGCGTCGACCCGCAGCGACGGCAGCGACACCGAGATCTGGCCGCCGCACGAGGGATCGTTGACCGTGTCGCGGACGACCTGGTCGATGCCCGAGAAGTCGGCGGTGGACAGGGAGGTGAGCGCCACCTCGTCGTAGCCGGTGCGGCGCAGCCCCTCGCTCACCATGGTGCGGACCTGGTCGGCGGGGCGCTCCCGCACGGGCCGGGTGATCATCCCGGCCTGGCAGAAGCGGCAGCCCCGCGTGCAGCCGCGGAAGACCTCGACGTTGAGGCGGTCGTGGACCACCTCGGTGAGCGGCACGAGCTGGCGGCGCGGGTAGGGCCAGTCGGCGAGGTCGGCCACCGTGCGCTTCTCGACGAGGTCCGGGGCTGCGGGGTCGTTGGGCACGGTGGCGACGAGCCGGCCGTCCTCGTAGATCGCGTCGTAGAGGGCCGGCACGTACACGCCCGAGATGGCGGCGAGGCGCCGACGGATGTCCTGGCGGTCCGCCTTGCCCTCGGCCTTCCACGCGGCGACCGCCTCGGTGATCTCGCCCACGACCTCCTCGCCGTCGCCGAGGACCACGAAGTCCAAGAAGTCGGCGATCGGCTCGGGGTTGTAGGTGCAGTGGCCACCCGCGCCGATGAGCAGGTCGCCCGCAGCACGATCCGCGGCCCGGACGGGGCACCCCGCGAGGTCGACGAGGTTCACCAGGTTCGTGAAGGTCAGCTCGGCCGACAGGTTGAAGGCCAAGATGTCGAAGTCGCCCGCCGCCGTGTGGGTGTCGACCGAGAACAGCGGCACGCCGTGGCTCCGCATGAGGGGCTCGAGGTCGGCCCAGGGCGCGTAGGTCCGCTCGGCAACGCCGTCGGCGCGCTCGTTGATGATCTCGTAGAGGACCTGGAGGCCCTGGTTCGGCAGCCCGATCTCGTAGGTATCGGGGTAGGCCAGCAGCCAGGCCGCGGCATCGGCCCGGTGCTCGGGGGTCTGGGACCCGTCCTCGCAGCCGATGTAGCGGGCTGGCTTCTGGACCTTGCCGAGCAGGGGCTCGAGCTGGGGCCAGACAGTCATGACCGCCGGATTCTACCGGTCGAGGGCCACGGAACGAGCATCTGCGGCCTCGTGGCGTGGGGGCCGCGGCTCAGGCGAAGCGCCGCATGTGCACGCTGAGCACCAGGCCGATCGACAGGAACGTGAGGATCAACGCCGAGCCCCCGTACGACATGAGCGGCAGCGGGATGCCGGTGATCGGCATGATGCCCATGGTCATGCCGACGTTCTCGAAGATCTGCACCACCAGCATCACCATGATCCCGGTGCACAGGAGCGTGCCGAACTCGTCCCGCGCCAGCTGGGCGGCGCGCCAGACCCGCCAGACGATCACCCCGAGCAGGGCGAGCAGTGTCGCCGACCCCACGAAGCCCAGCTCCTCCCCCACGGCGGTGAAGATGAAGTCCGTGCGCTGCTCGGGCACGTTGCCGGCCCGGGTCTGGGCCCCGTTGAACAGCCCCTGGCCCCACATGCCACCCGCGCCGATGGCGAGCTTGCCCTGCTCCAGGTTGAACGCCGCCCCCTCGGCATCGGCCTTGGGCTTGGCCGCGTCCTGATCGATGAACGTGGTGAGGCGCGCGACCTGGTACTCCTTCAGCACGCCCGACGTGAGGATCAGCGCGGAGCCGAGCACGGCGGCGACCGCCAGCACCCCCAGGATCCTCGGGCGCACCCCGGCCACCAGCAGCAGGGCGAACGCCACGGCCACCGACACGAGCGTGGTGCCGAGATCGGGCTGCAGCAGCACGAGGAACATCGGCACGCCGCAGAGCCCGAGGAGCATCCCGACGCGGGCGTTGTCGAGGTCGCCGCGGAACTGCGAGGCCAGCCCCGCGAAGCCGATGATCATGCCGAGCTTGGCGAACTCCGAGGGCTGCAGCTGGAAGGGCCCGAGCTGGAACCAGCCCTGGGTGCCCTTCTTGGTGGAGCCGATGCCGGGGATGAGCACGAGGAGGAGCAGCAGGGTGCTGCCGCCGTAGATGAAGGGCCAGTAGTCGCGCAACCTGCGGTAGTCGAAGAGGGCGGCACCGACCATGACCACGCCGCCGATCACGAGGAACATCACGACGCGCTTGAGGTAGGACAGGTCGTAGGGCGGGGTGGGGCCGCGGGTGGTGCTGTAGACCATCACCGCGCCGAACAGGGCGACGATCCCGGTGCAGACCACGAGCACGAGGTCGACGTGGCGGAACGGCGACGCCGAGTTGCGGCCCATGTTGGCGAGGGGTCGCCGCCCCGAGGAGCCGAGGGAGGGCCGCGGCCGGTAGGTCGTGGCCATCAGTCGGCCCCGCCCACGCCGATGCCCGCGGTGCGCTCCGCCGCGGCCTCCGCGTCGATGCGTCCGTCCTCGGGGATGGTGAAGCGGGCGGTCGAGCCGTCGGCGATCCCCTCGAGGATCACGCGGGCCGCCGGTGCCGCGGCCTCCGAGCCGAACCCGCCGCCTTCGATCATGACCGAGGCGACCCACTGGTTGTCGGGGTTGGGGCCGAAGCCGACGAACAGCGAGTTGTCGCGCTTGGAGTTCGCGTCGTCGCCGACCTCGGCGGTGCCGGTCTTGCCGCTGACGGGGAACGTCTCGAACGGGAACCCCTGGAACGGCGGATAGGCCGTGCCCAGTCCGCTCTGGGTGACGCCGGCGAACCCCTCGAGCAGGGCCGGCTTCCAGTCGTGCCAGTCGATGGTGCGGATCGTCTTGGCCTCGAACGGCTTCACGATCACGTCGCTGCGGTACTTCGTGATCCGGT
>CAZUYW010000307.1:0-3857 GCA_964624775.1 uncultured Iamiaceae bacterium
GAGCTCCTGGCGCCGCCGCGATGCCAGGCCGACCGCCTCGCGCGCTGCGCCCTCGGCCGCGGCGAGGGCGACCCACTCGTCGGCCAGGCGGGTGCCGCCGTCGGCCGCGAGCGCGATGGCCGCCCGGCGCCGTCGAGCCGCCTCCAGCGCCGTGCCGATCGCCGCGAGATCGGTGGCGGGTGCGCCGATGGCGTCGCCCAGCTCGTCGAGCGCCCGGCGCTGGCGTGCGCCGGCGAACAGCCCGTGCCGCTCGCGCCCGGCGTCGGCGAGGAGGCCGTCGAGCGCGTCCAGGTCGGTGTCGAGGTCGAACGCCCGGGGCGCGACCACCCGCAGGGCAGTGATCGACGACGGGGCCTCGGCGGCCATCGCCTCGAGCTCCAGTGCGCCCCGCACCATGGCGTGCAGGGTGTCCCGCCGGGCGACGACGTGGTCGAGCCCGCCGCCGCCGGGCGGATCGGGCCGGTGGTCGACGAGGACCTCGCCGAGCTCGTCCGCCACCGAGGAGCCGTCGACGATGTCGCCGAAGCGGAGGGCGTCGGGACCGGGCACCCGATCGATGATCTCGGCGATGGAGCGGGCCGCGAACCGGCTGCGGGTGGCGATCAGGACGCTCTCACCGCGGGCCACGTGGTCGAGCGCCACGGCAGCGACCGCGTGCGACTTGCCGTTGCCCGGCGCGCCCGAGACCACCGACAGGGGAGCGGTGCGGGCGCGGCGCACGACCTCGACCTGGGAGGGGCTGAGCGCGAACGGGCTGTCGACCCGCCCATCGTCGGGCGGGGCGTCGGCGGGCGCCCCGCCGTAGAGGACCGCGAACGCGGTGCCGCCGAGGTCGGGCACGCGGGACCACTCGAGGAGCGCCCGGGTGTGCACGGTGCGGGGCGCCTCGGGCTGCGCCCACACGGCGCCGCCCACCACGATCCGCACGCCGTCGGCCTCCTCGAGGAACGTCCACGGGTCGCGGGTCTCGATCAGGTGGGCCACGTCGAGCTCGAGCCCGGTGGCGCGGGCCACGTCGAGCACCCAGGAGCGCAGGGCGGGCATGCGCTGGACCAGTGCGGGACTGGCCTCGACGTCGCGGAGCCCGCCGCGGCCGAACTCGGCCTGGTCGGCGAGCGCGTTGCGCCGGTCGGGATCGTCCACGAGCCAGGTCAGCTCGGTCTCGCCGTCACGGCGGAGCTTGAGCATCGCGGCCGCCGACTGGCCCAGGTCGACCCCGGACAGCTGGGAGGCGACGCCGCGGGCGCCCGCTCGGGTGATGGTCGCGGCGACGGGCTCGCTGCTCAGCCGCACCGCACGGGAGATCAGGGGCTGGAGCACCAGGTGGCGGGTGCCGTCGCGCACGATCGACCCGGCGAGGAACACCCAGCCCTCGCGGAGGACGTGGGTGTCCGCGTGCAGGGCGTCGATCTGGGCGAGGCGCCGCCCGTGCCAGGACCCCGGGATGGCGATCTCGGGGCGGCCGTGCTCGTAGAGCGAGTGGCGCGTGCCGAGCCAGAGGAAGTCGTCGCGCTTGGCCGCGAGCAGGTCGACGCCACCGTCGGGGCCCGGTGCCAGATCGGCCCAGGCGGCGAGGATCGATCGGCACTGCTCCACGGCGAACGATCCTGGCACGCCGAGGCCCCGGCAGTGGGAGACTCACCCGATGCGCATTCCCGACGGTGTCGCATGGCTGGCCGACGACCCCACGGGCGCGCCCTGGATCTCCCGGCTCGGCCGGCTCGTGCGCGAGGTGCGCGAGCTCTGGGACGTCGAGATCGACGAGGACCGTCCCTTCCCCGGCTGCACCGTGTCGTGGTCCGCGCCCGGACGGTGGCGCGACACCGACGTGGTCGTGAAGCTCCAGTGGCCCCACCCCGACGCGGCCCACGAGGCAGCCGCCCTTGCGGCCTGGGGCGGGGAGGGCGCGGCGATGCTGCTCGCCCACGACGCCGCCCGGTCGGCGCTGCTGCTCGAACGCTGCCGGCCGGGGGTCGCGCTCGGCGACGTGTCCGACGAGCGGATCGATCCGCTCGCGGTGCTCGCCGCGATCATCCGACGCCTCGCGGTCGAGGTCGAGTCGCCGTTCGATCGCCTCGCCGACGTCGCCGCCGGATGGGCCGACGGCCTGGTCGGGGCGTGGGAGCGGGCGGGCTGCCCCTGCGAGCGTCGCCTCGTCGATGCCGCGCTCGACGCCATCGCCGAGCTCGCGCCGGTGCAGGGGCCCCAGGTGCTGATCCACCAGGATCTCCACCCCGGCAACGTGCTGGCCTCGACGCGGCTCCCGTGGCTCGCGATCGATCCGAAGCCGGTGGTGGGGGAGCTCGCGTTCGCGGTCGCGCCCGTCGTGCGGGCCGTCCCGCTCGGCCACGACCCGATCTCGGTGTCGGGTCGGCTGCACTGGCTCAGCGCCGAGCTGGGGGTGGATCGCGAGCGAGCGCGCGGCTGGACCATCGCCCAGGCCATGGCCTGGAGCTTCGGGTCGCCGTGGGAGGAGCACGCCCACCAGACGGTGCGCTGGCTCCTGGAGGACGCAGGTCGCTGATCAGGCCCGGCGGTGCTCCAGGATGTCCGCGGTGATCTCCACGTGGCCGACGTGTTGGAACACCTCCTCGATCACGTGGAGCACGAGCGCCTCGTCGCTGCCGCCGTCGAGCGCGAAGGCCCGCATCTCGTTCGGGCGGCCGCCTCCGGCGAGGAGGGCCTCGATGTCGGCCGCGGCCTGGGCGGCGGCGGCCTCGGCGAGGGCGATCAGCTCGTCGACGGTGCCCGTCGCGGTGAACTCGCCGTCGCGGTCGCGCTCGCTCGGCCGCCCGAGGCCGACGTGGCCGAGCCAGAACTCCGACACGCCCGCGCAGTGGGTGACGAGCCCGGCGATCGAGGTGGTGCCCGCCCCGAACGGTGCGACGATCACCTCCTCGTCGGTGACCCGGCGGGTGGCCGTGGTGAGGCGCTCGAAGCCGAGCTGGAGGTAGGGGATGGTCGCTCGCATCCGGCCATGGTGGCACCGCCACCACGGCCGGACACGAGCGGTTCCGGGGGTCAGGCCTGGAGCGTGACCAGGTAGGCGGCGAAACGGTCGAGGCTGGCGTTGAAGCCGGCCTGGGCCTCGGGCGACCGGAACATCGACGGCACGTTGGTCTGGTGGATCGTCACCTCGGTGCGGCCGTCGCCGAGGTCGACGAAGGTGGACGAGTTGAGCATGTCGAGGCCCGGCTCGGACCACGAGAGGAACTCCGGGGCCCGCACCTCGACGAACACGCCGCGGTTCGGGTACTCCTCGCCCGTCTCGTCGTTGACCATGGTGGTGGCGAACACCCCGCCGGGCCGCGGGTCGAGCTCGATCTTGTCGAGCGGGGTCGACATCCCGGGAGGGCCCCAGAAGTGGGTGAGGTGCTCGGGCTCGATCATGCAGGCGAACACGAGCTCGCGGGGTGCGTCGAACACCCGGGTGATGATGACCTCGCCCCGGTCGGGATCGGTGGCGGGGTTGTAGGCGTCGGACATGGTGCAGTGTCTCCTCGGTGGATGGATGGTGGGGTGATCAGGGTGCGGGCGGGGCGCCCGACGAGATGGCCCGGAGGTGGGCCTCGAGGCGGTCGAAGCGGTCCGACCAGATCTGGCGGTTCTCGGCGATCCAGTCCGCCGCGCCCTCGAGCGCATCGGCTTCGAGGTGGCACGGTCGGGCCTGGCCGGTGCGGGTGCGGCTGATGAGCCCGGCCCGCTCCAGGACCTTCAGGTGCTTGGACACGGCCTGGAGCGACATGGCGAAGGGCTCGGCGAGCTCGTTGACGGTGGCGTCGCCCTCGGTGAGGCGGTGGAGGATGGCGCGCCGGGTGGGATCGGCGAGGGCGGCGAAGGTCTGGGTGAGCGTGTCG
>CAZUYW010000308.1:0-3853 GCA_964624775.1 uncultured Iamiaceae bacterium
TTGGCGTGGTGGATGCGATCGAGGTCGCGCTCGAAGCAGGTGCGGAAGCGGTCCGCCTCCTCGGGGATGGCCCGGTTGCCGCTGCCGCTCGATCGGGTGGCGCCAGGCGCGAGCAGCTCGAGCTCGTGGGCCTCGCGATCGACCCGGTGGAGCAGGGTGCCCGTCACGGCTGCGACGGGTAGCGGGGCGTGGGCAACGGCGAGGGTGGCGGAGCGAAGGTGAGCGTACGGGGACACCAGGCCAGCCTATGGATCCCCACTGACACCCTGGCGCCCGGCGCGACCGCGATCGGGATTGGCGAGGTGGTCCTCATGGTCGGGGGGCCTCGTGCCGATACAGAGAGGGTGCATCTCCGGTTCTTCTCGTGGCACCCTCCGGTTCGCCATGTCGTGACACCCGCCCGTGGCGGGGCGCGGCGACGCGGCGAGCGGGGTGTGTCCATCCTCGAGGCGGCCTTCGTCACGCCGGTCTTCTTCACCCTCCTGCTCGGCATCGTCGAGATCGGGCTGTACATGAACGACTACCTGGCAGCGGCGAACACGGTCCGCGCGGGTGCCCGCGTGGCGAGTTCGGCCGGCAACGATCCCTACGCCGACTACGCGATCGTGCAGGCGATCAACCGGGAGAGCGCGGCCATCCCCCGCAACCAGATCAAGTACGTCGTGGTCTACAAGGCCGACGGCTTCGGCGCGCCGCCCAACCCCACGTGCAAGCTCGGCACCCGCACGACGAACTACTGCAACGTGTACACGCCCACCGATCTCGTGAAGGACAAGTCCAGGTGGGGCTGCCAGGCCGGCGAGGCGCTCGACGACGCGTGGTGTCCGATCAACCGCAAGGTGTCGAGCACGGGCACCGGCAGCGAGTACGTCGGCGTGTACATCAAGGTCTCCCATCCGTGGGTGACCAAGATGTTCGGTTCCCAGAAGGACATCTCCGACACGTCGGTGATCCGCCTCGAGCCACGGGAGTTCTGATGCTGTTCGGTGACCGACGGGGCGTGCGCCGCCGGCGCGCCAACGGCGAGCGCGGAACCGCGGTGGTCGAGCTCGCGTTCGTGGCGCTGTTCTTGTCCTCGGTGGTGGCCGCCACCTGGAACTACGGCACCGCGTGGCGGGCTGGCCTGCGGGTCACCGAAGGCGTGCGATCGGGGGTGCGCACCGGTTCGGCGCTCGGCACCCAGCAGAAGGCGGACTGGTACGCGCTGTCCGGCGCACGAGCGTCGCTGCAGTCGAGCGGCTCCCTCGCGAGCGTGGTGCGGGTGGTGATCTACCGGGCCGACTCGGCGAACGGCACGGTCCCGACCGATTGCAAGACGGCGACGACCACGAGCTCGAAGTGCAACATCATCGATGGGGCGGCCTTCGCTGCGATGTCCGACACCAGCTTCGACGCGAACGGGTGTCTGACCACCGCCCTCGTGTCCAACTGGTGTCCCGCGAGCCGCATCGACGTCCAGCTGACGGCCGAGTACTACGGCATGTGGATCAAGGTCTCCCAGCCCCTTGACTTCAAGATGATGGGCTCGGCCATCTCGGTCGAGCGGTTCGCGGTCATGAGGTTGGAGCCATGAGCGACACCGCGTCACCGCGTCGCCGTGCAACACCTGGAGGCAGGCCCACCATGACCTTTGCGCATCACCACGGTCCCCGGGCGTTCAAGACCGCCGCCGCTGAGCGTGAGCACGGCTACGTGATGGTCATGTTCGCGCTGCTCCTCGTGCCCATCTTGTTGATGGCCGGCCTGGCCATCGACGTCGGCAGTTGGTACAACGAATCCTCCGACATCCAGAAGGCCGCCGATGCCGCCGCCCTGGCCGGGGTGGTCTGGCTCCCCGACATCAGCTCGGCGATCACCTACGCCAAGGAGGCGGCCACCAAGAACGGCTACACCAACGGCGTCGCCGGGGTCACGGTCACGGTGGCTCAGGTGGGCGATCGACGGCTGCGCGTCACGATCACCGATCCCAACGTCGGGAGCTTCTTCTACAAGAACCTCGGTGGTCGGAACATCACGTTGACTCGCAAGGGCACGGCTGAGTACATCCTCCCCGTCCCGCTCGGGAGCCCCGAGAACCGGCTCGGCAACGACCCCCTCGCCAGTCCCGCCTATTCACCGAACCTCTGGGCCTCGATCTCCGGGCCATACACCGACAAGAACAACGGTGACCCCTACAGCACCAAGTGCGGCGCCGGCACCTCGGGCACCAGCTGTTCGCCGCTGAACAACGAGTACCGCACCTGGGGCTACCTCTACGTGGTCGACGTGCCCGCCTCGGCTGTCGGACAGACGCTCACGCTGTCGATCTACGACGCCGGCAACTACGCCCGCTCCAACTACCCGAACGTGGAGACGGCCGACAACGGCACCGTCAACACCCAGTTCGAGTTCTTCAAGGCCGACAGCACACCCCTCCAGGCGTTGGATGGACTCACCAGCACCTACAGCACCGCCGGGAAGTGCTCGACCGGTCCGGGCAGGCTGTACCTGGCGAGTGGGGCCAGCTCGGCCACCTACAAGAACCAGTGGCAGACCCTGTGCTCGATCACCGCATCGGTGCAGGGCCAGTGGTACCTCCAGGTCAAGACGTCCAACATCCCGTCGGTGACGGACGCGGGCGACGGCTGGAACCAGTTCTCGTTGAAGGCGACCCTGAGCGGGTCGACCCAGCCGACCCTTTACACCATGGGCGACCTGTCGCTGTTCAACAACCTGCCGGGTCTGAGCGGCAACGTCGTGTCCACCTTCTACCTGACCAAGATCGAGCCCCTGCACGCCGGGAAGACCCTGCTCATCTCGCTCTTCGATCCCGGTGACGGCCAGTCCGGCACGTACTGGGTGAACATCCTCGGGCCCGGAGGCACCACACAGGCCTGCGTGTTCCGACCGAGAGGAGGCACCGCCACCAGCACGCCGACCTGTCGGATCCTGACCAGAGACGCCGGCGTCAACAAGTACAACGGGCAGTGGCTCGACATCGAGATCAAGGTGCCCACCACCTACACGTGCTCGGCCGACTGCTGGTGGAAGGTGAAGTACGAGTTCTTGTCGGTGCGGGCCGGCGCCTCACCGAATGACCGCACCGTCTGGTCGGCACGCGTCATCGGCGACCCGGTGCACCTCGTCGAGGAGTAGTGGCCTGCGGGTGGGCAGAGCCCGGCCGGTAGGGTCGGGCCGTGTCGGGATTCGTCGATGAGGTCCAGCTCAACGTCCGCGGCGGCGATGGCGGCGCGGGCTGCGTGTCCTTCCGTCGCGAGGCCCACGTGCCCCGCGGCGGACCCGACGGCGGCGATGGCGGCAAGGGCGGCGACATCTGGCTGGTCGTCGACCGCAACGTGGCTTCGCTCCTGGCCTTCCGTGACCACCCCCACCGGCGGGCCGCCAACGGCACCCACGGCCAGGGCAAGAAGAAGCACGGCCACGGTGGTGCCGACCTCGTGATCCCGGTGCCGGAGGGCACGGTCGTGAGCGACGCCGACGGCAACCTGCTCGCCGATCTCGTGAACCCCGGCGACCGGTGGCTCGCGGCCGCGGGCGGTCGGGGCGGCAAGGGCAACGAGCGGTTCCTGTCGAACCGCCGCCGCGTGCCGACCTTCGCCGAGCAGGGCGAGCCGGGGGAGGAGCGGTGGCTGCGCCTCGAGATCAAGCTCCTCGCCGACGTGGCGCTGGTGGGATTCCCGAACGTCGGGAAGTCGACCCTCATCTCGCGGGTGTCGGCGGCGAAGCCCAAGATCGCCGACTACCCGTTCACCACGCTCGAGCCGAACCTGGGCGTCGTCCGCCTCGACGATGGGGCCGAGTTCGTCATGGCCGACATCCCGGGGCTCATCGAGGGGGCCAGCGAGGGGCGCGG
>CAZUYW010000309.1:0-3847 GCA_964624775.1 uncultured Iamiaceae bacterium
CGGTGCTGGCCCTGGTGGGCTGGCTCGTGCTGCGCGGGGACGACGACGACGTGAGCACGTCGACCTCGACCTCGACCACGGCGTCGACCACCTCGACCTCGACCTCGACCGCACCGTCGAGCACCTCGACGTCGACCTCGACCTCCACCTCGACCACCAGCGCACCCTCCACGGGCCTGTCAGACGCCGACGCGGCCCAGGTCGTGTGGCCCGATCCCGCCGGCACCACCCGGTTCACCTCCCCGACCGAGGCCGCCGAGGACTTCGCCGGCACGCTCGTCGGGTTCCGGGACCCGGTTGGTGGGGGCCTTCCAGCAGGGCGACAGCCGATCGGGCGAGGTGCCGGTGCGGCCACGGGCCGACGGCCCGGTGACCACGGTCCTGGTCCGTCAGTTCGGGACCGATGGCTCGTGGTGGGTCATCGGCGCCGGCACGGAGTCCATCACCGTCGACACGCCCGCCCGCCTCGCCGCCGTCAGTTCGCCGATGCGCACCACCGGCACGGCGCTCGCCTTCGAGGGGACCGTGCTGGTCAAGGTCGTGGCCGACGGCTCCGCCGAGGCGATCGGCACCGGCAACGTGATGGGCGGCGGCGGCCCCGCCGCTCCCTTCGACGGCTCGATCACCTTCACCAGTCCCGGGAAGGGCCGTGGCGCGGTGGTCTACTACACCGACAGCGCCGAGAACGGCGAGGTGTGGTCCGCCACGGTGGTGCGGGTCGCCTTCGGCTGATCGCCGACTACAGCGCGGGCGGCGCCCACCCGTAGCCTCGGCCGGGATGGCCCGCTACCGCTTCGCCCTGGCCCCCAAGTGGATCGTGTCGCACCTGTTCGTGCTGGCGTTGATCATCACCATGATCAACCTCGGCCTGTGGCAGCTCCGCCGCCTCGACGACAAGCGCGCCCGCAACGACAAGATCGAAGCGCACATCGCCGCGGCGACGGTCCCGGTCACCGACCTCGTGGGCGCCGACGATCCCGAGGCGGCCGTCGGCCCCGTCGAGTTCCGTCGGGTGACCGCGACGGGCCGCTACCTCGCCGACGACGAGGTCCTGGTCCGGTCGCGGAGCCTCGACGGCGCCCCCGGCTCCTGGGTGCTCACGCCCCTCGACCTGGGTGACGGCACGGCGGTGGTCGTGAACCGCGGCTGGATCTCCGACAACGGCAGCCTCACCCGCGTGCCGTCGAACGTCGCCGCGCCGAGCGGGCAGGTCGAGGTCACCGGCCTGCTGCGCCCCAGCGAGACCCGCGGCTCGTTCGGCCCGAAGGACCCGCCCACGGGCACGCTGCGCACCCTCGCCCGGGCCGACGTCGACCGTCTCGACCAGCAGGTCGACGCCGAGCTCCTCCCTGGGTGGATCCAGCTCGTCGAGCAGGACCCCGCGGTTGGGGCCGACGACCCCAAGCCGGTGCCCCGGCCCGAGCTCGACGAGGGCCCGCACCTCTCGTACGCGTTCCAGTGGTTCTTCTTCACCTCGGTGGCCGTGGTCGGCTACCCGCTGATCCTGCGCCGGCGGGCGCGGGAGGTCGAGATCGAGGCCCTCGGGGACCCCGATCCGGTGCCGTCGGCCTAGCGCTGCTCCTCGAGGCGCATCACCAGGACCGGGCACGGCGCGTGCTGGAGGACGTGGTTGGACACCGAGCCGATCAGCACGCGCTGCAGCCAGCCGTGACCGTGCGAGCCCATCACCACGACGTCGGCCCCGACCTCGGCGGCGACCTCGCAGATCGCGGCACCGGGCTCGCCCATCACGACGCGCTCGGTGGCCTCGACCTCGAGGATGTCGATCAGCTTCACGAGCGACTCGTGGCTCTCGGCGCGGTCCTCGGCCTCGATCTCCTCCTCGAGCGCGGCATCGATCACCGTGGGGTGGCTGTCCATCGGGCTGACCGCGGCCGCCGGCACGAACGCCGGGGGCACCACGGCGAGCGCCACGAAGCGATGGTCGCGGCCGAGCAGCTCGACCCCGCGCACCATGGCCGCGGTGGCCAGATCGGATCCGTCGGTGGTGAGCAGCACGGTCGCCATGGGGCCATGCTCGCACAGGAGGCCGGAGTGTCCGGCTTCCCGGCCGTAGCCTCTCGTCCATGGCCGACGACGTCCGCGACCAGATCCTGGCGGCGACCGTCACGTGCATCGGGCGCTACGGCATCGCCAAGACCACGGTCGACGACGCAGCGCGCGAGGCGGGCGTGGCCCGGGCCACGGTGTACCGCCACGTGCCCGAGGGCCGCGAGCAGCTCATCGCCGACGCGATCAGCTGGGCGGTGCGCGACTTCTTCACGGACCTCGCGGTCGCGATCGACGACGCGCCCGACCTGCCCTCCCTGGTGGAGGCCGCGCTGCTCCACGCTCGTGCGGGTGTGGCCGGCCACGAGGTGCTCCAGAAGGTGCTCGAGACCGAGCCCGAGCGGCTGCTGCCCCAGCTGACCCAGTCGGCGCCGCAGGTCCAGGAGGCGCTGCGGGCGTACCTGGTCGAACGCCTCGCGGGGGAGGAGCTGTGTCCGGGGGTGACACCCGAGGACGGGGCCGACTGGCTGGCGCGGATCGGCATCTCCCTGATCCTGGCCCCCGGCCGCTGGGACCTGGAGGACCCGGTCGTGGTGCGCCGCCTCGTCCGCGAGCGGCTGCTGGTGGGGATCCTGGCCCCCGCCGCCCTCGCGGCTGTGGCCGATGTCACCGAGCCTGATCGTTGACGATGAGACAGAAACGTTCTTAGTGTCTCACCCGTGACGCTCGCGACGCTGGCCCGCAGCGCGTCGGCCCCGCCCTCGGCGGCCGACCTCGAGACCCGGATCCTCGACGCGGCCCTGGTCCTCATCGCCCGCTGGGGCCTCACCAAGACCGCCGTCGCCGACATCGCCCGCGAGGCGGGCTGCGCTCGGGCCACCGTCTACCGCGCCTTCCCCGGCGGCCGGGTCGAGCTCTTCGAGGCGCTCGGCCACCGGGAGCTCACCCGGGCGGCCACGACCGTCGCCGCCGCCATCGACGCGGCCGACGACCTCGGCGCGGCGGTGGCCGGCGGGCTGTGCGCCGCCGCCACCGCGCTCCGCGACCACGACGCCGCCCAATTCGTGGTCACCCACGAGCCCGGCCTCCTCGTCCCGGTCCTCGGCTTCCACCACGTCGACCTCGTGTACCAGCTCGCGGTCACCGTGTTCGCGCCCCGCCTCGAGCGCTTCACCACGCCCGCGGCGGCGGCCTGGGCGGCCGAGTGCGCGGCGCGCGCCTTCGTGAGCCTCGTCTTCACGCCCAGTCCCGATCTCGACCTCACCGACGTGACCCACGCTCGGTCGGTCGTCGACCGCTTCATCCTTCCGTCCCTCGTCCCGGCCTCGGCCACCTGAACCCGCAAGGAGCACCATGTCCACCAACGAAGAGCTCATCGGCCGAGCCGACCTCAACGACCTCGAGGCGATCCTGTCGGTCAGCAACTCCGACCTCGACGCCGCGATCCGCACCGTCAAGGACGGTGCCGACGCCATCTTCACCTGGGACTACGAGAAGGGCCGTCGGCCCGCGCTCAACAAGCTGTACGAGAAGGCCAAGCACAGCCAGTGGAACGGCGAGACCGACCTCGACTGGTCGATCGACGTCGACCAGGAGGAGGTGGCGATCAACAACGCCGCCAACGCCGGCGGGTTCGGCGACGCCGACCTCAGCGGGAGCCCGCTCGCCCTCTGGGGCGACAAGGAGTGGCTGCAGCTCGGCGTCGAGATGCAGAACTGGTCGCTGTCGCAGTTCATGCACGGCGAGCAGGGTGCGCTGATCTGCACGGCCAAGATCGTCGAAACGGTGCCGTGGATCGACGCCAAGTACTACGCCGCCACCCAGGTGATGGACGAGG
>CAZUYW010000310.1:0-3830 GCA_964624775.1 uncultured Iamiaceae bacterium
GACGCGGGCAGATCGAGCCTGGCCCGCCAGCGGGCCCGGACGAGCGGCGGCAGCACGGGCCACGCCCCGACCTCGATGCCGTGCTCGGGCACCACCACGGCGTCAGGCGCCACCGCCGCCCGGTGGTCGGCCGCCGGCACCAGGCGGGTGCAGCCGGGGGCGGGCGCCACCGCACCGTCTGGATCCCACACCGCGGTCGGGATGTCCGGCAGACCGGGCAGGAGCGACGGCTCGGTGACCAGCAGGGCGTCCGGCGTGCCGACGAAGGACGGCGCCGGTCGGTGCCACGACACCACCCGCGCCCTCACCCCGAGCAGCGCGAGCAGCGGCACGGCGCGGCGCGCCGTGGCGGGGGTCGCCACCAGGGCGATCACCGGGGTGTGGCGCCGGGCGGTCACGCCGGCGCGCCGCCCAGCAGCGTGGCCACCACGTGGTCCCAGCCGAGGTCCTTCACGCGGTCGCGGCCCGCAGCGCCCAGGGCGGCGGCGAGGCTGGGATCGGCGACCAGGCGATCGAGCGCGGCCCCGATCCCCTCGGGCGTGCCGTCGGTGACGAGGCCGGTCACCTCGTGCTCGACCCACTCGAGCACGCCGCCGCTGTCGAGCGTGGTGACCACGGGGACGCCGGCGAGGAACGCCTCCAGCGTCACGAACCCGTAGTCCTCGTCGTAGGGGGCGTACACCACGGCGATCGCGTCCCGGTACAGGTCGATCAGGTCGGCGTCGGGCACGAACCCGGGCATGTCGACCCGCCCGGCGATGCCGAGGCGGTCCGCGTCGGCGGCCAGTTCGTCGTGCAGCGATCCCCTGCCCGCCAGCACAGCGGGCACCTCGGTGCGCATGGCGGCGATGCCCTCGAGGAACAGGCCCGGGCGCTTGTTGGCCTCGAGCCGCGTCGGGCACAGGACGTGGCTGCCCGTGCCTCCCGCCCGAGGGGTGAGGAGCTCGGCGTTCGGCGGCGGCTGGTACAGCGGCGTGGCGTCGATGCCGTTGAAGCGACGGAGGCGGTCGGCGACCACGCCCGAGATCGTGTAGCGCCGGCCGGCTTCGGCCAGCACGCGGTTGTCCCAGTCGATGAGCTGGCGCTGATCGGCCAGCGAGTCGTCGTCGGTGCCGAAGTCGCTCCACGACTGCCCGAGCCCGTCGTAGGCGGCGCGGTGCTGGTGGGCCAGCCACAGCACCTTGTTCGGGTGGCGGGCGAAGTAGGCCGGGAAGTTCACCGGGATCACCAGGTCGGCCGACAGCGGCAGCATCCGCCAGGCGAGGGCGGCGTCGAGCAGGTGGCCGCGGTCCCACGCCGCCGGCACGGCGACCGCCTCGGCGCGGTGGCCCGCGGCCTCGAGCGCGCCGACCAGGTTGTCGACCATGAGCTCCAGGCCGCCGCGCATGAAGGGGATCTGGGTGGTGCACACCAGCACGTCCATCGGCTGAGTCTCGCAGGCCGGGCGGCCCGAGCCGGACCGCGCCGACCGGTAGCGTGGGGCACTCGTGAACGACCGCCGCCTCGCCCTGGTCCCTCCCCGCTACGGCCCCGACGTCATCGGCGGCGCCGAGCTGGTGCTGCGCGAGGTCGCCCACGGGCTGGCCGCCCGCGGGTGGGACGTCGAGATCCTCACCACGTGCGCCCGCGACCACTTCACCTGGGCCAACCACTACCCCGCCGGGCGCAGCGAGGACGGCGGCGTCGTCGTGCGCCGGTTCCCCGTCGTGAACGACACGTCCGGCGCCGACCGGGCGCTCGTGCCCCAGCTCCTCGCCCGCGGCGAGCAGCCCACCCTCGCCCAGCAGGAGGCGTGGATGAACGACGGCCTGCGGGTGCCCGAGCTCTTCCACGCCCTCCTCGACGAGGCCGACACCTACCGGGCGATCGTGGTGTCCCCCTACCTGTTCTGGACGAGCTTCGCCGGCGGGCTCGTCGCCCCCGAGCGCACGATCCTGCGCCCCTGCCTCCACGACGAGCCCGAGGCCCGCTTCGAGCTGTTCGAGCCGCTGTTCTCCGGCGTCGCCCAGCTGTGGCTCAACACCGATCCCGAGGCCGAGCTGCTCGATGCCATCGCGCCCGGCCACGCCCCGGCCACCGTGATCGGTGAGGGCGTGCCCATCCCCGAGTCCTACGACCCGGCGGGCTTCCGCGCCCGCCACGGCCTGGGCGACGCCCGCTTCGTCCTCTACGCCGGGCGCCGCGAGGGCGCCAAGGGCTGGGAGCAGCTGCTCGACGCCTTCGTCGCCACGATCCGCAAGGAGGACGTCGACCTCCACCTGGTCACTGTCGGGGTCGGCGAGGTCCACGCCCCGCCCGACGTCGCCGACCGCATCCACGACCTCGGCCTGGTCGACGACGCCACCCGTGACGACGCGTTCGCCGCGGCCGACGCCTACCTTCAGCCCTCGGTCATGGAGTCGTTCTCGCGCACCGTCATGGAGGCCTGGCTCGCCGGCACGCCCGTCATCGCCAACGCGGCCTCGGCCGTGGTGTCGTGGCACTGCGAGCGCTCGCAGGCCGGGCTCACCTACGAGGACGACGCCGACCTCGAGCAGTGCCTCCGGTTCATCGCCGAGGCGCCCGACGCCGCCGCCGCCCTCGCCGCACCCGGCCGCCAGTACGTGCTCGACCACTACACCTGGCCGCACACGCTCGACCGCATGGAAGCGAGCCTGGAGGCGATGCCGTGAGCCCCGCCGCACCGAGCACCGGGCGCCGCATCCTCGTGGTGACGCCCTACCCGCCGATCCGCGACGGCATCGGCACCTACGCCGTGCAGCAGGTGCGGGCGCTGCGCCGCGCCGGGCACCACGTCGAGGTGGCGTCACCCCAGCCGTCGGCCGCCCACCACCACCTCGACCTCCACGGCCCGAAGGGGGCGTTCGCCCTCCGCCGCCTCATGGCCGGCTTCGACCAGGTGATCATCCACTTCCACCCGGACTTCTTCTACGACCACCCGGCCACGCCGTCGTCGCGGATCACCACGGGCACCGCGCTCGCCGCCGCCTTCCGCTCGGGCCCCGAGGTCGTCATCCGGCTCCACGAGATCGATCACCGGTGGGTCGCGCCGTCGGACCCGTCCGCGTGGGCGACACGCGCCGCCTTCCGCGCCGCCGCCCGCGTCGAGGTGCACGTGCCCGAGCACCGCACCCAGATGATCGAGGAGTTCAAGGTGCCCGCCGAGCGGGTGGTGCTCGTCGACCACGGCGCCGACTTCGAGGTGCGCACCGTCCTCGACCGCGCCGCCGCTCGCGCCTCGCTCGGGCTCCCGGCCGAGGGCCACGTGTTCCTCTGCATCGGCTTCGTCCAGCCCCACAAGGGCTTCGACCGCGCCGCCACCGCGTTCCGGGGCCTCGCCGACCTCGGGGCCTCGCTCCACATCGTCGGGTCGGTCCGCATCGACGACCCCGCCGCCGCCGACCACCAGCGCGAGCTCGAGGCGCTCGAGTCCCAGGTGCCCGGCGTGCACCTGCACCTCGGCTACGTCTCCGACGAGGCGTTCGACCGGTGGATCGTCGCCGCCGACACCGTGGTGCTCCCCTACCGGCACATCTGGTCCTCCGGCGTCGCCGAGCGGGCCCAGCTGCTCGACCGGCCCCTCATCGCCACCCGCGTGGGCGGCCTGGCCGACCAGCTCGCCGACGTGCCCGGCGCAACCATCGTCGAGGACAACCTGGGCCTTGCCGCCGCCATGCGCGCCGCGGTGGGTGCCCCCGCCCGCACCGGCGCACCCGTGGCCACCTGGCAGTTCGACGGCCCCGTCACCCGCGACGCCGTGATGGCCGAGGTGCGCCAGCGCTCCGCCGCCGCCCGCGGGGTGAAGGCCCGCCCCCGCGCCGGGGCCGCAC
>CAZUYW010000311.1:0-3807 GCA_964624775.1 uncultured Iamiaceae bacterium
TCGGGCTCGGCGGGGCGGCCGAGCACCGGCAGGGTGAACACGAAGCGGGCGCCGCCGCCCGGCGCGTCGGCCACGTGGATGGTGCCGCCGTGGGCCTCCACCACCGCCCGGCAGATGGCCAGGCCGATGCCGCTCGACCGGCTGCCCCGGCTGGCGTGGAACGCCTCGAACACCCGCTGGCGCTCGGTGGGCAGCACGCCGGTGCCGGAGTCCTCGACCGCGACCTCGACCTGGTCGCCCAGGTCCCGGGCCCGCACCCGCACCGTCGAGCGGGGCGGGCTGTGGCGGACGGCGTTCTCGAGGAGGTTCGTCACCACCTGGTCGACCTGGGAGTAGTCGGCCGACACCAGGGGCAGGTCGTCGGGGACGTGGGCCTCGACCCGTCGGTCGCGCAGGACCCGGGTGAGGCGGCGGATGCAGGTGTCGACCAGCTCGTGGAGGTCGACGGCCTGGCGGTCGGGGGCGAACGAGCCGGCCTCGATGCGGCTCATGGACAACAGGTTGCCGACGAGCCGATCGAGCCGCTCGGCCTCGTCGGCCACCAGGTCGAGCAGCTCGGCGCGCGTGGCGTCGTCGTAGGGCGTGTCGCCGCGCAGGTCCGAGGACACGCCGCGGATCGTGGCGAGCGGGGTGCGCAGGTCGTGCGACACCGACCGCAGCAGTGCCGAGCGCTGGGCGTCGACCTGCTCCATGACCTCGAGCTTGGCCAGCTCGTCGCGGAGGCGCTCCTGCTCGACCCGGGTGCGCTCGAGCGCGGCGTTGGCCTCCTCGAGCTCGATGGTGCGCAGCTCGGCCTGGCGTCGGCGTTCGGCCTCGCGGGCGGTGAGCTCGCCCACCAGCAGCGCCACCACCACGAAGACGATGCTCGCGGCGACGTCCTCGGCCTCGAGGATCTTCCACTCGCCGTAGGGCGGCAGGAACGCCACGCCGAGCACGAGCGAGCAGCCGGCGGCCACGAGGATGGCGGCGACCCGTCCGCCGAGCACCGCGGCGATCACGCCGGGCACGACGAGGACGAGCGCCGGGGTGGCGGTGCTCAGGTTGTCGCGCAGGGGGAGCAGGATCAGCCAGGCGCCGATCGCGGCCACCGTGCCCGCCGCGATGCCCCACGGACGCGAGGGGAACCGGGGAGCGATCGCCATGGACGCATCATGCCGTCCCCGCCCTCCCGGGACGGTGTTCCTGCCCGGGGAACCGCTCGGCACGCAGATCTTTACGGGTTCTTTGCGGGGACCCGCGGTTCGCGACGGCGTCTTGATGCGGCCTCCCGTGACACTCGGAGCCATGACCGCGCTCGACACCGCGCCCACCGATCCCGCCACCGCCGCCCGGCCCGCGCCGGCCCCGCTCCCGCCCGGCCCGGGGATCGAGATCCCCGAGACGACGCGCTACCGGATGAAGCGCAAGGTGCTCGGCCCGCCGCTGCACACCGACCAGCTCGAGCACGAGCGCCTCGGCAAGCCGACCGCCCTCGCGGTGTTCGCCAGCGACGCCCTGTCGTCCACGGCGTACGCCTCCGAGGAGATCCTGCGGGCGATGATCCCGGTGATCGGCTTCCTGGCCTTCACCGCGTTCCTCGTCCCGATCACGATGGCGCTGGTCACCGTGCTGGTGATCCTCGTGTTCTCGTACCGGCAGACGATCAAGGCCTACCCGTCGGCGGGTGGCGCCTACATCGTCACCAAGGACAACCTCGGCCTCCTGCCGGCCCAGGTCGCCGGCGTCGCCCTGCTCACCGACTACATCCTCACCGTCGCGGTGTCCGTGTCGGCCGGCATGGCCGCCCTCTACTCGGCGGTCCCCGCCCTCTACCCGTACCGGGTGCCCTTCGCCCTCGGGTTCATCGCCATCATCGCCTGGGGCAACCTGCGCGGCGTCAAGGAGTCCGGGAAGCTGTTCGCCCTGCCCACCTACGCCTTCATCGTGTCGATGTTCGTGATGATCATCGTGGGCGTCACCCGTGGCGTGATGAACGGGTTCGAGCACGTGCCGCTGCCCGAGGAGCACGTCACCATCGGCACCGGCGCCGTCGGCATCTTCCTGGTGCTCAAGGGCTTCGCCTCCGGTGGCGCGGCCATGACCGGCGTGGAGGCCATCTCCAACGGCGTGCCGGCGTTCAAGCGGCCCGAGGCCAAGCACGCCCGCGAGACGCTCATGATCATGGGCGGGATCCTCGGCACCCTGTTCATCGGGATCTCGTTCCTCGCCGCCAAGTACCACACGGTGCCGAGCGACAAGGTCACGGTGATCTCCCAGGTGGCCAAGCAGGCGTTCGGCGGCGGGCCCCTCGGGCACGTGATCTTCTACTTCGTGCAGGCGGCCACGATGCTGATCCTGGTGCTGGCCGCCAACACGTCCTTCGCCGACTTCCCCCGCCTCGCCAGCTTCCACGCCGACGACGCGTTCATGCCCAAGCAGCTCACCAAGCGCGGCCATCGGCTCGTGTTCTCCAACGGCATCGTGGCCCTCGCCATCGCCGCCGCCATCCTCGTGGTGATCTTCCAGGCCGACGTGACCCACCTGATCCCGCTCTACGCGATCGGCGTGTTCACGAGCTTCACGCTCTCCCAGGCCGGCATGTCGATCCGCCACATCAAGCTGAAGGAGAAGGGCTGGAAGCTCGGGCTCTTCGTGAACGGCCTCGGTGCGGTCACCACCGGCGTGGTCACGATCGTGATCGGCGTCATGAAGTTCACCCACGGCGCCTGGTTCATCATCGTGCTCGTGCCGATCATGGTGGCGCTGCTCGTGCGGCTGAACCGCCAGTACGAGTCGGAGTCGGTCGAGCTGGCCCACGAGGTGGCCGACGCCATCACCGCCCCGATCATGCGCCGCCACTGCGCCCTGGTCCTGGTGGCCGGCGTCGATCGTCCTGCGGCCCGGGCCATCCAGTACGCCCGCAGCCTCATGGCCGACGAGGTGCGCGCCGTGCACGCCGCCGCCGACCCCGACCACGCCGAACGCCTGGCCGAGGAGTGGGTCAACCTGGGGCTCACCCGGGTGCCGCTCGACATCGTCCACTGCCCGGATCGGCGCATCGACCGCGCCGTGCTCGACGTCGTCGCCGACGAGCTGGCCGACGGCAACACCGAGGTCTCGATCCTCATCCCGCGCCGCGAGTACACGCACCTGTGGCACCGCCTGCTGCACGACCGCACCGCGGACGAGCTGGCCAAGGCGGTGAGCCGCCTCCCGCACGCCAACGTGACCTTCGTGCCCTACCACCTGGGCACGGCCGCCATCTCCGAGGCCGAGCGCCAGGCGTACCACGACGCCCACCACGACCCGCACCACGCCGAGCACGCGGCAGAGGCCGCAGCTGCGAGCGGCGCCGACGCCGGTGCCGACGGCGGGGCGGGCTCGTGACCGCCCACGACCCCGCCGCCTCGGTGCCGATCGGGTCGGTGGCGTTCCGCCAGCGCACCCAGGTCACCGGCACCGTGCGCTCGATGCGGGTCCGCCCCTGGGCCGACGTGAGCACCCTCGAGATCGTGCTCGCCGACGACACGGGCGGCCTCACCGTCGCGTTCCTCGGGCGTCGTCGCCTCGGCGGCATCCACCCCGGGGCACGGCTCACCGTCGACGGCATGATCGGGGTCCACGGCAACAAGCTCGTGCTGCTCAACCCCGCCTACACGCTGCTCGGCGACGCCGCCTGACGGCAGCCCGGGCTCCGGCTCAGCGTTTCGGCACCCCGGGACCCTCGCGCTACAGTCGCTGGTCCCACCCGGGGCGTATGGCTCAGTTGGTTAGAGCGCTGCCTTCACACGGCAGAGGTCACAGGTTCGAATCCTGTTACGCCCACCA
>CAZUYW010000312.1:0-3805 GCA_964624775.1 uncultured Iamiaceae bacterium
CGCTGGGCCGAGAGCCCGGTGGTGGCCGTGACCCAGATGTTGGAGTTCGGGATGCGGTGGCGGCTGGCCATCAGCTCGGGGAACGTGGCTCCTGCGATCGGCCAGGCCGCCTCCTGCGGACCCACGTTCTGCTCGAGGTGGGCCAGGCCCGTGCCCGAGATCTCGGGCCACGCGTTGTCGAGGCGCCAGGCCCAGAACGACTCGGAGTCCGCCGATTTGGCGACGAGGGCGTCGTTCGCCTCCCGGGTCAGCTCCCAGGCGAGCGAGCAACGGCCCCGGGCGTAGCGGGCATAGCCGTAGAAGTCGTTGCGACCTGCCCAGCCGGGGATGGCCGCCAGCACGCCCTCACCGTCGAGCAGCGCGACCGCGTCGCCCTCCTCGAACCACACGAGCCGCAAGCGCTTGTCCGGGGCGGGACAGCCCTCGGGGTGACGGGTGCCGCCGGCACCCATCCGCGGAGGCGTGCCGGCCTGGGCGATGTCGCGCGCATCGGTCGGTGCCGGTGCCTCGTTGGCCACCCACACCGCCGAGGTGGTCTCGGGGGTGCCGGTCAGCAGGTCCTCGAGGTACAGGTACAGGTCGCCGTTGCCGCGCAGCAACGAGGCACGGCGCGTGCGATACGGGTTGATCTCCTGGAGCAGAAGCTCGGGCACGGGACTCTCCTGGGGTGGGCCGGCCGTCGCCGGCGCCGCTCCACCATCGGCAGCGTCGGGCGGCTTGTGAGGATCGAGGTCAGGACGCTCAGGCCAGCACGGCGCGGGCCACCAGGTCCGTGCCGAACGCCGTGAGGATGGCCAGGTACAGCAGGCCCGTCGCCGCCATCACCGCCGCGTACTGGCGCTCTTTGAGCGCGGCACGGGTGACGAGGATCAGGCCGATCGTGGTGACCGCGCAGGTCACCCACATCCATCCCAGGATGCCGCCGTAGCCATCGTCGATCGTGCCGTTCAGGACCGACCACATGCCCGTCGGGATGAGCAGGGCGATGACCTCGAGCGGCCACAGGATCGCGGTCCACCGGACCAGTTCCAGCAGCGGACCGCGCGCCAGGCCGGGCTGCACCAGGTACCAGTGGCCGAGCAGCATGGCGTCGGTGACCGCACCGAGGAACCCGGCCCCCACGAGCAGCCGCAGGACCGAGAGCCACGCGGGCGAACCGGCGTCGATGCCCGCCGCGATCAGCCCGATGACCCCGATCGCCGGTGCGACCAGATCGAGCGCGGGCGGGAACTCGGGGACCGAGCGATCGAAGCGCTGCTCCTCGCGGTCGATGCCGGTCATGGCCGCGACGCGGGCCGTGCGTCGCTCGACGACCTCGCGCTGGCCCGCCACCCCCGCCTCCTTGCGCCGGATCGACACCCCCAGCGCGACGCCGGTGGCGGCCACCACGCCGAGCGCGGCCACGTCGCGCACCGGCACCGGGCCCAGGGCCTGGCCCAGCCCGACAGCGCCGAGGGCCATCAGGCCGTAGATGCCGCGCATCAGCCAGCCGTAGCCGAGCCCGACCTCGCGCCGCCGCGTGGTCACCCACAAGAAGAACAGGCCACCCACCGCCCACTGGAGCAGGAAGGACGCGGCGTCGAGGCGGATCATGCGCTGCCGAGGGTACGGACCCGAGCGCCGAGCGGGCCACTCGGCGGCGCTAGCTTCGAGCGCGATGACCGACGGCGCTCCTCGCTCCCACCTGCTGCTCGTCGGGTCCGCCGGCGGCCACCTCGCCCAGCTGATGCGGCTCGAGGGCTGGTGGCGCGACCACGACCGCACGTGGGTCACCTTCGACAAGCCCGACGCCCGATCGCTGCTGGCCGACGAGGCGGTGATCTGGGCGCACCACCCCACGACCCGCAACATCCCGAACCTGCTGCGGAACCTCGTCCTGGCGATCCGGGAGACCCGCCGCCTCCGACCCGACCTCGTGGTGTCCACCGGTGCCGGCGTCGCCGTGCCCTTCTTCGTGGTGGCCTGGCTGCTGCGGATCCCCACCGCCTACGTCGAGGTGTTCGACCGGATCGACTCGCCGACGATGACCGGGCGCCTCTGCCGCCCCTTCACCACCACGTTCTGCGTCCAGTGGCCCGAGCAGCAGGGCCTCTACCGCGACAGCGTCGTGATCGGCCCGCTGCTGTGACCGAGCCTGCGCCCCGCATCGTCGTCACCGTCGGCACCGATCACCATCCCTTCACGCGCCTCGTCGGCTGGGTCGACGCCTGGGCGGCCGCCCACCCCGACATCCCGGTGCTGATCCAGCGGGGCGAGACCGCGGCGCCCGCCCACGCCCGCTCGGTGCCGATGATCGGCTACGACGATCTGGTGGCCGCCATGGCCGGCGCCGACCTCGTGATCGCCCAGGGCGGGCCCGGCGGGATCATGGATGCCCGCTCGGTGGGCCGCTGCCCGGTGGTGGTGCCCCGGCGAGGCAGCCTCGGCGAGCACGTCGACGACCACCAGGTGCGGTTCTGCGCCTGGATGGCCGAGCGCGAGCTCGTGCACCTGGCCGAGAGCGAGGCCGACCTGCACGCGTGCTGCGACCGCGCCATCGCCGAGCCCGGCGCGTTCGCCATCCCGCCCGACACGGGCGCCGTCGAGGCCACGGTGGCACGCTTCGCCGAGCTCATGGCCCCGCTGCTCGCCCGCGGGCGCGGGCGGCGCGGCCGCTGAGGCCGAGCCGGCCGATCAGGCGAAGGTGCGGCGGCGGATCGCCAGCACGGCGACGCCACCTCCCACCAGCGCCACGCCCACGACCGCCAGGCCGGTGACGTCGGCCCCGGTGATGGGCATGCGGGTGCGGGCGGGCGCGGCGGCCGACGAGGTCAGCTTGCGCAGCGGCTGCGGCGTGGTGTTGCCCGCGACCGAGACCGGCGGCGGCGCCGTGTAGTCCGGGTTGTCGGCCGCTCCCGCCGCCGAACCGATTCCGAGCCCGGCGAGGGCGATCAGGAGGACCACCAACAGCTGGAGGGGGCGGCGCCACGTCATGCGGTCACCCTACGCGGTGTCGGCCTCCTCGTCAACACGCTCCGTGGTGACATCGGGCCGTCGGCCCGACACGGAGCGACCGCTCAGCGCGGTGCGAGGGCCACGGTCCGGCGCCGCTCCCGCAGCAGGCGCGTGCCGTCGACCGTCCAGGTCGTCCGGGGGACCCGAGCCGAGGGCTCGAGCCGCACCGCCTCCAGCGCGCCGGGCAGCACGGCCCGGACCGTGATCGTGACGGACTCGCCCCGCCGGAGCCGGACCTCGGCGCCCACGACCGCCGTGGCCCCGTCGCGGCCCGCCAGGTACGGGCGCCCGCCCGAGGTGCGGATGCGGCGCGCCGAGCCCGGCAGGTTCACCAGCACGATCCCGCGGTGCTCCCCCGCGACGGCACCGGCGATGTTCGGCCCGACGAGGTAGGTCGGCCCGGTGGCGGGCGCGTCGTTGCGGACGACGTAGGTGAGCGTGAGGTCCACGTCGCCGTCGCGGCGCCGGGTGGCGCGGAGCGCGGCCCGGGTCACGAGGAAGCTGTCGAGCTTCTCGGCACCCCGGTTGATCAGGTCCACCGAGACCGAGTCGGGCTGGAGGCGGCCCGACGCACCGGCGTCGTCCCACGCCCGTTGGACCGCGGGATCGGCGGACCACAGGAGCAGGTGGCGCCCCGCCACGCTGTCGGCCATCGCCGTGGCGAGGTCGGCGAAGGCCCACTCGCCCGA
Organism: uncultured Iamiaceae bacterium; assembly: GCA_964624775.1. Lineage (GTDB taxonomy): Bacteria > Actinomycetota > Acidimicrobiia > Acidimicrobiales > Iamiaceae > Aquihabitans. Next base: position 3,684 of record CAZUYW010000312.1, read on the forward strand.
CTCGATGCGACCCAGCACCGCCTTCGCGACCGCCCCGATCTGATCGCGCCGGGCGTCCCGGTCCCCGTCGAAGCGGCTGTACTGGCGACGCAGCAGCTCCCCGCGCACCGAGTCGGCGGTGT
>CAZUYW010000313.1:0-3794 GCA_964624775.1 uncultured Iamiaceae bacterium
CGATCACGTCCACCGCCGTGATCCTCCACGTCACCCCGCCGCCGACGATCGCCGCTGCGCTCAGCCAGAGCGCGATCGTCATCGGTCAGCCGCTGCTGGTCTCGGGCACGGTGCGCCCGGCCGATGCGACCGGCCACGTCGTGCTCCAGCGCCTCGTCGGCGGCACGTGGTCGGACCGCCAGCGCGTGGCGGTGCGCGGGTCCGACGGATCGTTCGTGTTCGGGGTGGTCCCCACGTCGGCGACCCCCTACGACCTCCGGGTCCGGTCGGACCGCGGCTCGGTCGTCAGTCCGACGCTGCACCTCGAGGTGAGCTACGTCGGCAACGACATGCGCGACTTCGGCGACGCCCGTCCCGGTGAGAAGGTCATCGCCCTCACCTTCGACGACGGGCCGAGCCCGACCGACACCGCCAAGCTCCTCGCCGTGCTCGACAAGTACCAGGTGAAGGCCACGTTCGCCGTGGTCGGGTACGAGGCCAAGGACCACGCGGACCTGCTGGCCAAGATGGTGCGCGACGGCCAGCACCTGGCGAACCACTCGTGGGACCATCCGATCCTCACCCGCCTGAGCGATGCCGAGGTGCGCTCGCAGCTGGCCCGCACCGACGCCCTCATCACGAAGGCCGGGTACACGGCCCGCTGCGTGCGCCCGCCCTACGGCAGCCACAACGCCCGGATCCAGCAGCGCATCGCGGAGGTCCGCTCGAGCGGCACGTTGATGTGGAACGTCAACCCGGACGACTACACCCGTCCCGGCGCTTCGGTGATCGCCTCACGCGTGCTCGCCCACCTGTCGCCGGGGGCCATCATCGCCCTGCACGACGGCGGCGGGAACCGCAGCCAGACCATCGCCGCGGTGGACGCCCTGATCCCCGCGATCCGAGCCCGTGGCTACGTGATCCGGCCGGTGTGCTGATCGGTCAGGCCCGGGCCGTCACGGGGTGATGCGGGCGATGTAGGCGGGCGTCGCCATGATCGCCGTCACCACGTCCTCCATGGCGCCGCCGCCGGTCTCGATGGCGCGCCACGCGGTGAACTGGCCGGCGGTCGGGACGGTGCGCAGCATGGCGAGCGACAGCACCACGACGTCGGTCTGCGGGGCCAGCTTGCGCTTGCCCTCCGACGACTCCGAGAACGCGGTCATCATCGAGCCGCGGCTGAGGCCCCCGTCGAGCTTGGCGACCCAGTAGGCCAGCCCGGGAGCGTCGACGGCCCGGCTCAGCACGTTCTGGTACACGAGCGTGACGAACGCGCTGTTGCCGAGCGCCCCGTAGGTGTTGGTGAACTCCGAGGACGCTGCGAACGAGGCGGCGATGGTGTTGAGGCTCGTGCCGGCCTGCATCTTGGCGATCCAGTAGCTGATCCCGCCGAGGTCGGGCTCGCGCAGGAAGAAGGCCCAGTAGAGGCGGATGACGGGAGCCCGGCTCGCCGACCAGCTCGCGGCGCGGGCCCGGTCCGCGATGTGGCGCTGGTACGAGGGGAAGCCCGACATGATCTCGTCGAGCAGGGCGTCGCGCTGGGCGGCGGTGAGGGTGACGCCGAAGTCCTTCGCCTGCTGCTGGACCAGGCCGGTGACGGTGTAGAAGGGCGACACCGGACGGGCGCGGCGGACGAAGGCGGTGCCACCGCCCGGCGGGGCCGCGACCACGTCGCTCGACTCGCTGGAGAACCCGACGCTCGACCCGTCGGCGCTGATCGACGGCCGGCCGGCGCCGCCGGCGAGCTGGTTCCCACCCGATCGGACCGACCAGCGGACCGTGGTGCCGTCGGCGATGTGGCGCACGAACACGTCGATGGTGGTGTTGGTGTCGCCGGTCACGAGGTTCGCCGCCTGGCTCTCGAAGGCGACCGCGGCGCCGTCGGCGCTCATGGCGGGCTGGGTGCTCGCCCCCGTGGCCTGGGCCTCGGCATCGCTGACGCTGACCCGCACCGTGCTGCCGCCGGTGATGTCCCGTCGGAAGATGTCCCAGGTCCCGTTGGTGTCTCCCGCGACGAGGTTGGTGGCGGCGGACGAGAACGCCACGTAGCGCCCGTCGTCGCTGACGGACTGCATGTCGGGGTTGGAGTCGCCGCCCGTCGACTGGGTGCCGCCGGAGGCGACGCTCACCCGGATGGTCGTGTCGGCGACGAGGTCCCGGCGGAACACGTCGCCATCCCCGTTGGTGTCGCCGACGACCATGTTCGTGGCGATCGACCCGAACGTCACGTAGCGCCCGTCGTTGCTGATGGCGGGGCTGTCGGACTGGGCGTTGCCCGTCTGGCCCGAGGAGGTGAGGCTGGCTCGCTCGGTGGTGCCGTCGGTGAGGTTCCGGACGTAGACGTCGATGGCGCCGTTGGCGTCGACGCCCGCGAGGTTGGTTGCCTGGGAGATGAAGGCGACGTGGGTTCCGTCGCCGCTGATCGTGGGGTACCAGCTGTCCTGGTCGCCCTGGGCCTCGGCCGAGCTGACCGACGCGCGCTGGGTCGTGTGCAGCTTGCGGTCGCGGACGAACACGTCGAGCTTGCCGTTGGAGTCGCCGCTAACCAGGTTGCTCGCCCTCGACGCGAAGGCCACGAATCGCCCGTCGCGCGAGATCGACGGTCCGAAGTCGATCCCGGCGTTGCCCTGGGCGCCGGTGGTCGAGACGCTGACCAGCTCGTTGGTGCCGGTGATCAGGTCCCGCACGAACACGTCGCTCGTGCCGTTGGTGTCGCCGGCCACCAGCGTGGTGCTGTCGTCGGCCCACGCCGCGTACCGGCCGTCACCGGAGATGGTCAGCCGGTCGGGCTCGCCGCCCGACGCCTTGCCGTCCGGCGTCAGGTTCACGAGGCCCGTGATCGTCGGTGGGAGCACGCTGCGGCCGGATTTCCAGGACGCGTGCCCGACGTGGGTGCCCGGCGTGGCGCCGACGGTCGCGGTGGCCGGGTGGAACGCGACGAGGGTGAGCACGAGCAGGGGGAGGGCGAGCCAACGGCCGCGATCGGTGGACATGGTGTGACCGTACGGAGGGGCTCGGGCGCTGGCATGAGTAGCGGCTACTCAACGCCGTGCTCCACGATCCGGGCCTTCGTACCACCTCTCTGACATGAGTGGTACGCTCATATCATGAGTGGGACATACGTGGTCACGATGGGAGACCGTGGGCGCCTGGTCGTGCCGGCCGAGCTCAGGGAGCGCGCTGGCTTCCACGAGGGCCGGAAGCTGGTGCTGGTCGAGACCGACGCCGGCATCGTGCTGCTGACCCGCGAGCAGCTCAAGGCCCGCGTGCGGGCTGACCTGGCGGGACTGGACCTCGTCGGCGAGCTCCTGGCTGATCGCCGGGAGGAGGCGCGGCGAGAGGACGCCTCGTGACCGTGCTCGACGCATCCGCGCTGCTGGCGTTCCTGCAGGACGAGTCCGGGGCCGACGTCGTCGAAGGGGCGCTGGAGGCCGGCGCCGTGGTGGGTGCGGCCAACTGGTCCGAGGTCGCCCAGAAGGTGCTCGGGAGCGACCGCGACTGGCGCCTCGCCCGAGCCCTCCTCCTGGGCCACGAGCTCGTCGTCGAACCGGTGACGGCGGTCGACGCCGAGCACGCTGCGGCGCGGTGGCGGCACGGCGAGGGCTTATCGCTCGGCGACCGCCTGTGCCTCGCGCTCGCTGACCGGCTCGAGGACACGGTCCTCACTGCAGACCGGGCGTGGGGCACCGACGGGCGGGTGCGCCAGATCCGCTGAGCCGCGCGGGTCCGCCCGTGCCGGTGTCAGGAGCCGGTCCTGATGAGGTCGGCGCAGCGCTCGCCGATCATGATGACCGGGGCGTGGATGTTGTTGCTGG
>CAZUYW010000314.1:0-3785 GCA_964624775.1 uncultured Iamiaceae bacterium
GACCTCAGTCGTAGTAGCCGGAGTGGATGTACACGCAGGGCACGCCGCGCGAGCGGAACATGGCGACGTTGCGGCGGTCGTCCTCGAACGCCAGCGTCGGCGTGATGTCGACGGCGCGCAGCTCCTCCACCGTGCGGGCCTTGAAGTGGCTGGCGTCGTCGTAGTCGCCGACGTCGCGCATCACCAGCAGGTCCCAGCGCAGGTCGTTGCGCTCGAGCCAGCCGAGCGTGTGGGGCTGCACCCACAGCGGCCGGGCCGTGAGGAGCACGATCAGGTAGCGGTCGTCGAGCGCGTGGAGGAGGGTGGCGACCTCTTCGATGATCGGGTCCTCCCCGACCGCCTCGAAGAACGCCCGCCAGTTGCGACCCGGGTACTCGAGGTGGTGCTGGCGGCCGGCCGCGTCGGACAGCACGCCGTCGAGATCGAACACGACGGCATCGCCCGCCAGCGCGTCGGCGCGCCAGTGCCAGTTGGCCGGCGTGCGGCCCGCCCCCGCCACCACCCGGCTCAGTCCTCCGAGGGCATGGCCGCGGCGCGGTCACGGATCTCGGCGACCACGTTCGGGTCGGCGAGGGTGGTGGTGTCGCCGAGCTCGCGACCGTCGGCGACGTCGCGCAGCAGGCGGCGCATGATCTTGCCCGAGCGGGTCTTGGGCAGGTCGTCGGTGAAGATGATCGTCTTCGGACGGCTGATCTTGCCGATCTTCTCGCCGACGTGCTCGCGCAGGATGGCGCCCGTCTGGTCGTCCGCGGTGACATGCCCCTTCAGCGTGACGAAGGCGATGATCGCCTGGCCGGTGAGGTCGTCCTTGGCGCCGACCACCGCGGCCTCGGCCACCATCGGGTTGTCGACCAGGGCCGACTCCACCTCGGTGGTGGAGATCCGGTGGCCCGACACGTTCATCACGTCGTCGACCCGGCCCAGCACCCACAGGTACCCGTCGGCGTCGATCTTGGCGCCATCGCCGGCGAAGTAGCGGCCCGGGAAGCGGCTCCAGTACGTGTCCTCGTAGCGCTGGGGGTCGCCCCAGATGCCGCGCAGCATCGACGGCCACGGGCGGGTGAGGGTGAGGTAGCCGCCGCCCTGCGGGATCGGGGTGCCGGCGTCGTCGACCAGCTCGGCGCCGATGCCCGGCAGCGGGAAGGTGGCCGACCCGGGCTTGGTGGTGGTGGCGCCGGGAAGCGGCGAGATCATGATCGCCCCGGTCTCGGTCTGCCACCAGGTGTCCACGATCGGGCAGCGCTCCCCGCCGATCGTGCGGTGGTACCAGATCCACGCCTCGGGGTTGATGGGCTCGCCCACCGAGCCGAGCAGGCGCAGCGACGAGAGGTCGTGCTTGGCCGGCTCCTGGTCGCCCCACTTCATGAACGTCCGGATCGCGGTGGGCGCGGTGTAGAGGATGGTGACGCCGTAGCGCTCGACGATGTCCCAGAAGCGGTCCTTGCCCGGCGTGTCGGGCGTGCCCTCGTACATCACCGACGTCGCCCCGTTGGCGAGCGGGCCGTAGACGATGTAGCTGTGGCCGGTGACCCAGCCGATGTCCGCGGTGCACCAGTAGACGTCGGTCTCAGGGTGCAGGTCGAAGACGTACTTGTGGGTGAACGCCGCCTGGGTGAGGTAGCCGCCCGTGGTGTGCATGATGCCCTTGGGCTTGCCGGTCGTGCCCGACGTGTACAGCAGGAACAGGAGGTCCTCGCTGTCCATGGGCTCAGCCGGGCAGTGCGGGTCGGCGGCCGCCATGAGATCGTGGTACCAGTGGTCGCGGCCCTCGGTCATCGACACGGCCGCCTCGCCGCCCGACGCCGCGATGCGGTCCACCACCACGACGTGCTCGATGCTCGGCGACTGGGCGACGGCGACATCCGCGGTGGGCTTGAGCAGGCCGGGCTGGCCGCGGCGCCACCCGCCGTCGGCCGTGATGAGCACCTTGCACTCGGCGTCGTTGATGCGGTCGGCGAGCGAATCGGCGGAGAAGCCGCCGAACACCACCGAGTGGGCGGCGCCGATGCGGGCGCAGGCCAGCAGCGACACCGGCAGCTCGGGGATCATCGGGAGGTAGATGGCGACGCGGTCGCCCTTGGTGACGCCGAGGCCGAGCAGCACGTTGGCGAACCGCTCCACCTCGGCGAGCAGATCGGCGTAGGTGATCGTGCGGGTGTCGCCGGGCTCGCCCTCCCAGTGGAAGGCAACGCGGTCGCCGATGCCGGCGGCGACATGGCGGTCGAGGCAGTTCTCGGCGACGTTGAGCTGGCCGCCGACGAACCACTTCGCGAACGGCAGCTGCCAGTCGCAGATGGTGTCCCAGTCCTGGCGCCACGTGAGCAGATCGGCGGCCTGGCGGGCCCAGAACCCCTGGTCGTCGGTGGCGGCCTCGTCGTACAGGAACGTGCCGGCCACGAGGGCGTCGGCCTTGAACGACTCCGGCGGCGGGAACAGGCGCTCCTCGAGGAGGTAGTCCTCGATGGTGGCCCCGGACTCGTTCGCGTCGTGCGGGTCGGTCATGGCGTGCTCCGTTTCCCCTGGCGGCGACCCGACGGGCCGCGACGGCCTGCCAACCCTACCCACCTCCTGCAGGCCCGATCGCCGGGCACCCGCTGCGGGTCAGGGTTCGGCGGTGACGGTGACGTCCGCCGTGTCGAACGTGTCCGCGGTGGCCTGGTCGATGCCCTTGGGCGCCTTGTCCAGTCCGAGGGCGGAGCGCAGGAAGGCGACGCTGAAGTGGTCGATCGCCGCGAACGCCTTCTTGGGGTCGAGGTCGCCCTTGTCGAGCTCGCAGCCGTCGCTGGCGAGGCGCAGCAGGTTGGCGGGCAGGTCGAGCCCGGCCTCCTTGATCAGGGCGATGAGCCCGCCCTGGTCCCGTCCGATCAGGCAGATGTCGGAGAACACGAGGTGTCCGGCATCCGCGATCTCCACCAGGTACTTCGGGCTGTCCATGCCGGCGAAGACCTTCTTGGAGGTGGCCGCGGGGATGATGCCGTCGTTGGTGCCGACCATCACCATGCCCGGGATCTTGGGGACCGGGAGCTTGGGGGCGGGCTGGCCGTCACCGCGGCTGCCGTCGCCCAACGAGTACGCGACGAACGCCTTGGCCCGGGGCTCGCTGACCGCCGCGGCGTAGACCGCCGACGCGCCGGCGCTGTGGCCGGCGAGCGCCACGTGGTCGAGGTCGAGCAGGTCGTGGAGGGGCGAGGTGGCGGCCTTGGCGTCGGCGATGGCGGCGTCGAGCGAGGCGGACAGCACCTTCGGGTCCGTGCTCGGGGTGATGCCCTTGCCCGCGGTGCCGAGCAGGCCGTCGAGGCTGCGCTCCACGTGGTCCGGGGCGATCACCACGAAGCCCCACTCGGCGAGGTGGGTCACCAGGTCGGCGGACTGCTCGGGGAACCCGGCGTAGCCGTGACTGAACAGCACGACGGGGAACGGCCCGTCGGTGGCGGGATCGGCACCCGGGTGGGCGTCGATCTCGTACTGCGGGCGGAGGTGGGCGGGGATCTGGGACTGCAGCTCGGGCGAGAGCAGGCTCGCGATGTCGAAGACCTCCTTCGGCGTGCCCTTCGCCGACGCCGCGGCCGGGTAGAACGCGAGCACGCGCCGACCGTCGGGCAGGGCGAAGGTGTGGGTCCCCACCTGGTGGGGCCCGGGCCCGGCGTAGGCGGCCTCGGTCACCGCCGACGTCGTGGTGGTGGGCTCGGTGGTGGTGGTCCGCTTGGGGGTGCCGTCGCTGCCCCCGTCGCTGCCGCAGGCGGCGAGGGGCGCGGCGAGCGCCAGGGCGACCAGGACCGGGGCGA
>CAZUYW010000315.1:0-3766 GCA_964624775.1 uncultured Iamiaceae bacterium
GACGTCGTGGTGTTCCGCCGGCCGCCGAACGAGCCCCCGTCGGACATCAAGGACCTCATCAAGCGGGTGATCGGCCTGCCCGGCGAGCGCATCTCGATCACCGACGGCAAGGTCCACATCAACGGGCGCGAGCTCGACGAGCCTTACGTGAACGGGCTCGAGTCGATCTACTCGGTGTGCGGCGCGGGCGAGGTGAGCGGCATCGACACCGAGCAGGGCTTCACCATCCCGGCCGGCCACGTGTTCGTGATGGGCGACAACCGCACCGACTCCCACGACAGCCGCTGCTTCGGCCCGATCGACGAGGACCTCATCGTCGGCCGGGCCTTCCTCATCATCTGGCCGCCCTCCAAGATGGGCGGCCTGTAGCTCAGTCGAGCAGCCGGAACACGATCCCCGTGGCCGGCTTGGGGTGGAAGAACGTGCTCTTCGGGGGCATCCGGCGCCCGGCGTGCGCGTTGTCCTCGATCGCCGCGACCGTGACCGGGCGGATCAGCACCGCCCAGGTGGTATCGCCGCCGGTGACCGCGGCCTGGGCCCGATCGGTGCCGTGCTGGTACCGCAGCTCGTGCGGGCCGAGGGCGTCGAGGGTGGCGGCCAGGCGGCTCGAGTCGAGGTCGTCGAGACCGGCGAAGGCGGGGTCCGCGGGGTCGACGGCGAGCAGGGTGGCGGCACCGTCGGCGCCGACCACCGCGATCGCGCCCAGGTCGTCCATGGCGGCGAGGACCCGGCCGTCGTGGACCTCCTCGGCGGTGGCGGTGCCGGCGGGGGAGAAGCCGGGGGCGGCGGCGAGCGCCGCGGCGAGGTCCACATCGGCGAACCCGTCGACGAGGCGGTGGATGGCCCGGACGGTGAGCTGCTCGTCGGTGAGCTCGACGACGTAGCACAGGGTCGCGTCGGCCGGCGTGCCCTCGCCGTCGGTGGCGCGGCGCTCGTCGCGGTAGGCGAGGGAGGTCTCGTAGCGGTGGTGGCCGTCGGCGATCACGAGCGGCGAGGCGTCGACCGCGGCGGTGATGGCCGCCAGGCGCTCGGGATCGGTGATCTGCCAGGTCTCGTGGGTCACGCCCGCCTCGTCGGTCCACACCTGCTCGGGCTCGGTGTCGGGCCCGATGAGCGCGGTGAGGCCGTGGGTGAGCGAGAGGCCCCAGATGGCCGACAGGTTGGCCCGGGTGCCGCGCAGGAGGTCCAGGCGGTCGCTCTTGGCCTTCTTGGTCGTGAACTCGTGGGGGAGGATCTCGCCCTCGTCGGGGCGACTCAGGGTGAGGGCGCCGAGCAGGCCGAGCGTGTGGACCGGCCGGCCCTGGTCGTCGACGGTGCTCATCCGGTAGGCGGTGAAGCTGGGCCGGTCGTCGAGGGTGAGCACGCCCTCGTCCTGCCAGCGGCGCAGGCGCCGGCCGGCGTCGGCGTAGCGGTCCGGGCCGTCCTCCTCGACGGGCAGGTCGACGAGCACGGCGTTGTGGGGGGAGCGGGCGACGAGCGCGGCACGGTCGGCGGGGGACAAGACGTCGTAGGGCGGGGCGGTGACGTCGGCGGCGGCGCTGCGGGCGGGGTCGTAGCGGAGGGCGGGGAACGGCTCGAATCGGGGCACCCGCCCTTGCTAGCAGTTCCGGGCCGCACCCCACGAAGTGCAAACTATTGCAAGCAAAGGGATAACAGTTGTATATTGTTGCCATGGCACAGACCAACCCCCTCAAGCGCTACCTCGATGCGGGCATGCACTTCACCTCGCTCAACCAGAAGAAGGCCGAGGCCCTCGTGAAGGACCTGGTCAAGCAGGGTGAGCTGCAGACCGAGCAGGCCCAGGCCGCGGTCACCGACCTCCTCGAGCGCAGCCGCAAGAACACCGAGGCGTTCCTCGAGCAGGTCCGCAAGGACATCGCGTCCCAGGCTGACTCGCTCGGGCTCGCCACCATCGCCGACATCACCCGGCTCGAGAAGCTGATCGCCGCGATCCGCCCCGACGCCAAGCCGGCCGCCACCAAGGCCCCCGCCAAGAAGGCGAGTGCCAAGAAGGCCCCGGCCAAGAAGGCGAGTGCCAAGAAGGCCCCGGCCAAGAAGGCGGCCGCCAAGAAGGCTCCGGCGAAGAAGTCGGCGGCCAAGAAGGCCCCCGCCAAGAAGGCCGCGAGCTGAGGCCACCTCGGCTTCCCGTCGTCGTCTCGACGCCGAGCTCGTCCGCCGGCGTCTCAGCCCGTCCCTGACCGACGCCCGTGCGGCGATCGACGCGGGGAGGGTGACCGTGGCCGGAGCCCCGGCCCGCAATCCGTCGCGCCTCGTCGGCCCCGGGGAAGCCCTCCGGATCGCCGACGAGGCGGCGCGCTTCGTCAGCCGGGGCGGCGAGAAGCTCGCCGCGGCCCTCGAGCACTTCGGCGTCGATCCGACCGGTCGGCGGGTGCTCGATGCGGGCGCCTCCACCGGCGGGTTCACCGACTGCGTCCTCCAGGCCGGCGCCGCCGAGGTGGTCGCGCTCGACGTGGGTCGGGCCCAGCTCCACCAGCGCCTGCGCGCCGATCCGCGCGTGCGGGTGGTCGAGCGCACCAACGTGCGCCACGCCGGCCCCGACGTGCTCGGGCCGCCGGCAGATCTCGTGGTCGCCGATCTGTCCTTCATCTCGCTGCGCACCGTCGCCGCCGCGCTGCTGGCGGCCGCCGCGCCCGGTGCCGATCTGATCCTGCTGGTGAAGCCCCAGTTCGAGGCCACCCGGGCCGAGGTCGACGCCGGCAAGGGGGTCATCCGGGACCCCGAGATCCACGCGCGCGTGCTCGCCGAGGTATCGGGCACGCTCGAAGGTCTCGGAGCCGCGATCATGGGGTCGATGCACTCGCCCCTGCGCGGAGCCGACGGCAACGTCGAGTTCCTCCTCCACGTCGTCGCCCCCGGCGGTCCCGCATGAGCCGGGTCGCCCTCTTCGTGCACCGCGGGCGGCCCGAGGCCGGTGCGCTCGGCGCCGCCGTGGAGGCGTGGCTCACCGAGCGGGGCCACACCATCGCGGATCCTGACGGCGACACGGGCACCGACCTGGTCCTGGCCATCGGCGGCGACGGCACGATGCTCCAGGCCGCCCGACGGGCCGCGTCCGCCGACGCCCACGTGCTCGGCATCAACCTGGGGCAGCTCGGGTACCTCGCCGAGGTGGAGCCCGCTGCGTGGGCCGACGCCCTCGACGCCTACTTCGCCGGCCGCTACGCCGTGGCCGAGCGCCAGCTCGTGGCCGCCACGGTCACGGGCGGCACCTCGCCCGACGGCGCGCCGCTGGGCGACGAACCCCTCGACCCCGCACTCAACGAGGTCGTGGTGGAGAAGCAGGCCATGGGGCGCACGGTGCGCCTCGGCGTCATCATCGACGGCGAGCACTTCACGAGCTACGTCGCCGACGGCCTCATCCTCGCCACACCCACCGGGTCCACCGCCTACTCGCTGTCCGCGCGGGGCCCGATCGTGGCGCCCACCCACCGGGCCCTGCTCCTCACCCCGGTCTCGCCCCACTCGCTGTTCGACCGCTCCCTCGTGCTCGAGCCCACGAGCACCGTCACGATCGAGGTCCTCGGGGATCGTCCCGCCACCGTCGCCCTGGACGGCGAGCACGCCGCGCTCCTGCCGCCCGGCGCCCGCGTCAGCGTCACGGCGGCACCCCGGCCGGCGCGGTTCGTCACGTTCGGCGGTCGGGACTTCCACCAGATCCTGAAGGCCAAGTTCGGGCTGAGCGATCGATGACGCCACCCCGCGCCCGCCTGTGCGAGCTCGCCGTCACCGACCTCGGCATCATCGA
>CAZUYW010000316.1:0-3760 GCA_964624775.1 uncultured Iamiaceae bacterium
CCGAGATCGAAGCCCACCTGCGGACCTGTGCCGTGTGCGCCCAGGAGGTCGCCGATCACCGCGAGGTGGCGTCGCTCCTCGCGCACAGCGGGGCGAGCGCGCCCGAGGGGATGTGGGATCGCATCGCCGCCGAGCTGTCCCCGCCGCCTCCCGCCGTGCGGATCCGCCTCGAGTCGGACCCCGAGCCGGCCGGGCCGGGTCCGGCGACCGTCACCGATCTCGCCGCCCGGCGATCTGGTCGTTCCGTGCCGGTCAAGGTGTTCGTCGCCGCGCTGAGCGCGGCGGCCTGCCTGCTGGTGGCGTTCGCCGTGATCACCGTCGACCAGAACCGGCGGCTGGACAAGATGGAGACCGCGCTGGTCGACACCCGCATGGTGCCGGCCTCGGAGCGGGCGGTCGACGTCCGGCTGCGGGCCGAGGATGGCGATGTGAGCGCCGAGGCCGTCGTCGACCGGGACGGCGTCGGCCGCCTCTACGCCGCCGAGCTCCCCAGGGTCCCCGACGGCGAGGTGTACCAGCTGTGGGGCAAGGTCGACGGCACGGTGCTGTCGCTCGGCGCGTTCGGTTCGGGCGCCGAGGTGGTCCCGTTCCAGCTGGACCCGACCGCCCTGGGCGACGTCGAGGCCTTCATGGTCACCCGGGAGCAGGCTCCCGGCGCGGTGACGTCGAGCCCCGACACCGTCGTGCTCGGCACGGTGGCCTGACGACGGTCGGCGAGCGGGTCGCCGCGGCGGCCTAGCGTGCGGGCCGTGCCGACCATGCCCGCCTTCCGGCTCCTCGACTGGGAGCGCCCGCCCGACCTCGTCGAGGCGCCGGTGCCTGAGCCCGGTCCGGGCCAGGTCCTCGTGCGGGTGGCCGCGTGCGGCCTGTGCCACTCCGACCTGACGATGCCGGCCATCCCCGCCGAGGTCGGTGCGGGGATGGACTGGCGGGTGCCGTTCACGCTCGGCCACGAGGCGGCCGGCTGGATCGATGCCGTCGGCCCGGGCGTCGATCCGGGCCCCGGGCTCGGCGAGGGATCTGCCGTCGCCGTGTCGTCGCCGTCGTCGTGCGGGGCCTGCCGGTGGTGCCGCCGGGGGCAGGAGAACGCCTGCCCCCACGGGCTGGTCGGGCGAGGCTACGGCCGGGACGGCTCGCTGGCCGCCTACGTGCTGGTGGACGATCCGGCGCGTGCGCTGGTGGCGCTCGGCGACGTCGACCCGGTCCTCGCCGCGCCGCTCACCGATGCCGGCGCCACGTCGCACCACGCGGTCCGGCGGGTGATCGGCCGCGTCGACCCGGACGGCACGGCGGTGGTGATCGGCGTGGGTGGCCTCGGCGCGTTCGTCGTGCAGATCCTGCGGGCCTCGACCACGGCGAGGATCGTGGCGGTGGAGCCCAACCCGGAGCGCCGGGCCCGTGCGCTCGAGCTCGGGGCCGACGAGGTGGTCGACGGGGGTTCGGCCCGGGACGTGGTCAGGGCGGTGCGCGGGATCGCCGGGGCCGACGGCGTCGACGCGGTGATCGACCTCGTGGGCACCGACGACACGATCGACGCCGGCGTCGGCGTCCTCGCCGCCGGCGGGGCGCTCGCCCTCGTCGGGGCGGGCGGGGGACGCCTCACGCGCCCGTGGTTCCACTCGCTGCCCCGTGACGGCGAGCTCTGCACCTTCCAGGGCTCGGACCGCGCCGACCTCGAGGCCGTGGTCGCCCTCGCCGGCGCCGGTGCGCTGCGGGTCGAGGTCGAGCGGTACGCCCTGGCCGACGTGGCCGCGGCCTACGCCGCGCTGGACGCCGGGTCCCTGGTGGGCCGCGCCGTGGTGGTGCCCTGAGCGGCCGGGCGACGGTGGGCCGAAAACCCACGAGGGCCGCTCCGGAGAGCGGCCCTGATGGTGCGCCCCGGGGGATTCGAACCCCCAACCTGTGGATTAAGAGTCCATTGCTCTGCCGTTGAGCTAGAGGCGCGGTGCGACGTTAGTCCACGGACAGGGGGCCGATGCCAACCCCAAAACGACCTCGGCCGGTCGCCCTCGGGGGGACGACCGGCCGGATCTGGGGTGACCGAGGGGATTCGAACCCCCGACATCCGCGACCACAACGCGGCGCTCTGACCAGCTGAGCTACGATCACCAAGCGGCGGTCATGGTAGCGCAGCGCCCTCGGCGCTCCGAACCCGGTACCGCGCTGCGGTGCCGCTCAGGGCTGCTCCTCGTAGCGCCAGGCACCGGTCACCATCCACATCCGGTGGCGGGGCCCCGGCGCGTCCAGGTCGCCGTGCTCCCACGCGGCGTCGCCCTCGTAGCGCCAGACCAGACCGCCCGCCACCGTGGTGGGTCGGCCGTGGAAGCGCCGCGGCGGGCTGGCGGCCGCCCGCGCCAGGGCGTGGGCGGCCGAGCGGGCCTCGGCGAGGTGGGCGAGGGTCACGAACTGGGGGACCGGCAGCGACAGCTCGCCGGCGTGGTGGCGCTCGTGGGCGTCGACCGGACGGTGCCACGCGGCCGCTGCCACCTCGTCGGGGGCCGGGGTCAGGGCCACCTGGGCGGGGCAGGCCGCCACGAAGAACCAGGTCCGGAAGATCGTCGGGGCCCCGTCGGGGGTGGTCCAGTGGGACAGCGGGACGAGGGCGTCGGCATCGAGGTCGATCCCGATCTCCTCCCACGCCTCGCGCCGGGCGGCGGCCCGAGCCGCGGCGAGTTCGTGCGCGGCCGGATCGAGGGCGTCGGCCGGGTCGTCGGGCCCGTCCTCGGGATCGACGGCGCCGCCGGGGAACGCCCAGTGGCCGCCGTGGGTCGACAACGCGGCGGCCCGCTGGACGAGCAGCACCTCGAGGCCCTGCGGCCCGTCCCGCACGACTGCGACCGTGGCCGCGTCGCGCACCCGGGGGCGCGGGTCAGTTGCCGCTGGTGCTCCAGTGCCAGGGCTCCGAGGGCAGGTTGTAGAACCCGAACCGGGAGGCGTTGGCGGCGAGCCAGCGGTAGCAGGCGCTCCCGCGGGACTGGCAGTTGGAGAAGTCGATGGCGAGGCCGAGCTCGTGCTGGGATTGGCCGGGGCGCGCCGTCGGGGGGTGACAGGCGGACGGCGACATGATGTAGATCGCGTAGTAGCTGGACCCGCAGTGCGCCTTGCGGAGGGCGATCTGCTGGGCGGGGTCGCGGTAGCCGCCGCCGCTCAGCGCGAGGCCGTCGGCCCGGGCCGCGTTGAGCAGGGCCAGCGTCTGGGACTGGATCTGGCAGTTCACCGTGATGCCGCCGGCGTTGCACAGCGAGATGCCACCGGTGCCCGTGCCGCCGCCTCCGCCGCCGACCGGCGGCAGCGGGGTGGTCTCACCGCCGCCGGGGGACTGGTTGTCCGTCGGCGGGGTGGTGGTGGGCGGGCGCTGGGCAGCCTGCTGGGCGGCCGCGGCCGCCGCGGCCTGGGCGGCCTGCTGGGCCGCCTGCTGCGCCGCGAGGCGGGCGAGCAGCTCGGCCTGCTGCCGGGCGATCTGGGCGGACAGGGCCCGATCGGTCTTGGCGAGCTGCAGGGAGCGGGCGACCTGGCTGTCGATGGTGGCCTGCATGTTGGCCGCGATCCGGGCCTGGTCGGCGCGTGCGGCCTTCACCGCCTCGGTGCGCTTGGCCTGCTCGGCGCGCTTGGCCTCGGCCCGGGCCTTGGCCGCGGTGGCCTTGCGGCGCTGGTAGGCGAGATCGGAGCGGGCGCCCTCGAGGCGGTCGGCGACGTCGGCGTCGTCGAGGCTGCGGAGCTGGATGTAGAACTTGCGGTTCGAGGCGGTGGTGAAGTCCTG
>CAZUYW010000317.1:0-3735 GCA_964624775.1 uncultured Iamiaceae bacterium
GGCTCGATGTTGGCGCCGCCGTACACGGCGAGGACCCGGAGGTCCCCGGCGAAGTGGGTCAGCTCGGTCGCCACCTGGAGCGCCAGCTCGCGGGTGGGCACGAGCACCAGGCCGTGGGGCTTCTTCGGTGCCGAGCGGCTGCCCCGGGCGACGAGCGGGATGCCGAACGCGATGGTCTTGCCCGAGCCGGTGGGGGCCTTGCCGCACAAGTCACGGCCGGCGAGGCCGTCGGGGATGGTGGCGGCCTGGATCGGGAACGGCTCGGTGATGCCGCGGTCCGCGAGGGCGCGGGCGATCTCGGCGGGGACGCCGAGGTCGGCGAAGGTCGTGGTCATGTCGGGGGATCTCCTGGTGCGCGACGGCACCGGTCAGGTGGTGGGACGAGCGGCCCGGCTGATGCCGGGGACGACAGCCACCTCCCGCTCGCCGGCACGCTGCCGGGCGGCCCGTCCGGGCCCTCGGGTGCGCCGTGGCGCCCCCGCTGAGATCGCTGTCCGGTTGGAGGGCACCGCAGCGCCCTGTTGACCGAGGCCCCCGAGGCTACCTGGTCGAACGCCCGTTCCCCAACTCGACCGATGGCCGAGCCGGCGAGGGCCCACCCATCGCCATGTCCGATTCCCGCTGGTCCGATGGGCGTCGGTGGGCGACGATGGCCCGGTGACCGCGCTCCCCGCCCTCGATGACGACGCCCGCTACCGGGCGTGCGCCAGCCGCGATCGGCGCTTCGACGGCTGGTTCTTCGTCGGCGTCACCTCCACCGGGATCTTCTGCCGGCCGAGCTTCCCGGCCACCACCCCCCGTCGGGCCAACGTGACCTTCTTCCCGTCCGCCGCGGCTGCCCACCTGGCCGGGTTCCGGGCCTGCCGCCGCTGCCGGCCCGACACGGCCCCGGGCTCGCCCGAATGGGATGTGCGGGCGGACCTCACCGGGCGGGCCGTGCGCGCGATCGACGACGGCATCATCGACCGCGAGGGCGTGCCAGGCCTCGCCCGTCGGCTCGCGGTGAGCGAGCGGCACCTCCACCGCCTGCTCGTCGCCGAGCTCGGCGCCGGACCGCTCGCCCTCGCCCGGGCCCGCCGGGCCCACACCGCACGCGTGCTCATCGAGACCACCGACCTGCCGTTCACCGAGATCGCCTTCGCCGCCGGGTTCGCGAGCATCCGCCAGTTCAACGACACGGTGCGAGCGACGTTCGGGGCGAGTCCCACCGTCCTGCGCCGGGATCGCACCACCTCCACCACGCGGGGTCGTGCCGGCCGACCACCAGGGCTGCCCGTCGGTGCCGCCGGTCCGGTCCCGATCACGGTGCGCCTCGCCGCCCGCGAGCCGTTCGCGGGAGCCGAGATCCTCGGGTTCCTGGCCCAGCGCGCCCTCACCGGGGTGGAGGCCGTGGTCGAGGGTGGCGGCTACGCGCGCGTGCTCGCCCTCCCCCACGGCCCGGCGACGGTCGTGCTCCGGCCGGCGGTCGATCACGTCACCGCCGAGCTGCGCCTGACCGACCTGCGCGACCTCGCCCCAGCGGTGGAGCGGTGCCGACGGCTGCTCGACCTCGACGCCGATCCGCTCGCCATCGCCGAGGTGCTCGCCGGGGACCGGTCCCTGCGGCCGCTCGTGGCGGCGGTCCCGGGCCGACGCAGTCCCGGCGCGGTCGATGGCGCCGAGCTGGTCGTCCGGGCCGTCCTCGGCCAGCAGGTCTCGGTCGCCGGCGCACGCACCCTCGCGAACCGCCTCGTCGCCGCGCACGGCACGCCGCTGCCGCCGACGCTGGGCGTCGCTGCTCCTCACGACCTCACGCACGCCTTCCCGACAGCGGCGGCGCTGGCCGACATCGACCCGACGACGATCGCCATGCCCCGCAGCCGCAGCACGGCCCTGCGCGAGGTGGCCGGGCTGCTCGCGTCAGGGGAGCTCGTCGTCGACTCCGGTGCCGACCGCGACGAGGTGACCGCACGGCTGACCGCAGTCCGCGGCATCGGCCCGTGGACCGCCGGGTACGTCGCCCTGCGGGCGCTCGGCGACCCCGACGCGTTCCTCTCGACCGACATCGGCGTGCGCAACGGGCTCGCCGCCCTGGGCCACCGCTCGTCGCCCGCCGATGCGACGGCCCGCGCCGAGCGGTGGCGACCCTTTCGCTCCTACGCCCTGCACCACCTGTGGGCGGCGGCCGGTGCGGCGCCGCTCAGGCGAAGCGGTTCGCGGTGAGGTTGAAGCTCGGCACGTCGTCGAAGCTGATCATCGACTCGTAGATCCGCTCGTAGCCGGTGTGGGCGATGCGCCAGATGCCGTCGGCCCCGCGGTGGTAGCGATCCTGGTAGGTCGAGGCGCCGTCGAGGATGAACCGCCACTCGGTCATGATCACCCGGTCCATGAGCGACCAGGTGCCCGTGGCGTCGTCGCCGTCGACGGTGAACTCGGGGTGGTGCACCTGGTGCAGGGTGATCATGTTCGGGCCGAGGTTCTCCACCATGTAGGCGACGATGTCGTCTCGGTTGGTGAACTCGAGCCGCTCGCCGTAGGTGGCGGTGGCGTCGTGCTCGAAGCAGGCGGCGAAGTCGTCCCAGCGCTTGTGGTCGAGCGCCCGCGTGTAGCGGTACTTCAGCTCCTCGAGCTCGCGGTAGGTGACGAGATCCGATGCGTCCACGATGACCCCCTGGTCTGCCGCACCCCCGTGCGGTCGGCGCGCATCCTGGCACAGCTCGCGCGTGGTCAGGTGCGGTCATTCGATCCTCGTGCCATCAGGGCGGTGGACGTGGAGGGTCCCGTCTGCGTCGCGGTGGACGGTGAACCCGTGGTTCCGGAACCGGTTGTGCTTCCCGCACGTGGGTGCCCCGTTCCCGGGGTCGGTTCTCCCCTTGTCCGGATGCGCCCACGGCAACAGGTGATCCGCCTGGCAGGTGCTGGCGGGGGCGTTGCACCCGGGCCAGCAGCAGGTGGTAGATGACAGGAGGACGGCGGTGTGGCGGGGGCCGGTGAAGACGCGTCGCAGGCGGCCTGCGTCGAGGGCGACCCCGTCGGCGCCGAGCACGACCCGTCGGATGTGGTTGTGCAACAAGGCGTAGCCGGTCGCTTCGGTGGGGTCGATCGGTCGTCCGTCGAGGTCCGAGCACCGGAACCCCGTCATCGGCTCGGGACCCTCGGTCTCGGGTTCCGGTTCGGGCTCGTCGTCGGGTTCGAGCCAGGCCTCGACGTCGGCTTCGGGCTCATCCGCCTCGACGTCATCGCGCTCGTCTTGGCGGGTGTGCTTGGCGGCGAGGTCCTGCCACCAGGACTTGAGCCGGGGGTCGGGGTCGAGGGGCTCGCCGGTGAACGTGCGGGCGTAGCGGTCCAGGGTTGCGTGGTCGATCATCAGGTTCGTGATGACCTGCTGCCCCGTGCGCTCACCACGCGCGGTGACGGCGTCATCGAAGATCGCGGCGAGGGCGTCCATGCGACGCTGCTGATCGGTGCGGCACAGATCATCGAGCGACGCCCCATCCCCCAACCGGGCCCGAGCCTCGGCCAGATCCGCTTCGAACTCGGCGGACACATACGCCTGGAAGATCGCCAAGGTGATCGTGCCCTGGATGGACCCGCAGCCGCCCTCGAACCGGAACGACCCATCCAGGTTCTGGCGGATCGCGAAGTCCCGGCGCTCGTGATCACGCTCGGCCTTGTCGCGCAGGCCATCCGCGTCGGCCAGGCGCTCCCAGTTCGACAGGTACCTGTCGAAGTCCCGATACGAGATCGCCGCAGCCA
>CAZUYW010000318.1:0-3729 GCA_964624775.1 uncultured Iamiaceae bacterium
GCGGCGACCTCGAGGCCCTCGGCCCGGAGCTCGGCGAGGAGGGCCATCGACTCCGGCGGCGTGAGCACCGAGGTGACCGTCGCCAGCGCGTCGGCGGTCGCCGCGTCCGGTGCCACCACCGTGGCCGAGGCGGTGTGCTCGACGGGCCTGCCGCTGCGAGGGTCGAGCACCCGCGAGCGTCGGGTGCCCCCGATCTCGAACCACCGCCGGGACCGGCCGCTGGTGGCGACAGCGGCGTTGCGCACCTCGATGCGGGTCAGCGGCGGAGCGTTGTCGTAGGCCCGGAAGGGATCCTCCACGGCCACGCGCAGGACGCCCTCGCCCCGGTGGACGAGGTCGCCCCCGGCGTTCACCACCAGGCGGGTCACCTCCTGCCCGACCATGAGGTGGGCGGCGACGGACTCGACGACGTGGCCCTTGGCGAGCGCGTTCAGGTCGGTGGGCGAGCAGTCGCCGATCCGATCGACCCGGCCATCGGTCACCGTCCAGCGGGGGGCGCGGATCGACGCCGAGAGGTCGGCGAGCTCGTCGACCGGCGGCTCGACGCCCTGGACCGCGGCGAGCAGCCAGCGCTCCGTGAGCACGCCGGCGAGCGGGTTGAAGGCGCCGCCCGACCACCCCTGCCAATCGCCGGCCAGCACGAGGAGGCCGGCGAGCTCCGGGCCGGGCGCGGCGAGCTCGCCCGAGCGCCAGCGGCACAGCTCGCTCGCCGGATCGAACACGGTGAAGCACGCCTGGAGGCGGAGGGCCTCGGCCACCGCGGCGGCGTCGGCCGCCTCGGCCTGGGCCGGGTTCGATGCCGTGATCTGGAGGTCCAGGTGCGTGCCCATCACGGGCTGGTGCCCGGTCACCAGGGTGACGCCGTCGGCTGCGGCGTCCGACGGCGTCACCCAGGTCACAGGGTCGTGGCCATGAGCACGATGGCGAGGACCGTGCCGACGGCAGCCACGATCAGCGCGCTGCGGCGCCGACGCTTCAAGAACAGCTGGAGCAGCAGGCCCGACAAGGCGATCACGACGAGGATCGCGGCCGAGACGTCGATCGCCCACTTCCACGAGGAGGTGGCATCGCGGCCCTTGTGCAGGTCGTTCATCACGCCGACGAAGCCCTGCTGCTCGATCGTCACCCGGTACGCACCGGTGCTGGTGTCGAAGCTGGCATCGGCCGCGTAGCCCGGCGCCCGGTACGAGATGGAGCCCTGGTTGCCGGTGGTCTGGTAGTCGCTGACGTCGGCGCTGATGGCGTAGCGGTCGCGCAGGAACTCCGACACCCGGAGGTAGTCGACGTTGCCGTCCGGGGCGACCTCGAAGGTCATGGTGCCGGTCTTGGTGGTGGTGGTCGGCGCGTCGCCGAAGGTCCACTCGGGGTGGTTCAGCGTGATGCCGGTGATCCCGAAGAACAGCACGAGCAGGAGGGCGATCATGCTCGTGTAGGCGTGGATCAGCCGGGACCACTTCTGCCACGCGGCCGAGCGCGAGCGCTTGCGGCGCGCCGCGGCGGGGGACGTCGCGACCTCGGGGCGCTCCTCGACGGCGTCGGTCACCGGATCAGACCGCGTAGGTCGCCGAGACCGCGGACAGTTCGCCGTTGGCCGCAGGGGACGCCTTGGCGGCCACCGTCCCGAGGGTGATCGGCGCGCTGGTGAGGCTGTGGGTGCCGTGCTCGCGGGCGGACTCGACGAACACGACGTAGTCGCCCTGGGGTGCCCGCTTGCCTGATGCCGCGGTGCCGTCCCAGGTGACGGTGTAGGTGCCGGCGGGCCGGGTGGCGCCCGTCTTCGCCTCGAGGTCGTCGCTGCCGTGGGCCTGGTAGTAGGCGCCGTCGGCGGCGTACCAGCTCGCCAGGTTGTTGATCCACCGCTCGCCCTTGGGCGGGTTGTACCAGACCGCGACGTTGGCCACGAGGTCCCCCTCGGCCGACTCGACCCACACCGCCACGAACGGGTTGCGGGCCGGACCGAAGCCGTTGCCGTCGGGGGTGTAGGTGAAGGCGACGTCGAGCTTGGCCCCGTCGGGCAGGGCGGCCCCGCTGCTCGCCTCGGTGGTGGTCGACGCCTCCGAGGTCGACGAGCTCCCACCGGCGGTGGTCGACGACGAGCCGCCGGCGGCCGCGGTCGTGGTCGTGGTGGAGGCGTCGGCGAAGGTGTCGGCGTCGTCCTTGGAGCACGCCGCCAGACCGGGCACCAGCGCCAGCGCCCCGAGCCCGGCGGCGCGCTTCAGGAAGTCCCGGCGCTGCACGGCATCGAATCGGGGGAGGGCAGGAGGTTCCATGGCCGGGGACCCTAGGAACCCTTCCTGGGAGTTCGCTGTGAACCCGCTGATCGTCGCCTCAGACCTGGGTGGCGTACTCGTTGGAGCCGAGGACCTCGGAGCGGAAGCGGAGCTCGTCGCGCTGGGCGAGGAGGCGGTCCGCCCAGTACTGGGCCTCGGTGAAGGTGAGGGTGCGGCCGAGGTAGTCGTCGTAGACGTCGCGCACGATGGCCCGCCGCCCCTCGTGGGCGAACAGGAAGGAGCGGGCGACCGACGAGCGGCTGCGGCCACCGGCGAGGATCGCCACCCAGTGCGCCCGGCCGGCGGGATCGGCGGGTCGGCCGTACACGTCCTCGTAGAGGCCGTCCACGAACCCAGCGCGGGTGCCGCCATGACGCCGCAGGTACTCGCTGCTGGCGAGGAGCTGACGGCGGATCGCATCGGGCGAGGACCCGTGGCCGAGCCGGTCGACCCAGAACGCCAGGCCGCTCGGGTCCGGCGAGCGATCCAGGTAGCCCTGGTAGACGGCGCGCACGGCGGTGCGCCGGCCCTCGGTCGACCCGAGCAGCGTGCGGGCGACGGCGGTGTGGGACGTCCCGGCGCCCAGCCGGCCGAGCCAGTAGCCCTTCCCCGCAGCGTCGGGCTCGCGGCCCATCACGTCGGGGTAGAGGGCGCACAGGAAGCGGCCGTCGTCGGTGTCGCTCGCGGGGCACACGTCGCCTGTCGGGATGCCGACCCGGTTGCGCCACGTGTTGGTGGCGATCGGGTCGTTCGTGTCGAACACGATGCTCGCCTCGGCATCGAGGTAGGTGCCCTGGGCGGCGTCGGCCGCCCCGCTGACCGTGTAGCGAGCCCAGCCCTGGCCGCTCTCGTCCCCGGGTTCGGGCGGGAGGAAGCCCTCGGCGGGATCGAGTGGGATCTCGCCGGTCTCGGGATCGAGCGTCGTGTAGGTCCACGTCACCTTCCCGGTGCCCGGGTCGTACTCGCCGCTGACCCGGACCACGAGGTCGACGGGGGCGCCGTCGACGTCGACCTGGATCGGCTCGTCGGCCTCGAACGCCTGGGCGCCGTCGGGCACGTCGATCAGGTGGCCGCCCCAGCCCACGTCGTCGAAGGCGAAGCTCGAGCGGTCGAAGGTGGCCGGGATCGTCTCGGTCACGACGACCTGGGCCGCTGGCGCGGTGGCGAGGGGCACGCCCGGCGGCGGGTTCTCCGTGCCGGGGCCGAGGTTCTCGAAGTGCAGCTCGTAGCCGAGGCCCGCCGGCACGGCCAGCCAGCGATCGGCGCCCACGCCCGCAGGCCCGACGATCTCGTTCGGGTCGACCGCGCCGCCGGTCCCGCCTGGGTACGCGGGATCGTCCTTGGGCTGGTCGCAGTCCGTGCGGCGGTTCGCCTGGGACAGCCACTGGAACCAGAGGTGCTTGGCCTGCTGCTCGAGCTTGGCGATCTGGCGCAGCTGCACCTCCTCGATCTCCCGATC
>CAZUYW010000319.1:0-3689 GCA_964624775.1 uncultured Iamiaceae bacterium
GCAGCACCGTCGCGCGCCTGCTGCCCGGCTTCGCGGTGCGGCCCGTGGCGTCGGCCGCCGGCCTCGCCGCCACCCAGCTCATGGGCGGTCGGCGCGCCATGGTCGCCCGCCACCAGCAGCGCGTGCGGCCCGAGCTCACCGGCGCCGCGCTCGACGACGCCGTCCGGGAGGTGTTCACCTCCTACGCGCACTACTGGGCCGAGTCGTTCCGGCTCCCCGGCACGAGCCCCGAAGCGCTCGACGCAGGGATGACCCACGAGCAGTACCACCTGATCCCCGAGGCGCTCGAAGGCGGCAAGGGCGTCATCTGTGCCATGCCCCACCTCGGGGCGTGGGAGTGGGCGGCCTTCTGGCTCACGAGCGTCCGGCACCACCCGGTCACCACGGTGGTCGAGCAGGTCGAGCCCCCCGAGCTGGCCGAGTGGTTCGTCGGGTTGCGCGAGCGGCTCGGCATGGAGATCGTGCCGCTCGGCAGCGGCGCCGGCACCGCGGTCGCCCGCGCCCTCGCCGCCAACCGCGTGGTGTCGCTGCTGTGCGACCGCGACGTCGCGGGCGGCGGGATCGAGGTCGAGTTCTTCGGGGAGCGCACGACGCTGCCCGGCGGGCCCGCCACCCTCGCCCTGCGCAGCGGCGCCCCGCTCCTTCCGGCCACCTGCTACTTCGACGGCGACAGCCACCACGGCGTGGTCCTCGACCCGATCGACACCAGCCGCCAGGGCAAGCTGCGCGACGACGTCGCCCGCGTCACCCAGGACCTCGCCCGCGCGCTCGAGGTGCTCATCCGCCGCCACCCCACGCAGTGGCACCTGCTCCAGCCCAACTGGCCGAGCGACCTCGAGGCGGAGGCCTGACGTGCGGATCGGCATGGTCTGCCCGTACAGCATCTCGGTGCCGGGCGGCGTCCAGGAACAGGTGCTCGGCCTCGCCCGGGCGCTGCGCGCCAAGGGCCATCCCACCCGCGTGCTCGCCCCGTCCGACGGTCCGCCGCCCGACGGCTTCGTGACGCCCCTCGGGAACTCCGTCCCCACCGCGGCCAACGGCTCGGTCGCCCCGATCGCGCCCGATCCCTCCGCCCAGCTGCGCCTCATGCGGGCCGTGCGCGACGAGGGCTTCGACCTCCTGCACCTCCACGAGCCGCTCGTGCCGGGCCCCACCATGACCTCGTGCCTGCTCAAGCCGGTGCCGCTCGTGGGCACCTTCCACGCGGCCGGCGAGAGCGCCGCCTACGAGTACCTCAACCCGGCGCTGCGGTGGCTCGCCTCGCGCCTCGATGCGCGCGCGGTCGTGTCGGCCGAGGCCGAGGCGCTCGTCTCCTCGCACCTCGGCGGCACCTACGTGCACCTGTTCAACGGGATCGAGGTGCCCCGGTTCCACGAGGTCGAGCCCTGGCCCACCGAGGCGCCCACGATCTTCTTCCTCGGCCGCCACGAGCCCCGCAAGGGCCTCGACGTGCTCCTCGCCGCCCTGCCCGCCCTCCCCGCCGACATCCAGGTCTGGATCGGCTCGGACGGCCCCGACACCGAGGCGCTGCAGGTGCGCCACGCCGGCGACCCGCGCCTGGTGTGGCTCGGTCGCCTCACCGACGAGGAGAAGCGCCGCCGCCTGCGCGGCGCGGACATCTTCTGCGCCCCCTCGCTGCGCGGCGAGTCGTTCGGCGTGGTGCTGCTCGAGGCCATGGCCGCCGGCGCGGCCATCGTGGCCAGCGACCTCAGCGGGTACCGCCTCGTCGCCCGCCCCGACCTCGACGGCCTGCTCGTGCCGCCCGGCGACGTCGACGCGCTCGCGGCGGCGCTCAACCGGGTCCTCGCCGACCAGGTCCTCGCCAAGGAGCTGGTCGCCTCCGGCGACACCCGGGTCCTCGACTTCTCGATGGACACGCTCGCCGACCGCTACCTCGAGCTGTACCAGCAGGTCACCACCTCGCCGCCCCAGCCCCGCGGCTGGCGCCGGCCGCGGCGCCGCGCCGGTGACCTGTCGCGGTGAGCGCGCCTCCTAGAGTGAGCGATCGCCCAGCCGCGCCCGCGGCGGGCCCCCGTCCGGAGTCCGGTCCCGTCGTGCACGATCAGGTCGCCATCAACAACCGTCGCTCGCTGGTGGTCATCGCCGCGTTCGCCGCCGTGTGGCTGGTCGTCGGGCTCGTGGTGTGCGTCGGCCTGCTCGGGCTCGTGCTCGGACTCCCGATCCCGCTGATGGTCCTGCTGGCCATCGTCGACGCCGCCGGGATCACGGCCTACAACGTGCGCAAGGTCGAGCCCAACGTGCTCGACCTCATCGACGCCCACCCCGCGGACCGCCAGGCCCACGCCCGCCTCGTCAACGTGGTCGACGGACTCTGCGTCGCCAACGGCCTGCCCGAGCCGCGGCTGTTCGTGGTCGAGGATCCCGCGGTGAACGCCCTCGCCACCCGCCGCAGCCCCCGCGAGGCGTCGATCGTGGTCACCACCGGGCTCATCGAGGCGCTCGACCGCATGGCCCTCGAAGCGGTGATCGCCCACCAGCTGTGCCGGATCAAGACCGACGAGGTCGGCCCGGGCACCCTCGCCGCCACGCTCGCCGCCGGTCCGGTGCTCACCGCCGACCGCCTGATCCGGCGGGGGAGCGGCCTGGGCGCCACGCTCCTCGCCCTCGCCCCGCTGCGGGCCCGGCTCATCCGGGCGGTCAGCGGCGAGGAGCGCGAGGCCGCCGTCGACCACGTGGCCGTGGGCATGACCCGGTACCCGCCGGGCCTGCTCGCCGCGCTCGAGGCCTGCGAGGCTCGGGGCACCGTCGTCGCCTCGGCGGTGCGGTCCTCGGCCCACCTGTGGTTCGCGATGCCGCTCGCCACCGACACGACCGACCCGTTCGGCGCCCGCAACGCGCTCTTCGACTCGTTCGCGCCCCTGTCCCAGCGCATCGAGGTCATGCGGGAGCTCTGACGTCGGGGGGTCCACCGCGCGGCCCCCGAAGTCGGGCACCCTAGGTCCCATGGCTCGGATCGCAGCATGGTTCGCTTCGCTGTCCACGAACGGCAAGCGAGGGGTGATCGGGGGCGGCATCGCGTCGGTCCTCGCCCTCGTCGTCGGCGTCGTGGCCATCACCGGGGGCGGTGGGTCCGACGAGGTGAAGCAGACCGCGCGGAGCACCACCACCACGACCACCACGACCACCTCGACCACGGCGGTGCCCACCACCACCCAGCCCGACAAGGGTCCGGTCGCCCCGCTCACGGGCCTGCGGGTCAAGGACGGCGCCCTGCTGGCGCGGCCGCCGCTCGCCGTGAAGATCGACAACCTCGATGCCGCCCGTGAGAGCGCCGTCCCCCAGACCGGGCTGATCCGCGCCGACCTCGTGTACGAGGAGATCGTCGAGGCCAACATCACCCGCCTCGTCGGCGTGTTCCACTCCCAGCAGCCCGAGCGGGTCGGCCCGGTCCGCTCGGCGCGCACCACCGACGTCAACCTCCTGCCCCAGCTCGGCCGTCCGCTGCTCGCCTTCTCCGGCGGGAACAACGGCGTGCTCGCCGCGGTCGCCGGGTCGCCGTCGATCGTCGACGTCGGCGCCAACCGGGTGCCCGGCGCCTACCACCGCGACCACAGCCGCCGCGCCCCCCACAACCTCTACGTCGACGGCAACTCGCTGTGGTCCCACGCGCCGAAGGGCCTGCCCGCGCCGCCCCAGCTGTTCCTGTTCCGCACGCCGGGCCAGGCGCC
>CAZUYW010000320.1:0-3688 GCA_964624775.1 uncultured Iamiaceae bacterium
CGCTGGGACAGCACGACCTGGAAGATGTCGCCGGCGAGGATGTGCTCCTTGCTCGCCGTGACCGCGGCCTCGTACGCGCCCGAGCCCATGTTCGAGGTGACCTCGGGGAGCTCGTCGTCGGGTGCCGGCGGGGCCACGAACGGCTCGTCGAGCGGTGCGGCACCGTCGAGCGCGAGCTGCTCGAGCTGGGCGACGGCGTCGTCGTACAGCTGGTCGAGCGAGGCGTCATCGTGGTCGCCGAACACGTAGGCGTTGGCGATCAGCACGACCCGGCTGCGGAAGTGGTCGAACGCCGCCAGCTCGCCGGCGATCGACAGCACCGCCTCGGGCAGGCCCTGGTCGTCTCTGGGCACCCCCGGCAGGTGCTCGACCTCGCGCACGACGTCGTAGCCGAGGTAGCCGACGAGGCCGCCGTGCAGCGGCGGCAGGCGGTCGTCGTGGGGCGAGCGGTACTGCTCGAGCAGGTCCTCGACCGCGGCCAGGATCCCCTCGTCCAGCCGAATGCCGTCGGGGACGGTGCCCCCGTGGACCTCCACCGGCCCCTCGGCCCGCGAGATCAGCGTGGCGGCGGGGCGACGGCCGACGAAGGACCAGCGGCTCCACCGCTCGCCGTGCTCGACGGACTCGAAGAGGAACCCGGGCTCGCCGTCGCGGGTGAGGCGGGCGAAGGCCGCGACTGGCGTGATCAGGTCGGCCAGGAGCTCGCGCCAGACGGGCACGACGGTGTGGGTGCGGGCGAGGGTGCGGAACTCCTCGCGGGTCGGCCGGACGGCCGCGGCGTCAGCCACCGAACGCACGGAAGAAGCAGGACTTCTCCCCGGTGTGGCAGGCGCCCTTGCCCTCCTGCTCGACGACGAACAGCAGCGTGTCGCCGTCGCAGTCGTAGTAGGCGCCGCGCACGAACTGGCGATCGCCGGAGGTGTCGCCCTTGCGCCACTCCTCCTGGCGGGACCGGCTCCAGAACACGGTGCGCCCCTCCTCGAGGGTGCGGCGCAGCGTGGTCTCGTTCATCCAGGCCATCATCAAGACGTCGCCGGTGCCCTCCTCCTGCACGATCGCCGGCACCAAGCCGTTGGCGTCGTAGGTGACCTTGGCGAGGTCCTCGTCACGGATGGCGATCGGTGTCACGGCGGGCATGGCCGTCCATCGTAGGGGTCGACCCCACGACCTCCGAAGCCGGTTGCGGTGCGCCGGCGGCGTCGTCTCAGAGGAACGCTGCGAGGATGTCGCGGATGCCCTCCGGCAGGTAGGTCTCGAGGGGCGTCTCGTCCGCTTCGACGAGGTCGGCCAGGGTGTTCGAGACCTCGGAGGGGTCGAGCTGGTCGGTGAGGATGATCTGGCGCACCACCGTGTGGATCTCGGTGGTCGCGGCGTCCCCGTCCTCGATGTAGTCGGCGGCGCCGTTCACCATCACGTCGTTGAACCCCGTGTCGTACGGCCCGGGATTGACCTTGGTGACGTCGATGCCGTGCGGCGCCAGCTCGGCGCGCAGCGACTT
Organism: uncultured Iamiaceae bacterium; assembly: GCA_964624775.1. GTDB lineage: Bacteria > Actinomycetota > Acidimicrobiia > Acidimicrobiales > Iamiaceae > Aquihabitans. The sequence goes on from CAZUYW010000320.1 coordinate 1,499, forward strand.
CGTGAACGCCTCCACCGCGTGCTTGGTCATGCTGTAGGGCGACCCGAGCGGCGAGGCGAGGATCCCCGCGACGGACGACACGTTGATGATCCGTCCCCAACCGCGCTCGCGCATCCCAGGGATCACGGCCTGGGACATGGCCACCATGCCGAAGACGTTGATCTCGAAGCTGCGGCGCACGTCGGCCAGCGGCACCGACGCCATGGGACCGACCAGCCCGAGGCCCGCGTTGTTGATCAGCACGTCGACGTCGAGGTCGCCGGCGGTCGCGACATCGGCGGCGTCGGTGACGTCGAGCTTGCGGGCCGTCAGCTCAGGATGGTCGGCGCCGAGCGCCGTGGCCTGAGCGTCGGTCTCGCAGGTGGCGAGCACGGTATGCCCCCGGCGGGCGAGCTCGATCGCCGCCCCCTTGCCGAACCCGGACCCGGCCCCGGTGATCAGGACCCTTCTGTGCGTGGCATCGGCCATGTTCGACTCCTTGCGAGCTCGTCTGCGTCGTGCACGGTCGGTGCACCGTACCGGCCCGCGCGACCATCACTCGATGCGGGTGCCGTCGGGTCGGTGGACGTGGAGGGCCCCGTCAGCGTCGCGGTGGACGGTGAACCCGTGGTTCCGGAACCGGTTGTGCTTCCCGCACGTGGGTGCCCCGTTCCCGGGGTCGGTTCTCCCCTCGTCCGGATGCGCCCACGGCAACAGGTGATCGGCCTGGCAGGTGCTCGCCGGTGCGTTGCACCCGGGCCAACAGCACGTGTCCTTCGAGAGCAGCACGGCCGTGTGGCGGGCCCCGGTGAAGACCCGGCGCTTGCGGCCCATGTCCAACACGACGCCGTCCTTGCCGAGCACCACCCGTCGGATGTGGTTGTGCAACAGCGCGTAGCCGGCGGCCTCGGTCGGGTCGATCGGGCGCCCGTCCAGATCGGAGCACCGGAACCCGGTCATCGGCACTCGTGCGTCATCTTCGGAGTCGGGGTCGGGGGCCGAGTGGGCGCCGGTGGCTGCCGCATCCTCGGCCTCGGGGTCGGGTTCGGCCCAGGCCTCGACGTCAACGTCGACCTCGGGCTCGGGGTCTTCGGTGGCGTGGGTGCCGTGCTTGGCGGCGAGGTCCTGCCACCAGGACTCCAGCCTCGGATCGGGGTCCAGGGGCTCACCGGTGAACGTCTTCGCGTAGCGGTCCAGGGTCTCGTGATCGATGACCAGGTTCGTGATGATCTGCTGCCCGGTCCGCTCCCCGCGCGCCGACACGGCGTCGTCGAAGATCGCGGCGAGGGCGTCCATGCGGCGCTGCTGATCGGTGCGGCACAGGTCATCGAGCGATGCCCCGTCCCCGAGTCGGGCGCGGGCTTCGGCGAGGTCGGCTTCGAACTCGGCGGTCACATAGGCCTGGAAGATCGCCAAGGTGATGGTGCCCTGGATGGACCCGCAGCCCCCTTCGAACCGGAACGACCCGTCCAGGTTCTGACGGATCGCGAAGTCCCGGCGCTCGTGATCGCGCTCGGCCTTGTCCCGCAGGCCGTCCGCGTCGGCCATGGCCTCCCAGTGCCTCAGGTACTGGTGGAAGTTCCCGTAGGAGATCGCCGCGGCCACCACCGCCAGGTGGTCCTCGCTCGCCACGAGCTGATCACGGACCCGCGTGTTCGCATGGGTCACCCCGATCCGATCCAGGGTCGACACGCTGATCGAACCCGCCGCAACCGCCGCCGCAACGTGCGGCATGTCCCGCAACACCCGCGCCGCCCGCGCCCGCTTCGTCGCATCCCCGCTCGACAGATCCGCCGCCCAACCCACGAACGCCCGCACCGACTTGTGCCCATCCGCCCGATGCAACCCCCGCCGATCGATCTCACCCACCAGCCTGGCCTGCAAGCCATAGACGACCCGCCCGATCCCCTCAAGATCCCGCACCGCCTGCGTCGCATCTCGTGGATCCGACGGCACCAGCCCAGTGGCGCGCAGGTCGCCCAGCGCAGCGTGCACCGCCGCGACCAGCGCCTCGCGCTCGGGAGGGGCCTTCGCTTCCATGCCCACCATCATCCCCACCCCCACTGACAACGAAGGTGTTCGATGGCCCTTTTCGACCCATATGACCGAAAATGAATCCTGAGCGGCGCCGGATTCAGAGGTACAGGCCGGTCGATCCCTCTTCGAGGCGCTTGGCCGCCACCGCGTGGATGTCCCGCTCGCGCAGGATCA
>CAZUYW010000321.1:0-3682 GCA_964624775.1 uncultured Iamiaceae bacterium
ACGCCGTGCGTCGAGGGGTAGGTGATCATCAGGGCGGCGAGGCGGTCGCCGTGGTCGGCGATCTTGGCCCGCAGGTCGTCGAGGTCGACGTTGCCCTGGTCGTCGCAGGCCACGACGACGACCCGCATGCCCGCCATGACCGCAGACGCGGCGTTGGTGCCGTGAGCCGAGGAGGGGATGAGGCACACGTCGCGGGCGAGGTCGCCGTTGGACCGGTGCCAGCCGCGGATCGCCAGCAGGCCGGCGAGCTCGCCCTGGGAGCCGGCGTTGGGCTGGAGGCTGACGGCGGCGTAGCCGGTGACCTCGACGAGCCAGGCCTCGAGCTCCCGGATGAGCTGGAGGTAGCCGGCCGCCTGGTCGATCGGGGCGAAGGGGTGGATCGCACCGAACTCGGGCCAGGTGATCGCCTCCATCTCGGCGGTGGCGTTGAGCTTCATGGTGCACGAGCCCAGCGGGATCATCGAGCGGTCGAGAGCGAGGTCACGGTCGGCGAGCTTGCGGAGGTACCGCAGCATCGCCGTCTCGGAACGGTGCTGGTGGAACACCGGGTGGGTGCAGAAGGGCTCGTCGCGCACGAGCGCCGCGGGGATGGCGTCGGGCGTGGCCGCATCGAGGGCGTCCCAGTCGGCGACGGGGGCGCCGAACGCGGCGACGACCGCGTCGGCCTCGGCCCGGCCGGTGGTCTCGTCGCAGGCGATGCCGACGGTGTCCCCGTCGACCAGGCGCAGGTTGATCCCCGCCTCGAGCGCGGCGGCCACCACGGCGGCGGCCCGGCCGGGCACGACGGCCTGCACGGTGTCGAAGACGTCGTCGTGGCGGGTGGCGATGCCACCGGCGCCCAGGGCGGCACCGAGGAGCACGGCCCAGCGGTGGGTGCGGCGAGCGATCGCGGTCAGGCCCTCGGGGCCGTGGTACACGGCGTACATGGAGGCCACGACGGCGAGGAGCACCTGGGCGGTGCAGATGTTCGAGGTGGCCTTCTCGCGACGGATGTGCTGCTCGCGGGTCTGCAGGGCGAGCCGGTAGGCCCGGTTCCCGTCGGCGTCGACCGACACGCCCACGAGGCGGCCCGGCATCGAGCGCTGGAGCCCGTCGCGCACGGCCATGTAGCCGGCGTGGGGCCCGCCGAAGCCGAGCGGCACGCCGAAGCGCTGGGTGACGCCCACGACCACGTCGGCGCCCATGGCACCGGGGGAGCGGAGCAGGCAGAGCGCCAGGATGTCGGCGTCGACCGCCACGATCGCACCGGCCTCGTGGGCGGCGTCGATCACGGCGGTCCAGTCGACCACGCGGCCCGACGAGCCCGGGTAGGGCAGCAGCACCCCGAACGCGACCTGATCGGCGGGCAGGCCCGTGCTCAGGTCGGCGACCACGACCTCGATCCCGATCGGCTCGGCACGGGTGCGCACGACCTCGATGGTCTGGGGGTGGCAGTCGGCATCGACCAGGAACACCGCGTCGTCGGCCACGCCCTTGGCCGCCCGGCGGGCGAGCGTCATGGCCTCGGCGGCGGCGGTGCCCTCGTCGAGCAGCGAGGCGTTGGCGAGCGCCATGCCGGTGAGGTCCGCGATCAGCGTCTGGTAGTTGAGCAGGGCCTCGAGGCGGCCCTGGGAGATCTCGGGCTGGTACGGCGTGTAGGCGGTGTACCAGGCGGGGTTCTCGACCACGTTGCGCAGGATCACGCCGGGGGTGATGGTGCCGTGGTAGCCGAGTCCGATCATCGACGTGACGACCTGGTTCTGGGCGGCCAGGGCCCGCAGGTCGGCCAGGGCCTCCTGCTCGGAGCGGGGCTCGGGCAGGGCGAGCCCCTCGGTCGAGCGGATCCCCGCGGGCACCGCGGCGTCGGTCAGCTCGTCGAGGCTGCCGTAGCCGAGCAGCGCCAGCATGGCGTCCTGCTCGGCGGGCGCAGGCCCGATGTGGCGCGCGTCGAACGGCGCGGCGTGCTCGAGCGCACGGAGGGTCGGGTCGGTGGTCATGGCTACTCCCGGCAGCAGGCTTGGATGACCTCCCCCGCTGTCGGTGGACCTGAGAGCTTCACCCCGGGGGGCTTTCTCCTTCGGTGAGGCGCCACGCGCCTGCTTTCCAGCGTTGCCTGAACCGGTCGGTCCTGGGGCCTGAGAGATTCCGGGGAGGGATTGCTCCTTCGGCGTGCCCCGCAGGGCACTCTCCCGACCGGTGTGTGCGGCGCCCGAGACGCTACCAGCACTACGCTCGCGGTGTCCGACTGCGGGTGTCGGACCCCACGCGACGGGCAGTCGCCCTCACGGAAGTGATCCACCCCATGACACCACGAACGATTGCTGCGGGCGTCGGCCTGGCTGCGTCCCTGTTCCTCGTCGCCGGCTGCGGCGCGGCGGCGGACAAGGTGGCCGAGAAGGCCACCGAGAAGGCCATCGAGAACGAGAGCGGCGGCAAGGTCGACATCGACACCGACAGCGGCAAGGTGAAGGTCAAGACCGACAAGGGCACCTACGAGAGCGACGGCAACGGCAACGTCAAGATCTCCGGTGAGGACGGCAACACGAACTTCACCGCCGGCGACGGCACCAAGCTCCCCGAGGACTGGCCCGACGAGCTCGCCCCGCCGGACGGCACCAAGCTGATCTCGGCGTCCACCAGCGAATCGGGCGGCAAGCAGGTCATGACCGTGATGGGGGAGATCGACGCCCCCGTGAAGGACGTGTACGACGGCCTCAAGGACCAGCTCGAGGGCGCCGGGTTCGAGTTCAGCGCCGACAGCTTCGGCACGGCCGGCGGTGGCTCCTATGGCGCACTGGCCGGCAAGTCGGACCAGTGGGAGGTCAACGCCTCCATCACCTCGAGCGGCTCGGACGGCAAGACCACCGTCTCGATGAGCCTCACGCCGGTCGGCTGACCGACCGCACATACCGCCGGCACCTGGGGCCCGACGGCGGGGGCCTCAGGTGATCGGCGTGGTCGAGCCGTAGGCGTCGGGCTCGACCTGGGCGATCCAGTCGAACAACGGCTGACCGCAGAACCATCCGGCCTGGTGACCGCCCACGAGGCGGGCCGTGTCGCGGGCGACGTCGGGATCCATCGCCCGCACCTCGCCGGCGGCCCGAGCCAGCAGCTCCACCTCACAGGTGCGCTCCATCGTGACGTACCAGAAGATCGCCTCCTCGATCGACTGGCCGACGGTGAGCAGCCCGTGGTTGCGCAGGATCGCCGCCTTGTGGCCGCCGAGCGCGTGGGCGATGCGCTTGCCCTCCTCGGGGTCGTTGACCACGCCGGTGTAGTCGTCGAAGAGGACGTGGTCCTCGAAGAAGATGCAGCTGTCCTGGGTGAGGGGCTCGAGGGTCCGGGCCAGCGCGGCGTAGGCCCGACCGAACCGGGAATGGGAGTGGGCGGCGGCGATCACGTCGGGCCGGGCCGCGTGGATGCCCGAGTGGATGGCGAACGCGGCCTGGTTGACCGGCCATGAGCCCTCGAGGACCGTGCCCGTGTGATCGACGAGGAGCAGGTCGTCGGCGGTGATCAGCTTGAAGCTGAGCCCGAACGGGTTCACCCAGAACCGGTCGGCGTGCTCGGGGTCGCGAGCGGTGATGTGCCCGGCGACGCCCTCGTCGAAGCCGAGGCGCCCGAAGATGCGGAAGGCCAGGGCCAGCCGCTGCTTGCGCCAGAGGCGCTCGTCCTCGACGCTGCGGTCGGTGCGGAACACGTG
>CAZUYW010000322.1:0-2018 GCA_964624775.1 uncultured Iamiaceae bacterium
GTGCCGGGGCGGGCGGTGCGGGCGGTGCGGGCGGCGGGGCCCAGCCCTGGCAGGGGGCGGGCGCTGGCTGGGTGCCGCCGTAGCCGGGCGGGGTGGGCTGGGGTGCGGTGGGCGCGTTGACCGCGGCGTGCACCGCGGACTGGTGCTGCGACGGGGCGACGCGAGGGGCGGGCACGGTCGACAGGAACCGGCCGAGCACGTCGTCGACCGACAGGTCGCGGGCGAGGGCCTCGTAGGAGAGGACCAGGCGGTGGCGCAAGATGTCGGGCGCCACGTCGAACACGTCCTGGGGGAGGACGTAGGACCGGCCCCGCATGAGGGCGAGGGCGCGGCCGGCGGCGATGAGGCCGAGCGTGGCGCGGGGGCTGGCGCCGTACGACACGAGCTCGCGCAGGTCGGCGAGGCCGAAGCGGTCGGGCTCGCGGGTGGCGAGCACGAGGCTCACCGCGTAGTCGATGACCTCGCGGGCCACGAAGATGTCGTCGACGGCCTCCTGCAGCTGGGCGAGGGCGGCGATGCTCAGCGACTCGCGCGGCTGGGGCGGGCGGACGCCCATGCGCTGGACGATCTCGACCTCCTCGGCGGGGGTCGGGTAGTCGACGACGATCTTCATGAGGAAGCGGTCGCGCTGGGCCTCGGGCAGCGGGTAGACGCCCTCCTGCTCGATCGGGTTCTGGGTGGCGAGCACGAGGAACGGCTCGGGCACCGGGAAGGTGGTGCCGCCGATCGACACCTGGTGCTCGGCCATGACCTCGAGGAGCGCGGACTGCACCTTGGCGGGGGCGCGGTTGATCTCGTCGGCGAGCACGAAGTTGGCGAAGACCGGGCCGAGCTCGACGTCGAACGACTCGGTGGCGGCCCGGTAGATGCGCGTGCCCATGACGTCGGCGGGGAGGAGGTCGGGCGTGAACTGGATGCGGGTGAACGAGCCGCCCACGACGCGCGCCATCGTCTCGGCGGCGAGGGTCTTGGCCAGGCCGGGGACGCCCTCGAGGAGGGCGTGGCCCTTGGCGAGGAGGCAGATGAGGAGGCGCTCGACCACGCGGTCCTGGCCGACGATGACCTTCTTGACCTCGAACAGGGTCTGCTCGAGCTGCTCGGCGGCGGCGACGATCGGGTCCGTCCCGGGCGCGGGTGCGGTCATGGATGCTCCTTCTGGTGGGCTGGTGCGCGGCGAGCGTCCCAGGCACAGGCGAAGGCCAGCGTAAAGGTTCCCGGTGGGTTCCCGGTGGGCACTCGCGCCCGGGTGCGACCGATGCGCATCGGGCGTTTCGCCGGGATTTCGGGGGACCCCGATTACGGTCTCGCCCATGCGCATCCTGGTCGTGGAGGACGAGGTCGAACTGGCCGAGGCGATCGCCACGGGCCTGCGTCGCGAGGGCTACGCGGTCGACGTCGCGACCGACGGGCGGGGCGCGCTCGACCGCCTCGCCGTGTCCGCCTACGACCTGGTGACGCTCGACCTGAACCTGCCCGACGCCGACGGCCTCGACCTGGCCCGCCAGATCCGCACCGACCCCGCGCTGGCGCCGGGCGACGGCGAGTCGGCGCCGCGCGTCCTGATCCTGTCGGCCCGCGACACCGTCGGCGATCGCGTCGCGGGGCTCGACGAGGGGGCCGACGACTACCTGGTGAAGCCGTTCGCGTTCACGGAGCTGTCGGCGCGCGTGCGGAGCCTGCTGCGTCGCGACGCGGGCCGCTCCGGTGCCCAGCTGGTGGTGGGGGAGCTGTCGCTCGACACCGCCCGCTTCGAGGCGAGCCGGCGCGGGCGCCTGCTCGACATCACGGCCAAGGAGTTCGCGCTGCTGCGCTACTTCATGGCCCACGTCGGCGAGGTGCTCAGCCAGGAACGCCTCCTCGAGCACGTGTGGGACGAGCACGCCGATCCGCTGACCAACACCGTGCGGGTCACCGTCGGGACGCTGCGTCGCAAGCTCACCCGCGACGACGATCCCGAGCCGCCGATCGAGACGATCATCGGCGCGGGCTACCGGTTGCGGTCAGATCTCCTGCAGGGC
>CAZUYW010000322.1:2118-3649 GCA_964624775.1 uncultured Iamiaceae bacterium
GTGGCTGCCCGACTGGGTCGGGTCGATCCGGTTCCGCCTCGCCGCGCTCTACTCGCTGGTGCTGTTCGGCCTGGCGGCGGTGATGGTCGTCGGCCTCTACATGGGACTGGCCCGTCGGCTGCACGAGGAGACGGTCTACGAGACCTACCAGATCACCGAGATCCAGCAGGTGCCCGGCGGCTTCACGCTCACCCCGCGCGAGGTGCGCTCGGAGTACCGCTCGGTCGAGCAGCTCGCCAACGAGCGCGCCCTGGCCCTGCTGCGCACGTACTCCCTCGGTGCGCTGCTCGGGCTGTTCTTCGCGAGCCTCGGCGTCGGCTGGCTGCTGGCCGGGCGGGTGCTGGCACCGATCGGGCGGATCACGGCGGTGGCGCGCGACATCGAGGCCGGGGACCTGTCCCGCCGGATCGACCTGCGCGGCCCGCCCGACGAGCTCAAGGAGCTGGCCGACACCTTCGACGGGATGCTGGAACGGCTCGACAACGCGTTCGACGGCCAGCGCCGGTTCATCCAGGAGGCGTCCCACGAGCTGCGCAACCCGCTGGCCGTGATCCGCACGAACCTCGACGTCGCGCTGGCCAACCCCGAGTCGGACCCCGAGGAACTGCGCCGCACGGCCGAGGTGGTGAACCGCACCGCCGAGCGCATGGCCCGCCTCGTCGACGACCTGCTCACCTACGCGCGCAGCGGGGCGCCGGTCCACGAACCGGCGCCGGTCGACCTGGCCCGCCTCGCCGGCGAGGTCGCCGAGGAGTTCCGGGCGCCGGCCCACGTTCGGTCGATCACGGTCGACGTGGCCGACGACGGCAGCGCCGCCGGCGCGCCGGTCGTGGGGGATCGCGTCGCGCTGCGCCAGGCGGTGGCGAACCTGCTCACCAACGCGGTGCGCCTCGCGCCCGAGGGCAGCACGATCACCGTGCACGTGCACGGTGACCCGACGTCGGCGGGGATCACCGTCGCCGACCAGGGCCCGGGCATCGCCCCCGAGGATCGCGAGCGCGTCTTCGAGCGGTTCTGGCGGGCCGACAAGGCCGAGGCGCGCGGTGCGGGCCGGTCCGGCCTCGGGCTGGCGATCGTGCGCCAGATCGTCGACGAGCACCACGGTGCGGTGACCCTGGCACCCACCGCCGAGGGCGGGTCCGCCTTCACGTTGTGGTTCCCGAGAGGATCCTGAGGAAACCCCCAGCCCGTCCTTAGCGCCACTTTCGCGCCTCCTCCGTACGGTCCTCGGCGAAGGAGATGCGATGACCGACACCCGTCCCGACCGCCCCTGGAGCCCCCGGTGGAGCCCTGCTCCGACCGGCCCTCCGACCCTCGCCGGCCCGGCGCCCACGCCCCGGCCCGCCGCGAGCTCGGCCATGCCGACGTCGCCCCCGCTCGCACCGGCGTCGAGCCCCTGGCCCACCGCACCGCCCACCGTCCCGAACCCCATCCTCCCGCCCGGCGGCACCGTCCCTCCCTCACTCCCTCCGGTGCCGCCGGGCGGTTCCGGGTCGGGTGGGACCGGCACCGGCGGCCGTCGGCCTGACGG
>CAZUYW010000323.1:0-3646 GCA_964624775.1 uncultured Iamiaceae bacterium
TCGACGCCGGGTGGGTCACGAGCGTCTCGGGCCCGCCGAGCGACGTCGCGAGCTGGGCCACGCGCACCGCCTCCACGAACCGCCGGCCGCCCTCGAGCCCGCCCGCCACGTCGAACGCGATCAGGCCGCCGCCGGCCGCCATCTGGCGCATCGCCAGCTCGTGCTGCGGGTGCGAGGGCAGGCCCGGGTAGCGGACGTCGGCCACGTCGCCGCGCCCCTCGAGCGCGGTCGCCAGCGCGAGGGCGCTGGCCGACTGCTGGCGGATGCGCAGCGGCAGCGTGCGGATGCCGCGGGTGGCGTTCAGGGCGTCGAACGGCGACGCCGCCGCGCCCTGCAGCACCGCGAAGCCCCACAGCCAGTCGATCAGCTCCCGGGAGCCGGCCACCACGCCGAGCGTGGCGTCATTGTGCCCGGCGATCCCCTTGGTGGCGGAGTGCACCACCAGGTCGACGCCGTGGCGCAGCGGCTGCTGCAGCACCGGCGTGGCGAAGGTGGCGTCGACCACGGTGATCGGTCCCTTGATGGCGCCGACCTCGTCGAGGTCGATGACGTCGAGCTTGGGGTTGGCCGGGGTCTCCGCGAAGACGAGCGTGGTCTTGCCGGGCCGCACCGCGGCGGCGAACGCACCAGGCTCGGTGCCGTCGACGAACGTGACGTTGATCCCGAAGCGCGGGCACACCGCCTGGAACAGCAGCTGGGTGGCCGCGTAGAGCTGGCGCTGGGCGACGATGTGGTCGCCCGTCGAGCACAGGCCCAGGACCACGCCGGTGACCGCGCCCATGCCCGACCCGAACGCCCGGGCGGCCTCGGCCCCCTCGAGCTCGGCGATCAGGTCCTCGAAGCCCGCGACCGTCGGGTTCCCGTACCGGGAGTAGAACCGATCGGCGCCCACCGACGTGGCCATGGCGCGGGCCTCGTCGACCGTCGGGGTCACGAACGTGGAGGTCGGCCACAGGACCGGCGCCAACGAGGTGCCGTCACCCCGGCGGCCGGCCCGGATGGCCCGCGTCTCGACGTGCCAGGGCGTGCCGGGCTCGGCGCCGGGCTCCGCGGTGGGATCGGTGGTCATGGTGCGGTGCGCTCCAGGAACGGGACCAGGTGAGCGGCCACCTGGTCGATGTCGATGAGGAAGGCGTCGTGGCCGTGGGGGCTGTCGATCTCGGCGTAGGCGGCGGTGCCGCCGACCACCCCGAGGTCGGCCACCAGCTCGCGCTGCTGGTACTCGGGGTAGAGGATGTCCGAGGTGATGCCCATGGCCAGGACGGGCGCGCTGATCCGGCCGAGCGCGGCCTGCAGGCTGCCACGACCGCGGGCGATGTCATGGAGGTCCATGGCCTTGGTGAGCAGCAGGTACGAGTTGGCGTCGAAGCGGCGCACGAGCTTGGACCCGTGGTACTCGAGGTAGCGCTCCACCTGGAACCGCTGCCACATCTCGAAGCGGCCCGCGAGCGGCTCGACGGGCTCGCGCCCGAACCGGTCGGTGAACACGTCGTCGCTGCGGAACGTGACCTGGGAGATCATCCGGGCCAGGGCCAGGCCCGCGTGCGGGCCCTCACCGGGGGCGGCGTCGTAGTAGTGGCCGTCGCGCCACTTGGGATCGAGGGCGATCGCCCGGCGCCCGGTGCTCCACCAGGCGATCTGCTGGGCGGTGGCCGCTGCGCAGGTGGCGATGGCCACCAGGGCGCCGACCCGCTCGGGGAACATGACCGACCACTCGAGCGCCTGCATCCCGCCCATCGACCCGCCGATCACGGCCCGCCAGCGGTGCACCCCGAGGGCGTCGGCCAGGCGGGCCTGGGTGCGGACGATGTCGCGGATCGACACGACGGGGAACGCCGGGCCGTAGTGCCCGAGGCGGTCCGGCAGCGGCGAGGCGGGACCCGTCGACCCCTGGCAGCCGCCGAGCACGTTGGCGCACACCACGAAGTACCGCTCGGTGTCGAGCGGGCGGCCCGGGCCGATCAGGTCGTCCCACCAGCCCGGGGCCGGGTGGCCGTCGCCCGCCGGTCCGGCCGCGTGGGCGTCGCCGGTGAGGGCGTGGCACACGAGCACGGCGTTGTCGGCCGCCTCGTTCAGCGTCCCCCACGTCTCGAAGGCGATGGTGATGTCGTGGAGCTGGCCACCGCCCTCCAGCACGAAGGCACGGTCGACCGCCATCCGCATGAACTGGCGCTGGCCGAGCGGATCGCCGGGACGCCACGCGCCGCTCGCCGGCAGGGCTGACGCGTGGGGCTGGATCCACGGCGGCGGCGCGAGGATCGAGCGCGCGTCGGCCCAGTGGTCGTCGGACGGGTCCATGTCTGCCTCCTCGCTCGCTCGTGAGGTTCAGACACCGGGTCCCCTGCGTCGGGCCGAGGCCCGGACACTTCGTTGCCGGCGCTGCCGGCCACATCCCCACCCGGAGGTGGGAGGGCACCTTGGGTGTCCGTCCCAGGTTGCCGGACCCGGCGGACCGGGCCACTCATGATGACCCGGGCATGGTACGCCACCCACGCCTCCCGCCCCAACCACCTTCCGGGGCCGCGTCTGTTCTTCGCCGCGAAGCGGTCGGCCCGACGCCAGTTCGCGGCGAAGAACGAAAGTCGGACAGACCGGGGTCGGTTCTTCGCCGCGAAGGGGTCGACAGCGCGCCAGTTCGCGGCGAAGAACGGATCAGGGGTGGGGTGGGAGGGATCGGGGGAGGCGGGCGCGCCACCAGGCGGTGAGCACCTCGGGGCGGGCGACGGCGTGGGCGACGGCCATGTGGGCGGCGAAGGCGTCCAGGTCGCCCGCCGCGAGCGCGGACGCTCCGGCCCGCCAGGCCTCGCGGTCGACCGGGAGCGGCAGGTCGAGGACGGTTGCCGCCCGGTGGCGCACCGCATCGGGGTTGCGGCCGGTGCCGGCGGCCTGCGTCAGCGCGGCGAGCGTGCCGACCGGCGAGCACACCACGGCGGCGATCTCCCACAGGTCCACGTCGTCACCGTCTGGCCACACGGCGATCGCCGGGGTCCCGGGCAGCCAGGTGCCGCGTTCGTCGACGGCCGCCTCCCCCACCCGCGTCTGGGTCGCCACCACCACCTTGGGCCGCGCCGTCGACGCCGCCCACGTGGCCGCCCGGGTGCCCGTCGCCGCCAGCGCGGCGCGGTCCACGACCGGTCGACGGAAGCGGCGCTTGGCGAACCGCACGTCCACCTCGCCCCACCGGCAGCGTCCCGGATCGACGACGCCGGTGGTCACGAGCGGGGCCAGCCCGTCGGGCAGGTCCGCGAGCCCGACGAGCGCATCGGCCGCCTCCGCCACCAGGCCGTCGAGGCCGTAGTACTCGTCGCGGAAGCCGGCGGCGGCGACGGCGACGTCGCCGAGGCGCCCCGCCGACCGGTACCCCACCTCGGGCACGCCGAGCGCGGCGAGGGCGAGGTGGGCCCACCCCGCACCACCGTCGCCGTCGGGGACCGCCGGCACCGCCCCGTCCGCCACCGGCTCGAACGCCCTCCCCCGCCAGCGGGCGACCACGCCCTCGCCAGCCGGGTCCCGACGGCGGGCCAGCACCGGCGCACACACGTCGACGGCAGCGCCGAAGACCGCCTCGCCGGCCACCCAGAGGCCCACGAGATCGGCGTCCCGCAGCACCGCGGCCCGGGCGCCCGCCGCATCCCGGGCGGGCAGG
>CAZUYW010000324.1:0-3632 GCA_964624775.1 uncultured Iamiaceae bacterium
GCCCGGGCGGCCCGGCCCCGCCCCCCCCCCCGGGGGGGCCCCCCCCCCCCCCCCCCCCCCCGGGGGGGCGGGGGGGGCCCCCCCCCCCCGGCCCCCCCCCCCCCCCCCCGACGCCGACGTGGTCGGCACCCCCGCCAGCGCGGGGGTCGCGACCGGTCCGGCCCGCATCGTGCAGGGACCCGGTGACTTCGACCGCGTGCGCGACGGCGACGTGCTCGTGGCGCCCGTGACCGCGCCGGCCTGGACCCCGCTGTTCGGCCGCATCGCCGCTGTCGTCACCGACGGCGGCTCGGCCGCGGCCCATGCGTCGCTGATCGCCCGCGAGTACGGCATCCCCGCAGTGGTCGGCACCGGCGACGCCACCCGTCGGCTGCGCGACGGTGCGCTCGTGACGGTCGACGGCACCCGCGGCGTCCTCACCGTCCACGACGGCGCCTGACCGCCCGTTCCGACCGCGGCCCCGGAGCACGGCGTAGCGTCGCGAGCGAACGACGCCATCGACAGGAGCCCCCGATGTCCCTCCGCCGCCTGATCGTCCCGCTGCTCGCGACCGCGGGACTCATCGCCACGACGCTGGTCGGCAGTCAGCCGGCGCAGGCCATCGCCGCCGACGACGGCGTGCTGCTCTACACCGCGGGCTCGGCGCCCGACGGGTTCTGGAGCGACCTCCACGGGTCGATCCCGCTCGCCATCGGCGGCACCTACACGCCGATCGTCGGCAACTTCATCGGCAGCTACACCGACGACGTCTTCTGGTACGGCAAGGGCTCGCTCCCCGACTCGCTCTGGGAGATGAACGCCGACGGGACCCACACCACCCACACCATGTCGGTGGGCGGGAACTACACCCCGGTCGCCGGCAACTTCAGCGAGACCGAGGACGCGTCGGCCGACTACACGGACGACATCTTCTGGTACAACCCGGGCACCGGTGCCGACGCCCTGTGGGACTTCGAGAACGACGGCTCCATCACCAAGACCTCCGGCACCTGGATCAACGGCACCTCCTACAAGCCCGTCGTCGGCCGGTTCCGCGCCAAGGAGGGCCCGAACGCCGACTTCTCCGACGACATCTTGTGGCTGAGCACCACCGGCGGCTCCTCCTCGCTGTGGGACTTCAACCGCGACGGCACCATCTCCAAGACCGTCTGGGGCTTCGGCGCGCCAGCCACACCGCTGGTGGTCAACACCGGCGACACCCAGGACCGCCTGTTCCTCTACCGACCGGGCACGGGCACCGACCAGCTGATCGATCTCATGACGTCGAACTTCAAGACGTACACGATCAACGGCACCTACACGCCCGTCGTCGCCTACTTCGGCTTCGGGCTCGGCAAGAGCATCCTCTGGTACGCGCCGGGCTCGGCCCCGGACCCGCAGTGGGACTGGAACGGATCCACGTTCGTGAACACCACGACGCGCTCGGTCAACGGCACCTACACCCCCGTCGTCGGTCGCTTCTCCAACACCGGGACCTACGTGGAGTCGATCCTCTGGGTGTCGCTGACCGGCGGGTCGAGCCCGCTGTGGACCATGAACGGGAGTGTCACCAGCCGGAACGTCACGCTTCCGGCCGGCGGCACCCCGCTCGTGATCTACGGCATCAACTGAGCCGCGCCGGCCTCACAGGTTGGCGGCGTGGGCGTAGTAGGTGCCGGCCGCCTGGCTGGCGCACCCGCCGCTCATCCGGCGCAGGTCCATGGCCGCGTCGGCGCCGGTGAAGCCGTGGGCGAACCAGGTCCGTGACAGCGCGACGGTGCCCGGCACCCCGGTGATGGTCACCGAGTTGTAGAGCGCCTTCGTGTCCGTGGCGTACTGGTTGGCGTCGGCCGCGCTGTTGCCCGCACACGGGTTCCACACCCCGTACTCGCCGACGAAGACCGGCAGCGACCCGCCCGCCGCCCAGTTCACGTACTGCTGGAGGTACTCGCGGTGCTGGGCGGCCTCGGTGGCATACGGCGTCGTGTAGGTGCTGGCCGTCGTGTCGTTGAACTGCTGGTAGGTCGTCGACTTCCAGCCCCCGGACCCGTAGCCCTTGCCGTAGGTGGCG
This sequence comes from uncultured Iamiaceae bacterium, assembly GCA_964624775.1. Lineage (GTDB taxonomy): Bacteria > Actinomycetota > Acidimicrobiia > Acidimicrobiales > Iamiaceae > Aquihabitans. Next base: position 2,051 of record CAZUYW010000324.1, read on the forward strand.
TCGCCCTGCAGCGGCGTGCCGCCGCCGGGCCGACCACCGAAGTAGTCGTGGAGCGACAGCACGATGTTGGTGCGGCCCGCGCTCATGGCGTCGAGGTCGGCGTCGCTCAGGGCGAGCGAGGTGTCCCCGTGGGACGGACCGACCACGAAGATCTTCGAGGTTGCGGTCGTCTGGGTGCGCAGGTCGTCGACCATGGCCTTGTAGACGTTGAGCACCTTGGTGGTGCGCGCCGTCACGTTGGCCCCGTCGGCGGGCATCTCGTTCACCAGGTCGATGGCCACGACCGTCTTGGACCGGTTGGCCGCGGCCGTGGTCGAGAAGTCCGAGTACCGGGCGGCGAGGGTGCGCAGGTAGGTGCGGGCCTCGGTGATCGCCACCACGTCGTCGACCTTGTCGTTGAACGCGGCGGGGTAGCTGTTGGCGCAGTCCGACCCCGGCGTCATGGGCGGGGACAGCTTCGCCCAGGCCCACGCGGGCACGTTGAAGGTGGCGTTCAACAGCCGCGGCTTGCCGCCGGCGAGGCAGGCGCTCCCCGGCTGGCGCAGGTGGATCGGCACCAGGATCACGTACACGCCGTTGGCGCGGGCCGTGTCGATCACGGCATCGAGCTCGGTGAGCGCGGCCGTGTCGATGGCGATGGATCCACCGGTCGTCTTGTACTGGAACATGCCCCAGTCGAGGTTGACCCGCACGGTGTTGAGCTGGGTCGGCCCGCCCGCGCCCTTCATCTGGGTGATGACCGACTGCACCAACGTGGTGTTCCACGTGCCGGACCCCGGCTGGTCGCCCGAGTACTGCGGGCCGTACTTGGAGTTGACCCCGTTGAGGGTGAAGGGCGCGCCCTGCTCGGCGATGGGCCACTGGCGCGTCTTCACGAAGGCGTTCGGGAAGTCGCTGCAGAAGGTCTCGTTGGTGCTGTTGCACTGGGGCACGAGCGCCTTGGCGGTGGTCTCGCCGATCTTGGTCCACACCGACGGGTTGCCGGTGCGCTGCACCGTCCGCACGCCGACCTTGTAGGTGGTGTTCTTGGTGATCGATCCGCCGCCGCACGCGGCGGGCACGGTGGTCAGCGTCTTGGTGGTGGTGGTGCGCACGCTCTCCCAGGTGCTCCAGCAGCTGGCGAGCGAGCCGCCGTAGCTGCTGGGCGCGACGAAGATGTCATAGGACACGAACGGGTCGCTGGCCGCCGCGGCCGTCCACGAGATCGTGAGCGACGACGCGGTGGTGCTGGTGACCGTGACCGTGGGGGTCACGACCATCTTCACGTCGGCGAGGGCCTTGGGGCCCGCCACACCGGGACCCTCGGCGATGTCCATGCCCACCGAGTAGGTGGAGCCGAGGGCGAACGGCGTTGGCGAGGTCTTCACGCCCGCGCCGGGCAGCGAGTAGCTCGAGGCCGCCTGGTTCGGCAGGTAGTCGTACCAGTCGATGGTGCCGGCGCCCACGCCCGAGAAGATCTCGTAGCTGTTGAAGGGCGTGTAGCTCGTGGTGGCCCAGGTGAGGGCCATGGTCTTGGTGGCCGCCGAGCCGTCGAGCTCGATGACGATGTTGCTCGGTGCCGGTGGCAGGGCGCTCGCCGGCG
>CAZUYW010000325.1:0-3575 GCA_964624775.1 uncultured Iamiaceae bacterium
GGTCTGCGACGGCATGGGCGGCTTCAAGACCACCGAGATGTGCCCGAAGGTCTGCCTACCCGACGTCGGCTGCGTCGAGTGCGTGCCCAACAGCTTCCAGTGCATGGGCGACCAGGTCCAGCAGTGCAACGCGATGGGCTCCGGCTGGGACGTGATCGACACCTGCGACGGCCTGCAGGGCCTCGCCTGCGACGCCAACCAGGGCGCCTGCGCCGGCGCCTGCGCCAACCTCGGCCTCTCCTACATCGGCTGCGACTACTACCCGACGGTCACCCTCCAGTACGACCTCTACAACACCTCGCCGAAGGACGTCTTCGCGGTCGCGGTCGCCAACACCTCGATGCAGACGGCGACGATCACGATCACCCGCGGCGCCAACATGGTCACGCAGACGACCGTCACCGCCGGCGCGGTCAAGATCATCGAGCTCCCGTGGGTCGACGCGCTGACCAAGAACAACGGCCCGAGCGCGGTCACGGTCGACGGCGCCTACCGCCTGCGCGCCTCCGGCCCGGTCACCGTCTACCAGTACAACCCGCTCAAGGCGACCACCACCAACGACGCCTCGCTGCTGCTCCCGGTCAACACCTGGACCGGCAACTACATGGTCGCCGCGCGCACCGAGTGGAGCGGCATCCCCGGCTTCTACGCCGTCACCGCCCGCCAGGACAACACCAGCGTCACCCTCAAGCCCTCGGCGACCGGCAAGGTGATCAAGGCCGGCGGCGGCGTCGCGGCCGACGGCACCGGCGTCGTCGTGCTGAACGAGAGCGACGTCCTCCAGGTCGTCGCCGGCAACAGCGACGTCTCGGGCACGATCATCAGCGCCGACAAGCCCGTGCAGGTGATCGGCGGCCACAAGTGCACCAACGTGCCGGCCAACGTGTCCGCCTGCGACCACCTCGAGGAGTCGATGTTCCCGATCGAGACCCTCGCCAAGGAGTACGTGGTCGTCCCGCCGGTGCAGGTCCCCAACGACCAGCTCGACAAGGCGCAGATGGTCCGCATCATCGCCAGCGAGGACAACACCACGCTGACCTTCAACCCCGACCAGCCGGTCGCCAAGAACCTCGCCAAGGCCGGCGACTGGCTCGAGATCGCCACCACGACCGCCAAGTTCGTCGTCACCGCCGACAAGAAGATCCTCGTCGCCCAGTACATGGTCGGCCAGTCGGGCGGCTACGGCACCAGCGACCCGTCGATGCTGCTCGCCGTCAACCCGCAGCAGTGGCGCAAGGACTACCTGGTGCACGCGCCGACCAACTGGGTCGCCAATTACGTCGACCTGATCGCCAAGACGGGCACCGCCGTCCAGGTCGACATGGTCGCCGTCGGCAATTGGCAACCGATCGGCAACACCGGCTACTCGGTCGCGCACGTGAAGCTCAGCAACGCGGGCGACGGCAACCACCGGATCACCGGCGACCAGGGCGTCAGCGTCGCCGTCAGCGGCGTGCAGAACGCGGGGAGTTACTGGTACCCGGGCGGCCTCGACCTCGACGTCATCCCGCAGTAGCGCGCCGGCGCACGCGGCCCGGCGGCCGCTAGACCACGCGCGCGGCCGCCGTGATATTCAGTCGGGATGCTCGACGCACGTCGCCTCGCTCTCCTTATTCTGCCCCTCGCCGTCGCCTGCGGCGACGACAACACCACCAGCACCGGGGCCACCGACGCCGGCACCACGACCGGCGTCAGCGGCTCGACCGGACCTGGCCCGACGACCAGCTCGACCGCGGCCACCACCGAGCAGCCGACCTCCGACTCCGGCGCCTCGGCCACCGGCTCGACGTCGAACGGGACCGCGACGACCGTCGACACGACGACGACCGCCGGCACCACCGAGCAGGGCACCACGGGCCAGGTCACCGCCTCGTCGACCTCGACGACCGGCGACACCGCGTCGACCGGCAGCTCGAGCGACGGCGGCAGCACCGGCCCGCCGCCGTGTCCCGCCGACACCGTGCTCTGCGACGGCAACACCAAGCAGGTCTGCGACGGCATGGGCGGCTTCAAGAACACCGAGATGTGTCCGAAGGTCTGTCTGCCCGACGTCGGCTGCGCCGAGTGCGTGCCCAACAGCTTCCAGTGCAACGGCGACCAGGTCCAGCAGTGCAACGCGATGGGTAGCGGCTGGGACGTCGTCGCCACCTGCGACGGCCTCCAGGGCCTCGCCTGCGACGCCAACCAGGGCGCCTGCGCCGGCGCCTGCGCCGGCCTCGGCCTCTCTTACATCGGCTGCGACTACTACCCGACGGTCCTGCAGCAGCACGACGGCTACAACACCTCGCCGAAGGACGACTACGCGGTCGCGGTCGCCAACACCTCCGACCAGATGGCGAAGGTGACGATCACCCGCGGCGCCAACACGGTCACGACCGTCGACGTCGCGCCGATGAGCGTCCAGATCGTCACGCTGCCGTGGGTCAACGAGCTGACCAAGGGCTCCGGCCCGTCGATCCTCGTCCAGGACGGCGCCTACCGCCTGCGCAGCACCCGGCCGGTCACCGTCTACCAGTACAACCCGCTCAAGGCGACCACCACCAACGACGCCTCGCTGCTGCTCCCCGTCAACACCTGGACCGGCAACTACCTCGTCGCCGCCTGGCCGCACTGGATCAACTCGTACCCGGGCTTCTACGCGGTCGTCGCCCAGCAGGACAACACCAAGGTCACGCTCAAGCCCTCGGCGACCGGCAAGTCGGTCGCGGCCGGCGGCGGCGTCGCGGCCGACGGCACCGGCGTCGTCACCCTCAACGAGGGCGACGTCCTCCAGGTCATGAGCAGCGCCAACGACGTCACCGGCACGATCGTCAGCGCCGACAAGCCCGTCCAGGTGTTCGGCGGCCACGAGTGCACCAACGTCCCGCTCAACGTCGCCGCCTGCGACCACCTCGAGGAGTCGATGTTCCCGATCGAGACCCTCGCCAAGGAGTACGTGGTCGTCCCGCCGGTGCAGATCCCCAACGACCAGCTCGACAAGGGCCAGGTCGTCCGCGTGATCGCCAGCGAGGACAACACCACGCTGACCTTCAACCCCGACCAGCCGGTCAACAAGGTCCTCGCCAAGGCCGGCGACTACGTCGAGATCACGACGACCACCGCCAAGTTCGTCGTCACCGGCGACAAGAAGATCCTCGTCGCCCAGTACATGGTCGGCCAGTCGGCCAACCTCGGCACCAGCGACCCGGCGATGCTCCTCGCCGTCAACCCGCAGCAGTGGCGCAAGAGCTACCTGTTCCACGCCTCGCTGTCGTGGCAGGCCAACTACGTCGACGTGCTCGCGCCGAAGAACGCCAACGTCCAGGTCGACGGCGTCGCCGTCGGCGCCTGGCAGCCGATCGGCGCGACCAACTACCAGGTCGGCCACGTCAAGCTCGCCAACATCAACAACGGCAACCACACCGTCAGCAGCGACGTCGCCGTCGGCATCGGCGTCTACGGCGTCCAGAACTACGGCAGCTACTGGTACCCGGGCGGCCTCGACCTCGACGTCATCCCGCAGTGACCTCGCGCGCGCCCGCGCCGCAACTTTGTCGGGCCCCGGGCCGCCGGCGCGGGTCCATGCTCCCTCGCAT
>CAZUYW010000326.1:0-3566 GCA_964624775.1 uncultured Iamiaceae bacterium
CTCGCCGACCGGGCTCGCGGCCGCGGCCCGCCCCGCCGGGCTGCACGTGGGCCTGGCCACCTCCACGCGCCACGACGCCACCCGTGACGTGCTCGCGGCCGAGGCCGACCTCGTCGTGAACCACCAGTTCTCGTGGGTCGGCATGGAGCCCGAGCGCGGCACGTACGACTTCACCAAGGTGGACGACGAGCACGCGTTCGCGGTCGACCACCACATGGTCGAGGTGGGCATGCACTTCGCCTGGGACCAGGCGATCGTCGACGACATGCCCGGCTGGGTCGGCGACATCACCGACCCCGACGAGCTGCGCGCCGTGCTGCGCCACCGCGCCGAGGTCATCTTCGAGCGGTACCCGGACCTGGCGATGATCGACGTGATCAACGAACCGTTCCTCACCACCGGCTCGACGCTGATCCACAACCACTTCTACGACGTGCTCGGCCCCGACTACATCGACGAGCTGTTCACGATCGTGGAAGACGTAGCCCCGCCGTCGGTGCAGCTCATCGTGAACGAGGGCGGCGTCGAGTACCTGCCCGCCAAGGCCGACGCCCTCGTCGCCCTCGCCGCGCACCTGAAGGCCGCCGGGCACCGCATCGCGGGCGTCGGCTTCCAGACCCACCTGGCCATGGGCGAACCGAACTGGGCGAACCTCTACGACGCGATGCGCCGCGTGAGCGAGCTCGGCCTCGGTGCCCACATCACCGAGATCGATGTGCCCGTGCCACCGTCGATCCCCGACCGCGACGCCGTCCAGGCCGAGCGCTACGCCCGCGCGGCGGCCACCTGCCTGGCCGTGCCGACCTGCACGGTGTTCGACGTGTGGGGCGTCAGCGACGTGCCGTCCTGGTACGAGAACTCGCTGTATCCAGGGCTCGACCCACTCCTGTTCGACGAGGACTTCCACCCGAAGCCGTCCTACACCGCGCTGCGCGACGCGCTCGCAGCTGGTCGGCCGGCCGAACCCGGACCGCCCGCGTTCCTGCGGGACCGGCGCGTGCGCGACGCCTCGGGGGCGCGATCCACCACCTATCCCCTCGCCTGCACCGCCACCGGCCCCGCAACGCGATCTGGCTACGGCGAGCTGGCCGACGTCACCGCGCTGTACCTCGCCGGCAACGCCATGGAGGTGCCGGTGCCCGCCGAGCTCACCTGGTCGCCCGCCACCGACGGGGACGGCCTGGCCCACCACCGGGCCGCGCTGTCGATCGACCTCCAGGCGGTCGCGGACCGCTACGTCGAGGAGACCGCCAAGCCTGCGGTCGGCCTCGGCGGGCATCCTGACCTCGTGGCCACGGTCTGGATGCGCCTCACGGGCGCCGAGCCGACGGTGAGCTTCGAGCCCGGTGCGGTCGCCGCCGGCTCCGCGTCGGCCACCCTGGGCGACCTGCACGCCGACACCCGCGCGCCGGTGGCACCCACCACGGCCACGCTGGCGTGGTCCACCGACCTGTCCGAGCTGGGCGACGGGGCCATCGCCCTCGTGAACCCGCCGACGATCACCATGACCCTGACCGTCGAGCTGGGCGTGGTGTTCTCGGGCGCCGACGTGTCGGGAACGGTGACCCTGCCGGTGTCGTGCACCGCCCGCGGCGAGTGGCTCGAGCTGGCGACCGACGTCGACCTCACCGCCACGCCCCCGCCGGCAACCCCGCCCGCCGAGCCGGTCGACGCCAGCCCCACCTACACCGGCTGACCCGCGAGGCCCGATCGGGTCAGGGGGTGCGGGGGCCGAGGACGAGGACCTGGTCGCCGTCGACGAGGTTGACCTCGGCGGACTTGGGCGGGTTGACCACGACCTCTCCGGTCGCCTCGAGGCGCCAGCCGAAGGCGGTCTCCCCGCGTGCCGTGGCGGCAGCCACGATCGCGGCGAAGGGCACCGGGTGCGACGGCGCGTAGAGCGGGGCCGGGTGGAGGGCCACGAAGCAGCCGTCGGCGTCGAAGAGCTCGTCGAACACCTTGTGCAGCTCGAGGCGCTCGGAGAGCTGGGCGATCATCAGGCTCGACAGCTCGTCGCTCACGATGAAGTCCTCGACGCCGGTGGTCTGGGCGACGGCGACGTTGGCCCGGTCGAGCATCTCGGCCACCACGCGGGGCCGCGACGGCAGGTCCCGGAACGCCTGGTCGAGCGTGAGCAGGGTGAGCATGGTGCGGGCGTCGGCCTCGGCGATGTCGACGGTGCCGCGGTAGCCGAGCACGATCGCCTGGTCGTAGCCCGACGCGGCAAGGCTCATGAGGGCCTCGGGGCCCCGGCCGCCCTGGTGGAGGGTGATCGCGCAGTGCTCGACCTCGGGCAGCGGCGGCGCCAGGTCGTACAGGTCCGAGGAGACGAGCGCGGGGTCCACCACGAGGTCGACCGTCGAGCCCTCGGCCAGGAAGTCGTCGAGCTCGCGCAGCACGCCGGGCCCGAGATCGCTCCACCCGATCATGAGGACCCGCTGCGGCGGCTCGTGGAAGCCGTTCGTGGCATCGACCTCGACCACGGGGGCCTCGGGGACGCCGGTGAACACGACGGTGTCGTCGTCCTCGGAGACGCTGATGATCTCCCAGCCCTCCCCGCCGAAGGTCGCGTCGGCCGGCGGGTTGAGCTCCACCACGCCGTCGGCGCGGATCCACCCCAGCACCGAGGAGTGCTCGAACGCGAGGAGCAGATCTCGGTACGGGTGACCGGCGAGCTCGGGGACGGGCGTGAAGTAGATCTCGTCGCCGTCGAAGTCGAGCAGCTCGCGGAACACCGACGCGAGGCCGGCCTGATGGCAGGCCTGGGCGGTGAGCTCGGCGATGATGTCGTCGGCCTGCACGGTGACGATGCGTCCCTCGGTGAGGAGGCGCAGCGTGGCGGCATGGCCCGGGTTCTCGAGCTCGGCGACCACGTGGGCCCGGGCGAAGGTGGGGTCGAGGCTGCGCACGGCGAGCACGGCCTTCACCACTCCGGCGTCGCCCTCCTCGCCGGCCAGCACGATTACCGAGCGGGCGCCGGCGACGTTGACCATCTCGAGGTCGGCCTGGCGTGACGGATCACCCGTGCGGCACACCACGCGGGTCGTGCGGGTGTCGGGGACGCGCACCCGCAGCTCGTCCTCCATGTCCTCCTTGGGCTGGGCCGCCAGCACCACCACCGCCGCGTGCTTCTGGTTGGCGTTGGCCTCGACCAGCTCGGACAGGATCGTGGGGAGCCGGGGCGACCAGCCGAGCACCAGCGTGTGCCCGTCCTCGAGCACCGTGGAGCGGCCCTTGCGGAGCTCCTCGATCTGCTGGTCGACGGCGTTGGCGATGAGGCCGATGAGGCTGCCGGCGAGGAAGATGCCGGCGATCGTGATGAGCAGGCCGAGGATGCGGGTCGGCCAGGTGGCGTCGCCGGCGAAGGTGCCCGAGTCCACGACGCGCAGCAGCGCCTGCCAGAACGCGTCGAACGGGTTGTTGATCGGGGCCCCGCCGTTCACGCCCTTCAGGTGCAGCAGCCACAGCAGGATCGACGCTGCCGTGATGATCGCCAGCATCACCAGGCCGAGGTAGCCGATCACCACGAGCGGCCCGCGCGACAGGGCGAGGTCGAACCGGTAGCG
>CAZUYW010000327.1:0-3553 GCA_964624775.1 uncultured Iamiaceae bacterium
GGCGCGCAGGCCTGGGGCTCGGCGCTCGAATCGAAGTCGGGGCCGCGCAGGATGAGGCGGCACCCCAGTTCGGTCTCGACCGAGAGCGACTCGCCGAGCTCGTCGACCACGTCGAGCACCACGCCGTCGTCGCCGGGGTACTGCGTGCGCAGGTACTCCGGCGCGTAGACCACCACGCCGTCGACCTCGCCCACCGGCTCCTGGTCGGGCCCCGGCCAGAAGTCCTCGTACAGGAACGGCGCGGTGGACTCGCAGCAACCGGTGCCGATCGTGACGGTCAGCACGCCGGTGCGGCGCTCTCCCATCTCGGCGATGACCGCTCGGGCCCGGTCGGTGGCGGTGACCAACATGGGGACGAGGCTACGCCGATGACCACCGCCGCGGGCACGGTACGGTGTGCCGCCGTCGCCTTCCCCCGGGAGCCCCACGTGACCCGTCGCCTCCTCGTCGTCGCCCTCGCCGCCCTCCTGCCGCTGCTCGCCGCGTGCGGCAGCAGCGATGCGCCCGAGAAGACTGGCGCGCCCACCAAGGCCGAGCTGTCCAAGGCGCTCCAGCGCAACGGCGGGTTCTCCAAGGCCCAGGCCGACTGCGTGGCGAACTCGCTGATCGGGGTGTCGCCGAAGATCAAGCGCCTGATCATCGACAAGAAGACCGACGACATCCCCAAGGCCGACCTCGACAAGACCGAGATCGCGCTCAACCAGGCGTTCGCCGCCTGCTCGATCGTCCCGGCCTCGACGACGACCACGCCGTAGGCGACCGGGCCCGGACGCGCCGAGGCCCGGGCCGGAGCCCGGGCCTCGTGCTGGCGGGCCGGAGCCCGCGGGTCAGATGTTGCCGCTGAGGGCGGACAGGTGGATGTAGTTGTCGCGCGTCCCGCCGGGGTTGGCGTGGATGTGCTTCACCTGCTGGTAGGCGCGCAGGCCCTGGATGCCGAGCTCGCGGCCGATGCCGGACTGCTTGTAGCCGCCGAACGGCCGCTGCGGGTCGATCAGGTGGTAGTCGTTGATCCACACGGTGCCGGTGCGCATGCGGTTGGCCACCGAGCGGGCCCGGTCCAGGTTGGTGGACTGCACGCCGCCGGCGAGGCCGTAGATCGAGTCGTTGGCGATGGCCACGGCCTCGTCGTCGGTCTCGAACGGGATGACCGACAGCACCGGGCCGAAGATCTCCTCCTGGGCGATCTTGGCGGAGTTGGGCACCCCGGCGAAGATCGTCGGCGAGTAGAAGGCGGCCTGGTCCAGATCGTCGGGGAGGCCCTCGGGGCGGCTGCCGCCGCAGATCGGCTCACCGACCTCCTCGCGGCCGAGGGCGACGTAGCGCTCGACCGTCTCGACCTGGCTGCGACCCACGAGCGGGCCGAGGTCGGTCATGAAGTCCATCTGGTTGCCGATGGCGATCTTGCCGGCACGGTCGGCGAGGATCGACAGGAACTCGTCGTAGATGCTCTTGTGCACGAGGGCGCGGGTGCCGGACTCGCACACCTGGCCGTTGTGGAGGAAGGTGCCCCAGAGCACGCAGCCGGCGGCGAGGTCGAGGTCGGCGTCGTCGAGGACGATGTTGGCGGACTTGCCGCCGAGCTCGAGGGTCACGGGCTTCACGGTGCCCGAGGCGAGCTGCATGATGCGGCGGCCGACCTCGGTCGAGCCGGTGAACGCGGTCTTGTCGACCAGCGGGTTCACGGCGAGCTCCTCACCGCAGGTGCCACCCGGACCGGCGACGATGTTGGCGACGCCCGGCGGGAGGTCGACCTCCTGGAACACCTCGCCGAGCATCAGCGCGGTGATCGAGGTGAACGAGGCGGGCTTGAGCACCGACGTGTTGCCGGCGGCCAGGGCGGGGCCGAGCTTCCAGGCGGCCATGATGAACGGGAAGTTCCAGGGGATGATGCCGGTGCAGACGCCGTGGGGCTCGTAGCGGACCCAGTTCTGCGAGGGCGGGAAGGGCGTGCCGGGGAGCTCGACCTCGTCGACCTCCTCGATGGCGAGCTTGGCGAACCAGCGGAAGGCGCCGACCGCGCCGGGGACGTCGGCGAAGGTGGCCTTCTTGATGGTGCCGCCGCCGTCGCGGGCCTCCATCTCGGCGAACTTCTCGGCCTTGGCCTCGATGGCGTCGGCGATCTCGTTGAGCTTGGCGCCACGCTCGGCACCCGACATGCGGGGCCACGGGCCCTCGTCGAACGCCTTGCGGGCGGCGGCGATGGCGCGCTGGGCGTCTTCCTTGCCGCCCTTGGCGATCTCGGCGATGGCCTGGCCGGTGCCGGGGTCATAGGTGGTGAAGGTCTCGCCGGAGGCGGCGTCGACGTGCTCGCCGTCGATGAAGAGCTGGTAGTCGGCCATGTGCCGGGTCCCCTTGTGGTGTGGGTGCGGGTGGGAGGGCGCGGCCCCTGACCGCGCGGTCAAGGACGCTACCCCTCCTGGCGGGACCGTGCGGCCGTCGTGACCGACGCCACCGGGGCGACCGGCGGGATCAGGCCGGCGTGGCGGTCCAGGTCGTGTCGGGGTCGTCCGCGTCGACCGCGGCGGCGGCGCCGACGTCGCGCAACGAACGGAGGTGGGCCCACACGCTGAACCGGGCGACGGGGTGCAGCACCTCGGGCACGTCGGTGTAGATCGCGGCCACGAGCGCGGCCGTGTCGGCCGGGCCGATCCGCCGGAGGGTGTCGAGCACCTGGGCCTCACGAGCCCGGCGGTGGGTGAGGTACTCGTCGAGCTTGGCGGCGGGGTCGGTGATGACGTGGCCGTGGGCGGGGGCGATCGTGGCGAGCGGCGGGTCGAGCGCGGCGAGGCGCTCGAGCGACGCAAGGTAGGCGCCCATGTCGCCGTCGAGCGGGGTGATGACGACGGTGGAGCCGTCCATCACGTGGTCGCCCGAGAACAGGCGGCCCTCCTCCTCGAGCAGGAGGCAGATGTGGTTCGCGGCGTGGCCGGGCGTGTGGATGGCGCGCAGGGTGAAGTCGGCCCCGGCGACGGTGTCCCCGTCGGCGAGGTGCCGATCGCACACGAGGCCGTCGCGGTCGGTGAACGCGAGCACCTCGGCGCCGGTGGCGGCCTCGAGCGCGGCCGCCCCGGGCGAGTGGTCGCCGTGGGTGTGGGTGCACACGATCCAGCGGATCGTGCCGCCCGCCGCGGCCACGATCGCGGCCGTGTGGGCGTCGTCCTCGGGACCGGGGTCGATGACCGCGACCTCGCTCGTGCCGACGAGGTACGTGTTGGTGCCCGGCCCGGTCATCATCCCGGGGTTGTCGCACAGCAGGCGCCGCACGAGCGGGCTGAGCGCGGTGATCTGCTCGGGCTCGAGGGACGGCCGTTCGTCGGTCACGCCTCGCCCCGGTCCCACTCGTCGGCGTCGAAGCCGGTGGTGCCGCCGGTGGTGAGACGGGTCCAGTCGACCGTGGCGTCTGGCACGACCGGGCCGGACTCGTAGCCCGGATCGCCGGGCAGCGCGATGCGCATCCCGCCGTCGGTGGCGATGACCCGGGGCAGGATCGTGGGCACGTCGCGGATCTCGGTGGCGGCGGCGAGCGCCTCGGCCGCGGTGGCGAAGCGGGCGA
>CAZUYW010000328.1:0-3544 GCA_964624775.1 uncultured Iamiaceae bacterium
GTGATCGCGGGGGCGCGTGACCGCACCTGGAGCTGCGCCAAGGGCGTGTACGCCGATCCGGTCGCCGAGCACGCGCTGGCCCTGCTGCTCGCCGGCTTCCGCGACCTGCACGACTACGCCCGCACCGCCACCTGGTCGCGCAAGCACGGCCGCAACCTCATCGGCGCGCGCGTCACGATCCTGGGCGGCGGGGGCATCGGCGCGGTGCTCGCCGGGATGCTGGCGCCGTTCCGCTGCGAGGTCACCATCGTGCGCCGCTCGGCCGAGCCCATGGACGGGGTGCACGAGGTGGTCGGCCCGGACCGCCTGCACGAGGCGATCGCGGGGCGCGACGCGCTGGTGCTGGCCCTGCCGCTGCTGCCCGAGACGCGCCGCATCGTGGGGGCCGCCGAGCTCGCCCTCCTCGCGCCCGGGGCGTGGGTCATCAACGTGGCGCGCGGGGAGCACATCGACACCGACGCGCTGGTCGACGCCCTCGACTCGGGACACCTCGGCGGGGTGGGCCTCGACGTCACCGACCCCGAGCCCCTGCCCGACGACCATCCCCTGTGGTCGCGGCCCGGTGCGATCATCACGCCCCACACGGGCAACACCCCCGAGATGGCGGTGCCGCTGCTCGGGGCCCGCATCACCGACAACGTCCGGCGCTACGCCGACGGCGAGCCGCTGGTCGGCCTCGTCGACCCCGACCTCGGGTACTGAGCCCGCGCCGTGTCGCACTACCAGCGCCTCGGCGTCACCCCGGCGGCGTCCACCGAGGAGCTGCGCACCGCCTACCTGGGCCTGGCCAAGCGGCTCCACCCGGACACCCTCACGGGCGCCTCGCCTGCCGAGCGCGAGCTGGCCGAGCGTCGCATGCGGGAGGTGAACGAGGCGTGGCACGTGCTCTCGGATCCGGCCCGGCGTCGCGCCTACGACCTCGAGCGCGCCGGTGGCCGGGCAGCATCGACCGCGGACCGGCCCCGCACCCGGGCGACGGCCCCCGTCCCGGCGATCGAGGACGACCACGACGATCTGGGGCCGCCCGTGCCGGGGTTCGTCCGTCACGGTCCCTGGATCCTGCTCGTGATCGTGTTCGCCCTGATCTTCGTGCTCACCGCCTACGCGGCGCGGGGGAAGGACGCCCCCGAGCCGACGCCGCGCTCCACGGTCGGCTCGTGCGTCGACGTCAGCCCGGGACCGACCGTGGTCGACGTGCCGTGCTCGGGGAAGCACGACCTGCGCATCGTGGTTCGGGTCGACGAGGCCACCGCCTGCCCGGCCGGCACCGAGCGGCGACGGCTCCAGGCCGACGGGCTCCTCGACTGCGTCGTCGCCTCCTAGGGTGCGCCCCATGGACTTCCGGGACGAGACGGTCAGCGCCCTCGCGGCAAAGGTGGCAGCGGGGGAGGTGACCTCCCGTGCGCTGGTCGAGGTCGCCCTCGCCCGGATCGAGGCCACCAACGGCGAGCTCAACGCCTTCGTGGCGCTCGACGGCGAGTCGGCCCTTGCGCAGGCCGACGCCATCGACGCCAGGGTCGCCGCCGGCGAGGACGTCGGGCCGCTGGCCGGCGTGCCGCTCGGCGTGAAGGACACCGAGGACGCGGCGGGCTTCGTGACCACGCAGGGGTCCCGCCTCTTCGCCGATCGCCCGCCCGCGGAGCGCGACAGCGCGCTCGTGGCGCGCCTGCGCCAGGCCGGGTGCGTGATCGTGGGCAAGACGAACACGCCCGAGCTGGCGTGGAAGGGCGACACGGAGAACCGCCTGTTCGGCCGCACCGCGAACCCATGGTCGGTGGAGCGCTCCGCCGGCGGGTCCTCGGGCGGGTCGGCCGCGGCGGTGGCCGCGGGCATGGTGCCGATCGCCACCGGGTCCGACGGCGGCGGATCGCTGCGCATCCCCGCGGCCATCAACGGCCTGAACACGCTCAAGGCATCCCTCGGCCGCGTCCCCGCGGGCGGCCCGCGCCCGCCGGGCTGGGCCGATCTGTCGAGCAAGGGCGTGATGACCCGCTCGATCCGCGACACCGCGCTCGCGCTCGATTCGGTGATCGGCCCCGAGCCCACCGACCTGCGCTCGCTGCCCATGCCCGACCAGTCCTGGCTGGGCGCCCTCGACGAGCTCCACGCGCCGCGCCGGGTGATCTGGTCGTCGACCCTCGGCTACGCCGCGGTCGACGCCGAGGTCCTCGCCGTGTGCGAGGCGGCCATCGCCCGCCTCGAGGCGCTCGGCACCGAGGTCGTGCGCATCGAGGACGTCTTCGCGTCGGATCCGGCGATCCCGTGGCTCATGCTCTCGCTGACCTCGAACCTGCGGGTCGTGCAGGCCGCCGACCCGGACGGCAGCCAGTGGGACGAGCTCGATCCGGCGCTCGCCGGGATGCTCGACTGGGCCCGCAAGACGGCGACGCCGACCACCGCGCTCGAGAGCCAGGACGTCGCCCACGAGCTGAACCTGCGCCTCGTCGACGTGTTCCACCAGGCGCCGCTCCTGCTCACCCCCACCATCGCCGGGCAGACCCCGGTTGGCTCGGGGCTGGGCACGATCGACGGCGAGGAGTCGGTGAGCTGGGTCGCGTTCACCTACCCCTTCAACCTCACCCGCTCGCCGGCGGGCAACGTCAACGCCGGGTTCACCGCCGACGGCATGCCCGTGTCGCTGCAGGTGGTCGGCCCGCAGCACGCCGACGTGGCCGTGCTGCGCCTGCTCGCCCTGCTCGAGGACGAGCTCGCGGTCGACACCCGCTGCCCCTACGAGCCCTGACCCAGGTCCTCGTCGGCGTCGGCGTCGGCCACCAGGCGGTACCCGACGCCGGGCTCGGTCACGAGCCGCGGGGCGGGGAGGCCCGCGAGCTTCTTGCGGATCTGGCTGGCGTAGACCCGCAGGTACTGGGTCTCGGTCCCGTAGCCCTCGCCCCACACGTCCTGCAGGATCATCCGGTGGGTGAGGACCCGCCCGGGGTGACGGGCGAGGAGGGCGAGGAACCCGAACTCCTTCGGGGTCAGCTCGATCCGGGTGCCGGCGACGCTGGCCTCGTGGCGGGCGACGTCGACGAGCAGTTCGCCGACCCGCAGCTCTGGCGTGTCCTCGTCGCCGGCTGATCGGCCGCGGTGGCGCAGGGCCACGCGGACCCGGGCGAGGAGCTCGGGCGTGGAGAACGGCTTGGTGACGTAGTCGTCGGCCCCCTCGTCGAGGGCGCGGACCTTGGTGTCGTCGTCGCCGACCGCGGTCAGCAGCACGATGGGCACGTCGCTCCACCGCCGGATCCGGCGGCACACCTCGATGCCGTCGAGGTCGGGGAGCCCGATGTCCAGGATGATCACGTCGGGGCCGGAGGACGCGGCGCGCTCGAGGGCCTCCTGGCCGTCGTGGGCCGCGAGCACGGTGTAGCCGCGCGCCTCGAGGGCGGCGGTGAGCGCCCGGACGATCGCGTGCTCGTCGTCGACGACGAGCACCTTCACCGCGGCGTCGGTCATGGCTGGGCCTCCTCGTCGGGCTCGGCGACGGGTTCGGGCTCGGCGGGGCGGCCGAGCACCGGCAGGGTGAACACGAAGCGGGCGCCGC
>CAZUYW010000329.1:0-3533 GCA_964624775.1 uncultured Iamiaceae bacterium
CGGTGGGCCTGCGCGTGGTGCGCCCCGGTGCCGCCCTCGCCGACGGCGCCGTGCCGTGGGCCCACGCCCACCCGTGGCGGCTCACCGCGGCCGCCGTCGCCATCGGGTTCCTCTCGGGCCTGCTCGCCAACGGCGGCGGCTTCCTCCTCGTGCCGCTGTTCCTGCTCTCCGTCGGCCTCGGCATGCCCGAGGCGACCGGCACGAGCCTGGTCGTCGCCTCCGCCCTGATCGTGCCCACGCTGCTCACCCACGCCATCGTCGGCGACATCGACTGGGCGATCGCCCTCGCCTTCGGCCTCGGCCTGGTCCCCGGCGCCCAGCTCGGCGTCCGCCTCGCCGAGCGCCTCCCCGCCGAGCGCCTCCGCCTCGCCTTCGGCTGGCTCCTCGTCGGCTTCGCCTCCTTGTTCCTCCTCCGCCAGCTTCTCTGAGCCGCCGGCGCTCATCGCTCAGCGGCGCGGGTCGAGGCGCCAGCGAAACGAAAATGGATGGACTCTTTCGAGTAGAGATTCCGTCAATGAATCGCCGCGTCTTCTAGGGTCGGATCACGGGACGAGATCGTCGTGGTCTTGGTCCGGGGTGAAGGCATCGGCGAACGACTGGCGGGAGACTCCTAAATGGCGGCGATGGGCTTTGGGTTCCGCTTCAAGCGGATCGTGGTGGTGGTCTGCGTGGTCATCGGTGCCGTGGCGGCCTCGATGCCGCTCGCTGTGGCACTCGGATCGAAGGGTGGACCAGCGGCCGCAGCGGCTCCCGCCACCACGAGGGTGGCGAAGGTGCGGTCGCGGGCCGGGAGGCGCGCCGTCGTGGATCCAGATCCCGAGCAGGGAACGGTCGCTCCCGCTGCGCCAGCCACCGTGCCCGAGCCCCAGGTGGAGGAGGTGGTGCTCGGCGACGAGCCGGCCGAGGTCGGCGACACCGGGATCACCGTCGACAACCCCGAGGCGACGTCGGTGTCGGGCGGACCCGAGGTGCCCGAGTCGGTGTCGGTCGCGGTGCTCGACGCCAGCGCCGCCGAAGCGACCGGTGCATCTGCGTTCGCCTTCCGGGTGGATCGGAGCGATGGGGTGGCCGAGGAGGGCGAGGTCGGCCTCACGATCGACTACTCGTCGTTCGCGGATGCGTTCGGCGGCGATTACGGCTCCCGGTTGGTGGTGAAGGAGTTCCCCGAGTGCGTGCTGGAGCGGCCCGAGGATCCCGCCTGTGCCACGGGCACGGTGCTCGAGGCGACCAACGATGACGTGGCGGACACGCTCACGCTGGACGTGCCGACGTCAGCGGACCCCGAGGCGGTCGACCCCGCGGACCCCGCGGATCCCGTGGTGCCGTCGACGACGGTGCCCGCCGAGTCGTCGTCCACCACCACGACGTCGGACCCGAGCGGGACGTCGTCGACCACCGACTCCACGGTGCCCGAGTCCTCCACCTCCACCTCCACCTCGGCCCCCGGTCTTCGCCGGCCTGCGGGCGCGGCGCGGGTGGCCACGTCGGGTGGCACCGTGCTCGCGCTGACCGCGGGCGTGTCGGGAACCACGGGGTCGTTCGCGGCGACGTCGCTGCAGGCCTCCCAGCGCTGGCAGGCCGGTGGCTCCTCCGGGGGCATGTCCTGGTCGTATCCGCTGACACTCCCCGCACCGTCGGTGGGGGCAGCGCCAGCGCTCTCGCTCGACTACTCCTCGCAGGCCGTCGATGGCATGACCGCGTCGGCCAACTCCCAGCCAGGAGAGGTCGGGTTGGGGTGGTCGCTCGGCGGGGTCGGGTTCATCGAGCGTCGCTATCGGACCTGCTCCCAGGATGGTGGCGGTCTCGTCAACGGGGACCTGTGCTGGCACTCGAGCAACGCGACGATCTCGCTGAACGGCGTCTCCTCCAACCTGGTGCCCACACCGACATCGGGGTCATGGCGCCTGGAGGATGACCCGAACTGGCGGGTGGAGCATCGCTTCGACGGCGTGAACGGCGATGACAACCACGAGTTCTGGGTGGTGACCACGCCCGATGGCACCCAGTACTGGTTCGGGTACGGACGCGAGCCCGGCTCGAACGCATCGACGAACTCGGCGTGGACGGTGCCCGTGTTCGGCAACGACGCTGATGACCCGTGTCATGCCGCGAGCTTCGACGACTCCTTCTGCGATCAGGCCTGGCGGTGGAACCTCGATCGCATCGTCGATGTCCACGGCAACATGACGAGCGTCTTCTGGTCCCCGGAGACCAACTACTACGGCCGGCAGGGCTATCCGGCGCGCGTGAGCCAGTACACGCGGGGCGGGATCATCGCCCGCATCGAGTACTCCAAGGGTGACGTCGGGCAGAACGCGCCGGCGAAGGTGGTGTTCAACACCTCGGATCGCTGCACGGACTCCTTCGGCACGTCGCCGACCGCGTGCCCGCCGATGACGACGGCCAACGCGTCGCACTACCCCGATGTGCCGGTCGACCTGATCTGCACGAACTCGGGCTACTGCCCGGGGAACTACGCGCCCTCGTTCTTCTCGACCAAGCGATTGACCTCCATCGTCACCTCGACGTGGGCGGTCACCGAGGGCACCTCGCAGAACGTCGACCGCTACGACCTCATCCAGACGATGCCTGCCCCACCGGCGGGCACCACCGGTGAGGTGAAGCTGTGGCTCGACCAGATCAAGCGCACCGGCTACGCGCAGGGATCTTCGCTGGTCATGCCGACGGTGGATCTCGACGGGGTCTGGCTCGCGAACCGGGCCGACGCGAACCCTTCGCTGGGCGTCGAACCGGCGAACATGCCGCGGGTCCGGCTCATCCGTGAGGAGCTCGGCGGCGAGACGTCCTTCACGTACGGCCAACCCACCTACGGCTGCTCCAACATGTCCGGCGACTGGGACCAGAACCACCAGTACTGCTTCCCGGTCTGGGTCAAGCCCGACGGCCAGCCCGGCGGTTGGTCGGTCGCCAACAAGTGGATGGTCACCCAGGCCAAAGCGCACGACATCACCGGCGGGTCGCCTGATCAGGTCACGAACTACACGTACCAGGACGCCCCGGCGTGGCACCACAGCGATGACCCGGTCCTGCCCACATCGGCCCAGACGTGGTCGGACTACCGAGGCCATTCCAAGGTCAAGGCCACCACCGGGTCCTCGACGTCGACGTGGCTCTACTACCGCGGCATGGACGGCGACAAGAACTCCGACGGCACGACGAAGACCGTCGCCATCACGACCGTCAACAACCTGACGAGCACGGATTCGAACTGGTTGGCCGGTCGAGTCCGCGAGGATCGCCAGACCGACACGTCCGGTGGGGGCCTTCGAGCGATGGTCCACGGCTACGACGTGGACGACACGACCCTGACCGACAGCCTCGGACATCGGGCGCGGCGCGTCGTCGAGGCTCGCCTCGCCGGGCGGATCGACAACGGCTCCGGTCCGACGATCGAGACCTACCAGAGCACGGTGTTCGACGGCCGCGGCTTCCCGATCGAGGTCCACGACGAGGGCGACCAGGCAACGACGGCTGATGACCGGTGCAGCCAGATCATCTACGCGGACAACCAG
>CAZUYW010000330.1:0-3515 GCA_964624775.1 uncultured Iamiaceae bacterium
GTCTGCGGCACTCGGCCGCGACGCCGGCGCGGCCTGTGCGGCGGCGCGGGCCGCGCCGGGCCTGGCCCTCGAGCGCGTCCGGTGCTCGGTCGGGAGGGTGCGACCGGGCCGGCCCGTCACCGTGACCGTGCGCTACCGCGCCGAGACCGACGTGCCCCTCATCGGTCCGCTGCTGCCCGATCCGGTGCTGACCGCGTCGGTCACGATGCTCGTGGAGCCCGATGACGACGGCTGAGGTGGGGCGTCAGCCCTGGTGCGCGAACCCGGCGGCGGCGAGCAGGCGCCGGGCGCCGTGCTTGTCCAGCGGCTCGTTCCAGCTGCCGCACTTGGGTGACTGCACGCACGACGGGCAGCCGCGCCGGCACGAGCAGGTGGCCAGCACCTCCGCGGTGGCGGCCAGCTGGTCGTCGGCGGCGGCGTAGGCGAGCTCGGCGATGCCGGCGCCGCCGGGGTGACCGTCGTAGATCACCACGGCGGCGCTGCCGAGCTCGGGCAGCCAGGCGGTCGAGACCCCGCCCACATCCCACCGGTCGCAGATCGTGAACAGCGGCAGGATCCCGATCGCCGCGTGCTCGGCCGCGTGCAGGGCCCCGGGCAGGTCCCGATCGCTGCACCGGGCGTCGGCGATCACCGCGTCGGGCACGGACCACCAGGTGCCGCGGGTGACGAGGTGCGACGGCGGCAGGTCGAGCTCCTCGGTCTCGAGCAGGTCGCCGGTGAGCACGCTCCGGCGCTGGTAGCCCGTGACCCGGCTCGTGACCTCCACCCCGCCGAGCCCGAGCTGCAGCCGGCCGAGCGGGCGGGTGGCGTCGGTGGCGAGGATCCGCAGGGCGACGTCGGTGCGGGCCTGCGTGTAGGTGGCGCCGTCGTCGGCCTCGACGATGGCGACCGCGTCGGCGAGGTCGAGGTCGACCACGCGGTGCGGCCGGCCCTGGTGCAGGTACACCGCACCGGGATGGACGAGATCGCACGCCCGGGCGCGATCGACCGTGCCGACGATGGTGCCGTCGGCGAACGCGATGCGCACCTCGTGCGAGGAGCCGGTGCGCAGGCCGATGGCACGGGCGGGGCGACCCCGCGCCGCCCAGACGGCGCGCGTCTCGGGGCCCCAGGGGCGGAGGCGGAGCTGATCGGCGACCACCAGGCGGCGGACCCCGTCGTCGAGGTCGGCGCCCCACCAGACCTCGTCGTGGTGGCGGAGCGGCGCCTCGTACGCGGCGCACGCCAGGTGGGGATCGAGGACGAAGGGGTTCGCGGGGTTGATCACCGCGGGCTCGGGCCGGCGCGAGAACACCTCGTGGGGGTGGTGCAGGAAGTAGTGGTCGAGCTGGTCCTCCCCGGCGACGAGGACGGCGAGGGAGGGCTGCTGCTCGCGCCCGGCCCGCCCGGCCTGCTGCCACAGCGACGCGATCGTGCCGGGGAAGCCGTTGAGCACCACCGCATCGAGGCCGCCGATGTCGACGCCGAGCTCGAGGGCGTTGGTGGCCACGACGCCGCCGAGGGTGCCGGCGAAGAGCTGGGCCTCGATCTCGCGCCGCTCCGCGGCGAGGTAGCCGCCCCGGTAGGGGCGCACGCGGCCCGCCAGGTCCGGGTGGCGGCGCACCACCTCGGAGGCGACCACCTCGGTGCCGGCGCGGCTGCGGCAGAACGCGAGCGTGCGGTGCCCGGCGCGGACCAGGTCGGTGACCAGCGCGGCGGTGGCCTGGTTGGGGGAGCGGGGCCCCGCCTCGGTGTCGACGCGCCGTGGGTCGACGAGGGCGACGAGGCGCTCGCCGGCGGGTGCGCCGTCGTCGGTGACGGCCTCGACCGGTCGGCCGATCAGGGAGGAGGCCAGCACCTCGGGCGAGCCGAGCGTGGCCGAGGTGAACACGAAGGTCGGCGAGGAGCCGTACTGCTCGCACGCGCGCTGGAGCCGGCGCAGGAGGTGGGCCACGTGGGTGCCGAACACGCCTCGCAGGACGTGGAGCTCGTCGACGACCACGTAGCGGAGGCGCATGAGGAAGGTGGCCCAGTTGCCGTGGCTCGGGAGGATCCCGTGGTGGACCATCTCGGGGTTGGTGAGCACGACGTTGGCGTGGCGGCGCACCCACGCGCGCCGATCGGGGTCGGTGTCCCCGTCGTAGGTGGCGGCGACCAGGTGGTCGGCGGCCAGGTGGCCGAAGGCCCGGCACTGGTCCTGGGCGAGGGCCTTGGTGGGGAACAGGGCGAGCGCGGTGCCCGGGTGGATCGGATCGGCGACGGCCTCGGCGATCGGCAGCTGGTAGGCGAGGGACTTGCCCGACGCGGTGCCGGTGGCGAGCACCACCGAGCGGCCGGCGCGGATGGCGTCGATCGCGGCGGCCTGGTGAGCCCACAGGGCGTCGATCCCGAGCTCGGCGAGGCGGTCGGCGAGCGGGGTCGGCAGCGGGCGGGCGAGCGGTGCGGTGCGTGCCGGGCGGGCCGCGAGCCGCTCGACGTGCACGAGCCCCGCGCCGAGCCGTCGCTCGAGGAGCGGCAGGAACGGATCGGTGAGCTCGGGCGCGAGCAGGGCCATGGCGGGATCCCGGGGACAGAACAGGCGTTCGCTCATCCTAGGTCCGCTCCGCCGCTCGTGGCGGTCGCCGCGCCGCGGGCCGGATCGTTCGCCTAGCGTTCGGGGGAGGTCGACACCGCGACAGCAGGGAGCAGCCCATGGATCTTCGACTCGACGGCTACGGGCGCGACGGTTGGTTCGTGCTCGAGGTCGAGGGGGAGATCGACATGGCCACGGCGCCCAAGCTGCGGGAGCGCCTCCTGGCCGCGGTCAACGACGGTGCGCACCGCGTGGTCGTCGACCTGAGCGAGGTGGCCTTCGTGGACTCGACCGGGCTCGGCGTCCTGATCGGCGCGCTCAAGCGGGTGCGCCTGCACGACGGCGACCTGCGGATCGTCTGCACCCAGCGCGGCGTGCGGAAGGTGTTCGACATCACCGGCCTCGACCAGGTCTTCGGCCTCTACGACGCGCTCGACGACGCGGTGGTCACCTGATCGTGGCCGGCGGAGGGGGGCTGGCGCCTGAGGCGGTCGAGCTCGTCCTGCCCCCGCGCGCCGAGGTGATCTCGGTGGCCCGCCTGGTGGTCGGCGCGGTGGTCGCCGCCGTGCCCGGCTTCGACGACGAGCGCTGCGCCGACGTGCGCCTCGCCGTCTCGGAGGCGTGCACCAACGCCGTCCAGGCCCAGCTCGCGCGGGGCTCGGCCGGGCCCGGCCACGAGGCGATCCAGATCGCGATCACGCCGGGACCGGCGCGGATCACGGTGGCCATCACCGACCACGGCGGCGGGTTCGATCCCGCCGCGCTCGAGCCGCACCCCGAGGTCACCGATCCGGCACGCCTCGATCACGAGGGCGGGCTGGGCATCCCGCTCCTGCACATGCTGGCCGACGACGTCGCCTTCGTGCCCGTGGCCGAGGGGATGCGCGTGGAGCTCGGGTTCGGGCCCCGCCCGGTGCCCGACGCCGGGGACTGACCTGCTCGCCGTCGCCGTCCTCGGGCCGGC
>CAZUYW010000331.1:0-3495 GCA_964624775.1 uncultured Iamiaceae bacterium
GCATCGTGGGGCGCGGTCGGCCCGCCGGTCACCGCGGCCTGCCTCGAGCTGGGCCTGCGCGCCGCGCCGCCGGTCCGCTTCGTGCTCGGGGTCGACGAGCCCCTGTACCTGTCGGTGCACTGCCCGCCCGCCGACCTGGCACCGCCCGGGGGTGCCGTCGTCCACCTCATGCGCTACCACGCCGTCGGCGGGGCGACGTCGAGCGAGGACGACCGGGCCGCCCTGCACGCTCTGATGGCCCGGGCGGGGATCACGCCGGACCTGGTGGTCGAGGAGCGCTTCCTCGCATCGATGACGGTCGCCCACGCCATCCCGCGGGCCGACACGGGCGGGCGCTCGGGCCGGCCCTCGATCGCCCCGCCCGAGGCGCCCGGCCTGTTCCTCGGGGGCGACTGGGTGGGACCCGAGGGCCTGCTGGCCGACGCGGCCGCGGCGAGCGGCCTCGCCGCCGGTGCGCACGCAGCCGCCCGGTGCGCCACGATGGCTCGGCGATGATCGAGCCCGATCCCCCGTCCGAGGACCCGGTCGCCACGTTCGCGGCCGAGCGGCCCCGGCTCGTGGGCCTGGCGTACCGGGTGACGGGGTCGCGCACCGATGCGGAGGACGTCGTCCAGGACGCCTGGCTCCGCTGGTCGGCCGCCGACCGCTCGGCCATCGTGTCCCCCGCGGCCTGGCTCACCACGGTCACGTCCCGCCTGGCGCTGGATCGCCTCCGGGCCGCCCACCGCACCCGCGAGGCGTACGTGGGGCCGTGGCTCCCCGAGGTGGTGGCCGGCGATCCCGAGCCCGAGGCTCGGGCCGAGCTGGCCGAGTCGCTCACGATCGGCTTCCTGTCGGTCCTCGAGCGGCTCGGACCCGTCGAGCGGGTGGTGTTCATCCTGGCCGACGTGTTCGCCGTGCCCTTCGACGAGATCGCCGAGGTCGTCGGCCGATCGCCCGAGGCGTGCCGGCAGGTGGCGTCCCGCGCCCGCCGTCGGGTCCACGAGGGCCGGCCTCGCTACGCCCCCACCGACGACGAGGCCTGGGCGGTCACCGGCGCGTTCCTCACCGCGGCACAGGTCGGCGACCTCGACGGGCTGGTCGCCCTGCTCGCACCCGACGCCGTGCTGGTGAGCGACGGCGGTGCGCACCGCCACGCGGCGCGCCGCCCGATCGCCGCCGCCAAGATCCCCCGGTTCTTCGCGAACCTCGCGGCCCGCCTGCCCGCCGACGCGGCGGTGGAGGGGCTGCTCGTCAACGGGCAGCCGTCGGTCCTGATCCGCCTCGGCGGCGTCGTGGACCAGACGGTGACCTTCGCGGTGTCGGGCGGACGCATCGAGCGCATCTGGATCGTGCGCAACCCCGACAAGCTCGCCGCCCTCGAGGTCGACGCCGGCACCGGGCTCCCCACCTGAGCCCGAGAACGGCGAGACCCCGCCCGAAGGCGGGGTCTCATCGATCGCGGGTGCGGTGAGCGGGTCGGTCAGACGAGCTCGATGCGCGCCATGGGGGCGTTGTCGCCCTGGCGCGGGCCCAGCTTGAGGATGCGGCAGTAGCCACCGTTGCGATCGGCGTAGCGGGGGCCGATCTCCTCGAACAGCTTGGCGGCGATCTCCTTGTCGTTCAGGTACGCGACGACCTGACGGTGGTTGTGGAGGCCGCCCTTCTTGGCCTTGGTGATGACCTTCTCGGCCACCGGGCGCAGGGCCTTGGCCTTGGCCTCGGTGGTCACGATCCCCTCGGCGGCGATCAGCGACGACACGAGGTTCGCCATCATGAGCTTCTGGTGCTGCGACGAGCCGCCGAACCGACGGCCCCGACGCGGGGTGCCCTGCATGTCACTCCATCCCGCGGAGCGCCAGGCCCCGCTCGTTCAGCTTCTCCTTGACCTCGTCGAGCGACTTCTGGCCGAAGTTGGTGATGGCCAGGAGGTCGTCCTCGCTCTTGCGCAGCAGCTCGCCCACGGTGTTGACCTGGGCGCGCTTGAGGCAGTTGCGGGGCCGCTCGGAGAGATCGAGGTCCTCGATCGGCATCTCGAGCTCGGGCGAGGAGGCCATGGCGGCGCTCGTCTCGCCGAGCTCCAGGCTGGGGGCCTCGTCGCTCATGTCGGCGACGAGCTGGACCAGCTTGGAGAGGGTGTCGCCCGCCGACGCCAGGGCGTCACGAGCGGCGATCGACCCGTCGGTCTCGATGTCGAGGACGAGGCGGTCGTAGTTGGTGTCCATCTCGACGCGGGTGGGCTCCACCAGGAAGGTGACGCGCCGCACCGGCGAGAAGATGGCGTCGACCGGGATGACCCCGATCGTGTTGCTGCCCGAGTCACGGGCGGCCGACAGGTAGCCGCGGCCCCGCTCGATGGTGAGGTCCAGCGCGAGCCGGCCCTTCTCGTTGAGGGTGGCGATGGTGAGGTCGGTGTTGAGGACCTCGACATCCGCGGTGGTCTGGATGTCGGCGCCGGTGACGATCTTGGGGCCGCGCACGTCGATGCGCA
Source organism: uncultured Iamiaceae bacterium (assembly GCA_964624775.1). Classification (GTDB taxonomy): domain Bacteria; phylum Actinomycetota; class Acidimicrobiia; order Acidimicrobiales; family Iamiaceae; genus Aquihabitans. The sequence continues at coordinate 2,471 of CAZUYW010000331.1, forward strand.
GCGTCACGGGCTCATCGGACACCGAGGTGATCACGAGGTCCTTGAGGTTGAGGATGATGTCGGTGACGTCCTCGGTGACCCCGGTGATGGTGTCGAACTCGTGCAGGGCGTCGTCGAAGCGGACGGCCGTGATGGCCGCACCGGGGATCGACGAGAGCAGGGTGCGCCGCAGCGAGTTGCCGAGCGTGTGGCCGAAGCCGGGCTCGAGCGGGCTGATGGCGAACCGCTGCCGATTGTGCTCTTCGTCGCCGACGGGCTCGACCGTGGGGCGCTGAATGACCAGCATGTGAAGCCTTCCTCAGGGAATTCGGCGGGCGGGTTACTTGGAGTAGAGCTCGATGATGAGCTGCTCGCGCACGGGCACGTCGATCTGCTCGCGCGTCGGGAGCTCGTTCACCGTGACCTGGAAGCCGGCGTCGCCGACCTCGAGCCACGCCGGCTTCAGCCGGTCGAGGGTGTCCATGTTGTGGCGGATGACGATCATCTGGCGCGACTTGTCGCGCAGGGAGATCACGTCGCCCTTGCGGACCCGGTAGCTCGGGATGTCGACGCGGCGGCCGTTGACGTTGACCATGCCGTGGCTCACGAACTGGCGGGCCTGCGGGCGGGTGGCCGCCCAGCCGGCACGGAAGACGATGTTGTCGAGGCGCTGCTCGAGCATGCGGAGCAGGTTCTCGCCGGTCACGCCCTTCTGGCGGCTGGCCTCCTTGTAGAGGTTGGAGAACTGCCGCTCGAGCACGCCGTAGATGTACTTGGCCTTCTGCTTCTCCTGGAGCTGCAGGAGGTACTCGGAGGGCTGACGGCGGCGGCTGCGGCCGTGCTCACCCGGCGGGTACGGGCGCTTGTTGAGGGCCTTGGAGCCCTTGTCGTTCTCGTAGATGTTGACGCCGAGGCGACGGGAGATCTTGACCTTCGGGCCGGTGTAGCGAGCCATGCGTTCCTCTCAGCTCAGATCCGGCGCCGCTTGGGCGGGCGGCAGCCGTTGTGGGGCACGGGGGTCACGTCCTTGATGCCGGTGACCTCGA
>CAZUYW010000332.1:0-3494 GCA_964624775.1 uncultured Iamiaceae bacterium
CGCGAGCGGCGCGGCGACCGGGTAGCGCGGGCCGACCAGGTCGGCAACGCCGCCCGCCGAGAACCCGCCGCCGAGGAGCAGGAGCATGCTCACTTGCGGGCCTTCATCTCGACGTAGAGGTCGCCGATCGTGTTCCAGTAGTGGGCCTGCGCGAACTGCTGGAACTCGTCGTTGCGCGTGGTGATGTGGTCGGGGACCATCAGCCCCTGCATCACGACGATCTCGAAGTCGCTTGCGATCGGGTAGTGGTCGAGGCGCTGCGACTCACGCCACTCGCGGCTGAAGTAGTGCCAGGTGGCGGTGTTGATGAAGCGCCGGTGAGTCGGGTCCTGGAAGGCCCGGTCGGAGCGCGCGTAGGGGTGGACCAGGCGCAGCCTGCCGCCCGGCTCCAGCACCCGCCAGCACTCGTCCATGAACGCGATGAGCCCGTCGCGGCCGTCCGGGCGGTACATGGGCGTGTGCTCGACGTAGTGCGAGGAGTGGATCTCCTCGACAGTGGAGTCCTCCCACGGCCACGGGAACTGCTCGAGGTCGACCACCTGATCGACGCCCTCGGCGTCGGCGTAGTCCACGCCCCAGAAGCCCTCGGCCTTGTTCTGGCCGCAGGCGAGGTCGAGGCGCAGGGGCGCCTTCTCCTTGGCCTTCTTGGTCACCAGACAACCCCCGTGGATGGATCGAGGTGGCCGACGCGGATGTCGCCGCGCTCCAGGCGGGCCACGCTCTGCTCCATGCCGGCGTTGTGCAGGCCCTCCAGGCCGCCGACGATGATCTGCGGCTCAGCCAAGGATCACCATCTGCGGCGACGGCATGAAGCCAGCGCCTGTGACCGACACCTGCGACTTCTGGATCGACACGGGCATCGCCGTGGTGGTGGCGTTGAACATGCCCATCCAGTCGGCGGGTTTGTTGCCGCCGGTCGTTGCCCAGGTGCTTGCGCCGAGCGTGCCCGAGTAGACCGTGTTGTTCGACATCCCCATGACGGACATGGGGTTCGACTGGCTGCTGGAGGTGTACTGGAGCAGCAGGTAGTACTCGCGCCCCTCGCTGAACACCGGCTGCGCGCTCCACGCGCTCGACTCGAAGTCGATCTGCTTGACGCCGTTCCACATCGTCGAGACGTTGGATGACGCCAGCGTGTGCCCGTAGCTCATCGACCCGGAGTTGAGGAGGCTCAGCGTCCCCGCGTTGTTGGTGAACACGCCGAGGCGGAACGTGGTCGAGCCCGCACTGGAACGGTTGGACGACCCGGCGATGGACACGAACATGCGGATCGTGTTGGCCGAGATGGCGAAGTCCATCGGCCCGTCGTCGTACTTCAGCGGGAACAGCGTGTTGGAACCGGCCACGCCCGCGACGGCCGATGCCGACTGCGCGGGCAGGCGCACGAAGTCGTCGCCTACGTGCTGTGGCGCGAGGACCGAGATGGTGGCGCCGTTGGCGTCGGTGGTCTGGGAGAGCGACACTCCGCTCATCCCGACGAGCACCACGCGGCTCCCGGTGACTCCGGTGTCCCCGGCCGTGTTCCCGCCGGTCGACACGCCCATCGAGAAGTTCCCGCCACCGCCGCCCGCCGGGGCGGAGAACGACACCGTCGCCCCGTTGGCGTCGGTGGACTGCGAGAGGCTCACGTTCTGGGAGCCCACCAGGACGAGGTTCGACCCCGAGACTCCCGTCGACCCCGCGGTGTTGCCGAGGTTGGAGACGCCCGCGGAGAAGTTCCCGCCCCCGCCGGCCGCGGCCGAGATGGTGATGGTCTGCCCGTTGGTGCCGACGCTGACGTTGGCGCCGCCCGAGAGCACCACGGTGCCAGAGGTGTAGGTGTTCCCCGCCGCCGCGACGGCGCCGAAGTTCCCGGTTGCGCTCGCGCCCGTCGGCACGTCGATCACGACGGCCTGGCCGGTGGTCGAGCGGACCGTCGCGGCGTTGGAGCCGGTGAACAGCACGCTGCCGCTGGTGTATGTGGTGTTGCTCGCGGCGATGCTGGAGATTCCGGTCTGCGCGGTCTGGGCCGGGGCGTCGATGACGAACCCCTGCCCGGTGGTGCTCCGGACCGTGACTGCCTGCGAGCCGAGGAGCTGCACGGCGCCGGAGGTGTATGTCGTCTGCGAGTTCCCGACGCTGGAGATGCCAGTCTGCGCTCCGCCCACGGTGGGACCGCTGATCAGCACCGTGCCCGCGTTGTAGGAGACGACCACGCCGTTGGAGCCCGAGAGCACCGCCGTGCCGGTCGAGTAGGTCGAGTCCGACGCCTGGATGGCGACGCCGCCGCCTGCGCCAGGGTTGGCTCCCGAGATGGAGATGCCCGAGGCGTCCGTACCGACCGTGATGTTCGGGCCGCCCGTGATGCGGACGGTTCCGGTTGAGAAGACGGAGTTCGAGGCCGAGATGGCCTGGATGTCGTTGCGTGTGACGCCCATCAGGAGAAGTAGGTGTAGGTCACGCCGTCACCTGAGACGGTCGAGTCGATGTATACGTCGGCCAGGTCGTCGATCTCTAGCTCGAACACATCACCGGGTCCGAGCGGGAGGCCGCGCCGTGTCGCCAGCGTTGCGACGACGGTCGATCCGCCGACAACGACGGTGCCGGTGTTGTCCGTCTCCGCGCAGATCACGAGGCGCTTGCACGCCGTGGTGCTCGCCAGCGCCTCGCGTGATCCGGCGGTGGCGACCGTCTTGCGCCCGTCGCCGATGCCGGAGATGGCGCTGGTGGTGCTGACCGACCATGTGCCCGACTGCGTAGCGGACACCGTGCCGTCGACCGTGAGGCTTCCGCCGTTGTCGTCCACCGAGATGCTGCTGCCGCCGTCTGCGACGGTCACGCTGCCGCTGACCGATGACACCGCGACCGTGCCGTCCACGGTGAGGCTGCCGCCTCCGTCGGTGACCGACCAGGTGCCCGACTGCGTGGCGGCGACGGTCCCGTCGACAGTGAGCGATCCCGCCCCGTCGTCCACGCTGATCGTGCTGCCGCCGTCGGCAACGGTGACCGATCCGGACACCGCCACGGTTCCGTCGACCGTCAGCGACCCGCCGCCGTCGGTCACGGCAACCGAGTCGGTGGCCGAGGAGAGGTTGCGGACGTCGAGGTCGGTGGCGCTCACCGTCACCGCGCCGTCGACTGTGAGCGACCCGCCGCCGTCATCGACCGAGACGGTCGAGCCGCCGTCCTGCACCGTGACCGTGCCGGTGACCGTGACGTCGTTGTTCGTGCCCAGGTTCACGAGGACGCCGTCGGCGTCGACCTGGGCGAGGGTGGCCGACCCATCCGCCGAGTAGCCCACCTTCACGACGGGCATGTGCCCGCGGGTGGCGTGCTCGTCGGTCACCTGCTTGGAGCCGTTCGGCGGCCCCGCAGGAGACGATGAGGTGTATGTGATGTCGTCGGCCATCCGCTCCCTCCCGCTAGACCATCGCCGCCACCGCAGGGGACGGAGACAGACCGATGGCCGCAGACAGCCGCTCGTCCCACTGGTCGCCCAGGGCCTCGACGTCGAA
>CAZUYW010000333.1:0-3482 GCA_964624775.1 uncultured Iamiaceae bacterium
GCTCGGCCCGGCGGCGGCCTCGGCCACGGCGACGTCGGCGTCGACCGGGGCGGGAGCGCCCGGCAGGAAGCGTCGGCGCAGCCCGAGGCAGGGGCGCTCCACCAGCTGGTAGGTGAGCGCGGCGAGGGCGACGGCGCCGAGCAGGGTGAGGTAGCCGACGGCGTAGACGTTGGCGTCGAGGCCGAGCACCCGCACCGTGCGCTGGAGCACGAGGTCGTGCCACAGGTAGATGCCGAAGGTGAGCTGGCCGGCGGCCACCACGAGCGGCGCGCCCAGCCGGCGGTTGACGGGCGACGCCGCGGGCCCGAACGCGACCGGCAGGAACCACGAGGTGGCGACGGCGATCCAGATGGCCAGCACCAGCGGGTCCTGCTGCACCCACTGCACCGAGAGGCCCTCGCGGTAGTGGTAGCCCGCGAGCACGACCCACCCGACGGCGGTGACCAGCACGGTGACGGCGCCGCTGCGGGCGTGGGGGAGCCAGCGCGGCGTGCGCCGGCGTTCGTGGCGCACGGCGTCGAGCACGCCGAAGGCCATGCCGATGATGATGGCCACGAACGGCCGGAGGGGGCCGACCCCGGCGCAGAGGACGCCGAGCGCGCCGAGCACCGCGTACTGCACCCGCTCGGGAGCGGTGGTGGGCGCCATCGCCCGGTGCAGGCGCCGGATGCCCAGGGCGAGCAGCGGTGCGGCCAGGTAGAAGATCCACTCGACCGACAGGGCCCACGCGGGGCCGACCACGGCGTAGCGGGCGCTCGGCACGACGTACTGGAACAGCGTGAGGGTCGCCACCCACTCGCCGGGGCCGTGCAGGTGGTTGCCCTGGACCACCAGGTAGGTGGCGACGGCGACCCACCACAGCGGCATGACCCGCACCACGCGGTTCGCCCAGAACCCTCGCGGGTCGGGTCCACGGCTGCCGGCCAGGTGGGCGGCGGCGAATGGTCGGTGGATCACGAAGCCCGAGATCAAGAAGAACGTGAACGCGGCCGGCGGGATGATCACGCCAGCGGTGGGGTTGGCGCCCAGCACCGCGCCCATCGCGTGGTACACGACCACCCCGAGGGCGGCCAGGACCCGCAGGCCGTCGAGCGCGGCGACACGGCGCAGCCGCGTCCCGCCGGTTGCCGAGCCGGGGGAGGTGGCGGGGCGGCGCGGGGCGGGCGCCCCGGACCGGTGGTCCAGGACCTCGGTCACGGCGAGTCGTCGACCCAGCGGAACAGCGCCGCGACCACGTTGAGCCCGGCGCCGACCGTGACCACGAGGATCGGATCCCCGTCGCGCAGGTCGGCGGCGTGGGCGTCGAGCCCGGCGGCGAGCGAGGTGGGCGCGCCGGCGGCGGAGGTGTTGCCGGCCCACTCGACGTTGTGCCAGTGGCGCTCGGGCGGCACCCCCAGATCGGCGGCGACCCGCTCGAGCAGGCGCAGGTTCGCCTGGTGGCACACGAGGCCGGCCAGGTCGGCGGCGGTGAGGCCGTGGGCCTCGAGGAGCTCCCCGCTCAGGCGGGCGATGTGGGCCTCGACCCAGTCGCGGGTGCGGGGGCCGTCCATCTCGAACCAGCCCGAGCGCGGGATGCGCACCGCCTCGTGCTCGGCGTTGTCGGCGAAGGAGCGGACCTCGACGAGCTCGAGACCTCGCCGGGGTCGGGTGCCGGTGACGACCGTGGCGCCGGCCGCGTCGCCGAAGAAGGGCCGGGTGGCGCGATCGGTGGGATCGACGCCGATCGTGGTCTTCTCGGCGGCGCAGACCAGGACCTGGCGAGCGCGTCCGGTCTCGAGCAGGGCGGCGGCCAGCTCCACACCGACGAGCCAGCCCGAGCACGCGGCCCGCACGTCGAACGTGAACGCGGTGGCGTCCAGCTCGCTGGCGATGCGCGCGGCGGCCGCCGGCATGTCGTGGTCGTCGAAGCTCGCGGCCGCGATCAGGAGGTCGATGTCGTCGACGGCGGCACCGGCCGAGGTCAGGGCGTCGCGACAGGCGGCCGCACCGAGCTGGGCGACGGTCTCGTCCCCGGCGATGCGCCGCTCGATGATCCCGATCCGGGACTCGATCCAGTGGTGCGAGGTGGCCAGGGTGGCCACGAGCTCGTCGTTGGTGAGGCGGCCCTCCGGGTGGTGCGCGGCCCAGCCGGAGAGGTACACGCCGCCTCGTCCAGCCATCCAGCGCCCCTTGCCTCGCACGTCGACCGGCCGAGTCTAGACGGCCCGGTCCGGCGCCATTCCGGCCGCCTGCTCGAGGCCCGCCGGGCGGGGGTCACTCGCCGATGGTGACGATCTCGACCGTGAACTCGGCGCCGGTGGGGGTCTGGTAGGTGACCTTGTCGCCCACGCGGTGGCCGACGAGCGCCTGGCCCAGGGCGGAGCCGGGCGAGATGACCTCGACGCCCTCGACCCGCTCCTCGATCGACCCCAGCAGGAAGCGCTCCACCTCGTCATCGCCCGGGTAGCAGATGCCCACGATGGTGCCTGCTTGGACCTCTTCGACATCGGCCGTCTCCACGATCTCCGCCGTCTCGAGGAGCTTGGCCAGGTGGATGATGCGGCCGGCCATCTTGCCCTGCTCCTCCTTGGCGGCGTGGTAGTCGCCGTTCTCGGAGAGGTCGCCGAGCTCGCGGGCCGCCTCGATCTTGCGGGCGATGTCGATCCGACCCCTGGTCACGAGGTCGTCGTGCTCGGCCTTGATGCGGTCGTACGCGGCCTGCGAGAGCGGGGTCTTGTCTGCCATGGGACCCAAGGCTAGCGGTCGCCCCCCGCCGGCTCCCCAGGGGATGCGCCGATCTGTTGCCCCCCGGCGCGGGTCGGGGCCTACACTGGAGCCCATGTTTGGCCCGTCCCAGGTAATCGCCATCGGGTAGCGCACGCCGCAGATGTCGGTGTGCGCGTCGAGCCGTCCACTTCGGTGGGCGGCTTTGTTGTTGTCGGCCCTGCGGGGCCTCGTCTGAGAGGTTGGAAATGGCGCACAGGATCGCAGTGATCGGCGGTGACGGGATCGGTCCCGAGGTCGTGGCCGAGGCCCTCAAGGTCGTCCGCGCCGCCGGCGTCGAGCTCGACACCACCGACTTCGACCTCGGCGGCGCCCGCTACCTGCGCGACGGCACCGTCCTGCCCGACGACACGCTCGACGAGCTCCGCGGGTTCGACGCGATCCTGCTGGGCGCCGTCGGCACGCCCGACGTGCCCCCCGGCGTGATCGAGCGAGGGCTCCTGCTCAAGATGCGGTTCGCGCTCGACCAGTACGTGAACCTGCGGCCCTTCACCCTCCCCGAGGCGAACATCGACTTCCTCGTGGTGCGCGAGAACACCGAGGGCACCTACGCGGGCGAGGGCGGCTTCCTGCGCAAGGGCACCCCGCACGAGATCGCCACCCAGGGGTCGGTCAACACCCGCCTGGGGGTCGAGCGGGTCATCCGCTACGCCTTCGACCTCGCGCAGTCGCGGCCCCGCCGGCACCTCACCATGGTCCACAAGACCAACGTCCTCACC
>CAZUYW010000334.1:0-3481 GCA_964624775.1 uncultured Iamiaceae bacterium
GGCGGGGGTCGGTCACGAGGCGTCCTCGGGGCGGTGGTGGTCGAGCCAGTCCTGGAGGATCACCGAGGCGGCCACCATGTCGACCACCTTGCGGCGGGCCCGGCCGTCGAGGTCGCCCCGCTCGCGGAGGGCGCCGTCGGCGATCCGGGTGGTGAGGCGCTCGTCGTGGACCTCGACGGGCACGGGGAGGACGGCGGCCAGCTCGTCGCGCTCGGCCAGCACGGCCTGGGCCGCCGGGCCGATCTCGCCGCGCAGGTCGATCGGCAGGCCGATCAGGACGAGCTCGGCCTCCCACTCGGCGGCCAGCTCGGCCAGCTCGCGGTGGAGCCGCCGCCGGTCCGGGTGGCGCTCGACGACCTGGACCGGGGTGGCCACCCGGCCGTCGGAGTCCGAGACGGCGACGCCGATGCGCCGAGCGCCGAGGTCGAGGGCGAGCACGCGCACGTCGCCGGTCAGGCGATCCCCGCGGCCGAGCGGGCGAGGTCGAGGGCGGCGTCGATCTGGGAGGCGTCGCGCCCACCGGCGACGGCGAGCTTGGGGTCCTTGCCACCGCCGCCGCCGACCGCCTTGGCGGCGTCGGCGATGAGGGCGCTCGCGGGCAGGCCGCCGTCGGGGTCGCCTGCGGCGACGAGCGCCACGCCACCGCCCTCGGGCGCACCGATCAGCACCACCGCACGCACCCCGGGCTGGTCGCGCACGGCGACGCCGAGGCTGCGCAGGTCGTCGCGGGCCAGGCCGTCGACCCGGGCGACCACCACGCCGTCGACCGCCTGGCCGGCGAGGTCCGACGCCCCACCGGTGGCGAGCTTGGCCTTGAGGGACTTCACCTCGTCGCGCAGGTCGCGCAGCTCGGCGAGGCGCTTGTCGATGCCCTCGAGCAGCTCGGGGCGGGGCACGCCGATGCGTCCCGCCGCCGCGATGAGCTCGGCCTCGTCCCGGCGGATGCGCTCGATCGGGCCGGTGCCGGTGACCGCCTCGATGCGGCGCAGGTTCGAGCCGATCGAGGACTCCGACACGATCTTCACCGGGCCGATGTCGCCGGTGCGGCGGACGTGGGTGCCGCCGCACAGCTCGGTGGAGTGGGGGCCGGCCTCGAGCACCCGCACGACGTCACCGTACTTCTCGCCGAAGAACGCGATCGCCCCGGCCTTGGTGGCCTCGTCCTTGGTGGTCTCGTAGTGGCGGACCTCGGTGTTGTCGAGGACGTCGCGGTTGACGAGGTCCTCGATCGCCACGATCTGGTCGGGCGTGACCGCCTCGAAGTGGCTGAAGTCGAAGCGGAGGCGGTCGGGGCCGACGTGGGAGCCCTGCTGCTTCACGTGGCTGCCGAGCACCTCGCGCAGGGCCCAGTGGAGCAGGTGCGTGCCGGTGTGGTTGCGCCGGATCGCACTGCGGCGGTCGACGTCGATCGCCGCCACCACGACCTGGCCGGGCTCGAAGGCGCCCTCCTCCACCCGCACCACGTGGCGGTGCAGCCCGGGCAGCGCCTGGACCGTGTCGGTGACGACGCCCGAGGCACCACCGCCGGTGATGGTGCCGGTGTCGCCGACCTGGCCACCGGACTCGGCGTAGAAGGGGGTGCGGTCGAGGAACACGCTGACGGTGCCGTCCTCGGCGGGCACGACCCCGACCACGGTCGCCTCGGACTCGTCGACCTCGCGGCCGACGAACTCGGTGGTGCCGTGCTCGTCGAGGAGCGCGGCGAACGCATCGGCCTCGTCGCCCACGACGAGGCCGCCCTTCTTGCCCCCCGCCCGAGCGCGCTCGCGCTGGTCGGCCATGGCCGCGTCGAAGCCGGGACGGTCGACGGCGAAGCCACGGCCCTCGGCGATCTCGGTGGTGACCTCGAGCGGGAAGCCGTAGGTGTCGTGGAGCTGGAAGGCCACCGCACCGGGCAGCTCGCCGCCCTCGGGCACGCCGGCGAGGGCGCCGTCGAGGATGCCGAGCCCGCTGCGCAGCGTGCGCCGGAACTGGGCCTCCTCGCGCTCGAGGATCCCGAGCACCGTGTCCGCGTGGGCGGGCAGCTCGGGGTAGGCCGGCCCCATCAGCTCGATGGTGCGGCCGGCGAGGCGCGGCGTGATCGGGTCTTCGACGCCGAGCAGGTAGGCGAAGCGGATGGCCCGGCGGATGATGCGGCGCAGGACGTAGCCGCGGTCCTCGTTCGAGGGGATCACGCCGTCGGCCACGAGGAAGGTCATGGTCCGGGCGTGGTCCGCCAGGAGCTTCAGGGCGACGTCGGCGTCGGCGTCGACGCCGAGGCGACGACCGGTGGCCGCCTCCGCCACGGCCACGAGCTCGCGGAGCTCGTCGGTGGCGAACACGTCGGGCGAGCCGATGGTGACCGCGAGGATGCGCTCGAGGCCCGCACCCGTGTCGATGTTCTTGGTCTCGAGCGGGCGCAGCGAGCCGTCGCCCAGGCGGAAGTACTGCTGGAACACCAGGTTCCAGTACTCGACGTAGCGGTGCTCGGCCGCGGGGTTGGCCGGTCCGCCGTCGGGCCCGACCTCGGGGCCGAAGTCCCAGAACAGCTCGGACGAGGGCCCGCACGGGCCGGTGTCGCCCATCTCCCAGAAGTTGTCCTTGTCGAGGCGCTGGATGCGCTCGATCGGAAAGCCGACCTCGTCGACCCAGAGGGCGACCGCCTCGTCGTCGTCGACGTGGCAGGTGACCCAGATGCGGTCGCCGTCGAGCCCGAGGACCTCGGTGGAGAACTCCCAGGCCCAGCGGATGGCCTCGGCCTTGAAGTAGTCGCCGAAGCTGAAGTTGCCCAGCATCTCGAAGAAGCTGAGGTGGCGGGGCGAGCGCCCGATGGCGTCGAGGTCGTTGTGCTTGCCGCCGGCCCGCACGCACTTCTGGATCGAGCTCGTGCGCGCCGGCACCCACGGCACCGGCTCCTCGCCGATGAAGTACGGGACGAAGGGCATCATCCCCGAGTTCGTGAACATGGGCGCCGAGGGGTGGAGCGGGATCAGGCCGGCGGCGGGCACGTCGGTGTGCTGCCGCGCCGTCCAGAAGTCGGTCCACGCCGTCCGCAGTTCCTGTGCCTTCATGTGCTCGCCTCCTCCCATGGCGCCCGGACGGGGGGAATCCCGTCTCGATGTGGGTCGGACCACCCTATCGGTGCTGGTGACCGCCCCCGAAGGCGGATCTCGCGGCCCTCATCCCCGGCCGCTCGCACTCCCCCGCGTCCAGCACCACCAGGCCAGCCCGAGGCTCACCACGATCGGGACCACGGCGAACACGTCACCGCGGTGCAGGCCGTGGGACCCGACCCCGCTGTCGGTCATCGGGCCGTCCCACCGGTGGTGGCCGGCGACCCACGCGAGGGCGGCGATCCCGCCGAGGCCGAGCGAGGTGAGCGCCGCCACCGCAGCCGCGACGCGCGACGTGGCGGGTGCGCCGCCGTCGGTGGTCATCTAGCGCCGGGCCTGGCGGCGGGGACCCGGGGACCCCTGCCGGGCAGCGGGGGTGCGGCTCGACC
>CAZUYW010000335.1:0-3455 GCA_964624775.1 uncultured Iamiaceae bacterium
GCGGTGGCCCGCGAGGTCGAGGGCCTGCGCCGCGAGGTGGAGGACCTGCGCGCCGAGGTCGCCCGCCTGCGGGCCGAGCACGCGGCCGAGCTGGTGGCGCTGCGGGAGGAGCTCGGGCCCCGCTGAGCCCGGGGCGCTGGCGCCGGGCCGGCTAGAAGCGGGCGCGGTAGGCGGGGCGGTCGTAGAAGTACTGGGCCATCTTGGTGAGGGTGGTCTGGCCCTGGCGGAGCCCGGTCGAGAGGTACCGGAACGTGTCGGCGTCGATCGTCGCCTGCAGCATGGCGTCCTCCATGCCGACGACCTGCGCGTCGGGCCGGCTGGTGGTCTTGAACTCCGAGCTCTCCGAGAACGTGGCCATCACCTGGCCGCGGCTCGTGCCCCGGCCGAGCGAATCGACCCAGTAGGCCCGGCCCGCGCTGTCTGGGTCGCGTCCGAGCACGTTGCGGTAGACGAGGTCGACGAAGGCGCGGTCGGACAGCGAGCCGTAGCGGTTGGTGAACTCGCTGGAGTCCGCGAAGCGGGCCGCGATGTCGGCGATCGCCATCCCGGTGCGACGCTGCTCGAGCCAGTACGCGAGGCCGGCGTGGTCGGGGTTGCGGAGGAAGAAGGCCCGGTAGAGGCGGATCACCGAGTAGCGACGGGCGTCGATCTCGTTGGTGGTCGCGATCTGGGCGATGAACGACGCCGTCGACCAGGTGCGGGCGCGGAGCTTCTGGGCCCAGTAGTCCTGCTCGCTCGCCGAGGGCGCGCGCAGCAGGAGGTCGCGGTACTGCTGGGCCACGACGGCCTCCGGCGAGGCGAAGGGGACCCAGTCGGCGGGATCGTCGGGAACCGTCGTGGTGGTCGTGGTCGTGGTCGTCGTCGTGGTGTTGGCGACGTTCGCCTTGGCGGTGGCGCGGATGGTGGCGAGCTTGGCGTAGAGGTTGGCGCCGGGGCAGGCGGTGTAGCCCACGTCGCGGTGGCCGACGATGCGGGGGATCGTGACCTTCGTGCCCGCCGGGTACCGAGGCCCGCCGCCGCTCGTGACGGTGACCGTGCCCGTGGGGTCGATGCCCGCGCTGCCGAGCTTCCATCCGAGCAGGCGCCCGGCGGCGTCGAGCGCGGCGCTCGTGGGTTGGGTCGCGGTCGGCGTGGCGCCGGGCTCGAACTGGCCGAGGAACGACACGCCGACGCTGCCCGTGTTGAACCCGGCGGCGTGGCCGCCGACGATCGCCTTGGTGATGCCGCCCGAGCGGCCCTCCCAGATCCGTCCGAACCGGTCGACCACGAAGTTGTACGCGATGTCGCACCAGCCCTGCGCACCCGTGTGGTAGGCGTAGATCGAGGCGAGCATGGCGGGCACGTCGGCGGCGTCGTAGGTGTTCGAGTTCACGGTGTGGTGGATGACGCCGAACTTGAGGCCGTCGGGTGCGGTCTGGGGGCCGCTCGAGCAGCCGCTGTTCCCGCTCGCCCAGCCCTTCGTGGTCCACATCGAGCGGGGCAGGATCGTCGGCTGGTTGGTGGCCGCGCCCGCGGTGCCGTCGGCGGGGACGACCGATGCCGACCCGTCGGGGGCGTCGTAGCGCATGGCCTGGAGGTCGAGATCCTGCAGCGGGCCACGCTCGACGCGCAGCTGGACCGACTCGACGCCGTCGCCGCCGAACCACGCGAGGCCGCCGGCGTCGCGCTCGGGTGCCGCGCCCCGGCGGTCGGGACCGTCGTTCGGATCGGCCTCCAGCAGGGTCCACGCCGACCAGGCCCGGCCGTCGAAGCCGCGGACCGAGACGGCGCCGTGCGGGGCGCCGCTCCAGGACACGCCGACCGACTGGCTGCCGTTCGCCACGTCCACCTCGGTGGTCCAACCCGTGGGGGCGGCGGCCGGAGCGGCGGCGCCCGAGGTCGTGCGCCGGCCGTCGGCGCCGGTCAGGGACACGATCGACTGGTGCATGGTGCCGGGACGGGCACCCTCGGCCGCCGGGCGCAGCGGGGTGCCGACGAGGACGGCGAGCAGGGCGACGGCCAGCGGTCCGACCGCGAGGACCCGACGTCCACGTCGACGAGGGGTGCTTGGGTGCTGGTGAGGGTTCATGCGGTGGGGGTCCTGCCGTCGCGTGCCGCCATGGACAAGGATCGGCACCTGCGGCCGAAAATCCAGGACCGATCCGTCCTCGATCACCACGCTGCCCCGTGACGCCATGAACGAACCCGACCATCCGCCCACCGCTCGGCTGCGGGTCGCGGTGGACGCCACCGCCCTGCTCGATCGCCCCACCGGCGTGGGGGTGTTCGCCCGCGAGGTGCTGGCCGGCGCCGCCACGGATCCCTCGCTCGACGTCACGGCGTGCGCGATCACCTGGCGGGGTCGGGGTCGCCTCCGCTCGGTCGTGCCGCCCGGTGTGGTGGTGCGCACCCGGCCGGTGCCCGCCCGGGTGGCGCGCACCGCCTGGTCGCGGGGCGAGTGGCCGACGATTCGCGACCTCGCCGGGCCCTGCGAGGTGGTGCACGGACCCAACTTCGTGGTGCCGCCCGGCGGTGGAGCGGCCGAGATCGCCACGGTCCACGACCTGACCGCGCTCCGGTACCCCAAGCTGTGCACCGCGGACGTCCTCGCCTGGCCGGGCCTGCTGCGCCGGGCGATCGCGCGGGGTGCGTGGGTGCACGCGGTCAGCGAGAGCGTGGCGGAGGAGGTGCGGGCCGCGTTCGCGATCGACCCCGCCCGCGTCGTCGCGGTGCCCAACGGCGTCCACCGCCCACCACCGCCCACGCCGGCCACCGATGCGGCGCGGGGCCGTCACCTGGCCGGGGACGCGCCCTACGTGCTCGCGGTGGGCACCATCGAGCCCCGCAAGGACCTGCCCGGGCTCGTGGCGGCGTTCGACGAGGTCGCGGCCCTCCTCCCCGACCTGCGCCTCGTGCTGGCCGGGCCCGATGGCTGGGGTGCCGATCAGCTGACCGACGCGATCGACCGATCGGCCCACCGGCGGCGGATCGTGCGCCTCGGCTGGGTCGACGACGAGGCCCGCCTGGCGCTGCTGCGCGGCGCCGCGGTGCTCGCCTACCCGAGCCGCTACGAGGGCTTCGGCCTGCCGCCGCTCGAGGCCATGGCCGTCGGCACGCCGGTGGTGGCCACCGCGGTGGGCGCCCTGCCCGAGGTGATCGGCGATGCCGGGCTGCTCGTGCCCGGCGCCGACCCCGGGGCGCTCGCGGGCGCGCTCCGCTCGCTGGTCGTGGACGTCGCGCGGCGGGCGTGGCGGGTCGTGGCGGGCGGCGCGCGGGTCGATGCCTACCCGTGGTCGGCGACCGTCGAGGGGATCGTCGCCCTGTACCGCCGGGCTGCCGTCGAGCGCTGAGCTGGCCCAGCCCCGCCCGCCTGGCGCGTCAGCCTTCGGGGACTGGCCCGTGGAAGAAGTGGACGACGGTCGGCTCGAGGGCCACCGTGCCCTGGCTGCGATCGTGCTGGACCACCTCGAAGTGGT
>CAZUYW010000336.1:0-3447 GCA_964624775.1 uncultured Iamiaceae bacterium
GTGCGCGCCCACGCCACCGTCGCCGGGTCCCAGTGCTCCTCCCCCACCAGGCCGAACACGGTGCGCCGGTGGTCCGCGTTGGAGATCACGAGGTCCGCAGCGATGTGGCTGCCGTCCTCCAGCTCGACGCCCACCGCACGCCGGTCCTCGACCACGATGCGGGCCACCGGTGAGAGGGTCCGGACCTCGCCGCCGTTCGCCTCGATCACCTGGATCAGCCGGGCGGGCAGGACCTGACCACCGCCCTCGGGGTAGTAGGCACCCCGCATGTAATGGTCGATGATCGACGCGTGCATGGCGATCGCGGTCTGCGACGGCGGCCCCGCGTACAGGCCCGACCAGTGGTCGAGCACGGCCTGGGCGCGCTGGGACAGCTCGCCCTCGGCGAACAGCTCCGACAGCGGCCGGAACGCCCACCGGTCGAACGTCGGCGTCTCGGCACCGGGCAGCAGGCGGGCCCGTCCCTCCTCGGCCACCCCGCGCAGGACACCGACGACGCGCTCGATGCCGGCGCGCTCATCGGGGAACGCGTCGATCAACCGCTCCTCGTAGCGGTCCCACCCGGCTGGGACCACGAACCGCAGGTCCGGGAACGACAGCGTGTCGAACCCATCCGGGTCGAGCGGACGGAAGTGCACCCGGTCCCCCACGCCAAGGCCGCCGAAGATCGACGGGAACAGCCCGCCCGGCGCCGCGTCGCCCAGGTAGTGGATGCCGACGTCGAACTCGTAGGTGGCCCGACCGCCGTCGGGCAGGCGGTGGTGGCGACGGAACACCTGCGCGTTGCCGCCGGCCAGGTCGTGGGCCTCCAGCACGAGGACCCGCCGCCCCGCACCGGCCAGGCACGCCGCCGCGGTCAGGCCGCCGGGGCCCGAGCCCACGACCACGACGTCCCAGGTCTCGGCCGGCGGCTCCGTTGCGTTCGTCATGGCGACAGTCAACCCCACCTCGACGGTCAGCGCCGCGGGACCGGGTACACCAGGCTCAGGGCCAAGCCGAACGAGGTGCCCCCGAGCACCATGAGTGCCGGTGGCAGGGTGCCGAGGGCCACGAACGAGAGCCCGATCGCGAGCAGGGCCAAGCCGACGCCGAAGGCGAAGCCGCCGACGAGCCCGCGGATCGGATGGCGGATCGCTCGCACCTCGGGGGTGTGGATCTCGGTGCTCATGCCGGACTCCCTTCGACCGGGGCGACGGTGCCCGCCCGTGGCAGCGACCAGAACAAGCAGGCGATCCCCGCCAGCAGCGACGCTCCGCCCAGCAGCACGACCGGCGAGGTCGCCGGGTCGCCCTGGACCTGGATGAAGCCGTCGCCCGTGCACGACCCGCCCTGACCCGACACCCGACCAGCCACCCGGATCAACCCGGTGAAGGCGATCGGGCTGTAGGCGCCGAACTCGAAGCGACCGTCGGCAGACGTGGTGCGCGACGCGTTCGCCGAACCGCCCGTGGCGACCGGCACGCCGAGCAGCGTCAGCTTCCAGTGGTGATCGGTGATCACCGCATCGCTGGTGCCCTGGTAGACGACCGAGCCACCGTGGTCCACCACGAACGGGTTGTCCGCGGTGAACGCCTGCCCGCCGTCGCGCTCGTCGGTGAGGACGCCGCCGCGCGCCGAGGCCGCGTCGAGGACCCGGCCCGCCGCGTCGTAGGACGTGACCGTCCCCGAGCAGCCCGAAAGCGACGACGCCGACGCCGGTGCCGCCACGACCAGGGGCCACGACACGACCGCCGTCACCGCTGCGACACGCCACCATGCCGCCATGTTGGACCTCCCTCGTCCGTCAGGACCGGTCGGCTGACCGATCGATCCTGCCCATGCCCGCACCGTACGACCGGCCCCCGAACCGGGTCAGGGGCCAAGGTCCACCGGTGCCGTGCCGCATGACCGCGGCCGCGTCCCGCCCGGCGGCACCGGGGCGGTCCGGGACCTGGCAACCTGTGCAGATGGGAGCTTGCAGCGGGCGGACCTTCCTCGTGACCGGCGCCAACACCGGCATCGGCCTGGCCACCGCCACCGGGCTCGCCGAGCGGGGCGGCCGGGTGGTGCTCGCGTGCCGCGACCTCGCCAAGGCCGCAGCCGCCAGGGACGCCATCGCGTCGGCCACCGGCAGCGAGGCGCTCGACCTGCTGACACTCGACCTCGCGGACCTCGACGCCGTGCGGGAGACGGTCGCGGAGATCGAGCGGCTCGACCTGCCCGTCGACGTGCTCATCGCCAACGCCGGGCTCGCGGGCCAGCGTGGCGAGACCGCCCAGGGGTTCGAGCTGGCCTTCGGCGTGAACCACCTCGGCCACTTCCTCCTGACCACGCTCCTGCTCCCCCGTCTGCGCACCCGAACCGACGCCCGGGTGGTGCTGGTGTCGAGCGACTCGCACTACCAGGTGAAGGCCATCGACTGGGACGAGGTCGAGGGTCCGACCCGCTCCATCACCGGCCTCGGCGAGTACGCCACCTCCAAGTTCTGCAACGTGCTGTTCGGCCAGGAGCTCGCCCGCCGGGTCCCGGCCGACGAGCTCGGCGTGCACGTCGTCCACCCCGGGGTCATCGCGTCGGACGTGTGGCGTCGCATCCCCTGGCCGGTCCGCCCGATCATGACCCGCTTCATGCGTTCCACCACCCAGGGGGCGGCCACGTCGCTGTTCGCCGCCACCGACCCGTCGCTGATCGGCATCTCGGGCCGCTACTACGCCGACTGCGCCGAGAAGGAGCCGAACCGGGCCGCGACCCCGGAGCTGGCCGGCGAGCTCTGGACCCGCAGCGAGGGGTGGGTCCGATGAGCGCCGGGGGTCGGATGCTGAGCGACCGCGGGCCGCTGCCACCCGACGCGATCCTCGACCACCTCCCGCCCGGCACGAACGTCATCGTGCCCCTCGCCAACGGCGAGCCCGTCACCGTCATCGCCGCCATGGACGCCTGCAGCGACCAGCTCGAGGGCGTCCGCGTGCACCAGATGCACGCCCTGCACGACCACCCGTACCTCCACGGCGCCGCGGCGGGCCGCCTCGACCACGTGTCCTACTTCCTCTCGGAGGTCACCCGGCCGGCCTTCCACGCCGGCACCATCGACCTCGTCCCGTGCCACTTCAGCGAGGTGCCGCTGCTCCTCAACCACCTCGAGGGCCCCTTCGTGGTCGCAGCGAGCGTGTCGCCGCCCGACGCCCACGGCTACTTCACCCTCGGCACCAACGCGGACTACGTGGCCCCCTTCATCGGGCAGGTGCCGTTCTTCGTCGAGGTCAACGCCCAGATGCCGCGCACGCTGGGCCGCAACCAGATCCACGTGAGCCAGGTGCTCGGCTGGTGCGAGGCCGACTACCCGCTCGTGGAGTCCGCGCCGCCCGAGCCCAACGACACCGATCACCGCATCGGCGACCTCGTGGCCGAGCGCATCCCCGACGGCGCCACCATCCAGGCCGGCATCGGCGCCACCCCCACCGCCATCCT
>CAZUYW010000337.1:0-3447 GCA_964624775.1 uncultured Iamiaceae bacterium
TCAGCCCTGCTGGGCGCGGAGGATGTCGCGGATCTCGGTGAGCAGCTCACCCTCGACGGTGAGGGACTCTGGCTCCTCGCCGGCCTCCTTGCGGAGCTGCTGCACCTTCTCGATGCCCTTCATGATGATGAAGAGCGCTGCCGCGATGATCACGAAGCTCACGACCTCGGTCACGAACGAGCCCCAGCGGATCACGCTGTCGTTGATGGTGATGGTGTACTCGTCGAAGGACGGCTTGCCCCCGACGATGCCGATGATCGGCATCACGATGTCCGCCACGAGCGAGTCGATGATGGCCTTGAAGGCGACGCCGATGACCACGGCGATCGCCAGCTCCATCACGTTGCCTCGCAGCAGGAACGCCTTGAAGTCCTTCAGCATGTTCTGGGGTCCTTTCGTCGGAGTTGATGGCCGAAGCGTACGTCACGTGTCCGGACCGGGCCGCGGTGAACCGAACCGGTCGGAGTGCCGGCGGTCGTCGGTACCCTGTTGAGCGATCGCACAAATCCTTGCCCCGAGGAGGACCCATGGACGTCGCCATCACCGGAGCCAGCGGCCTGATCGGCACCTCGCTGCGCGCCCACCTCGAAGCGGCGGGCCACCGCGTGCGCCCGGTCGTGCGCCGCGCCGGCGTCCCCGATGCGATCAGCTGGGACCCCGCCGCCGGCACCATCGACGCCGCCGCGCTGGAGGGCCTCGACGCCGTGGTCCACCTCGCCGGCGAGGGCATCGCCTCAGGCCCGTGGACGAGCGCCCAGCGCCGCCGCATCCACGACAGCCGCGAGCAGGGCACCCGCCTGCTGGCCACCGCCCTGGCCGGTCTCGACGCGCCGCCCCGCGTCCTCGCCTCGGGGTCGGCGATCGGTTGGTACGGCGACCGCGGCGACACGGTGCTCACCGAGGCCTCCGGCCCCGGGAAGGGGTTCCTCGTCGACGTGTGCCGCGACTGGGAGGCCGCCACCATGCCCGCCACCGAGGCCGGCATCCGCACGGTCCACCTGCGGACCGGGATCGTGCTCACCCGTTCCGGCGGCGCCCTGGCCAAGCAGCTGCCGCTGTTCAAGGCGGGGCTCGGCGGCCGGGCCGGCAGCGGCGCGCAGTGGCTCTCGTGGATCACCCTGGCGGATGAGGTCGCGGCCATCGCCCACGCCCTCACCGCCGACGACCTGCATGGGCCGGTCAACCTCACCGCACCCGAACCGGTCACCAACGCCACCTTCACCACGGCGCTCGGCGAGGCGCTGCACCGCCCGACGTTCCTCCGGGTGCCCCGCGTCGTGCGCCACCTGCCGCTCGGCGTGGGCGACCTCCTCGACAACCTGCTCTTCTGCTCGGCGCGCGTGCAGCCCGACGCGCTGCTCCGCAGCGGCTTCGCGTTCGCCCACCCGTCGCTCCCCGACGCGCTGCGCGCCACGCTCTAGCCTCGGCGTCCGTGCCCGGACGCCGCATCGCCGCCTTCGACTTCGACGGCACCATCACCCGCCGGGACACGCTCCTCCCGTTCCTCGTGCGCGCCTGCGGGGCGGGCACGGTGGCCCGCGCCGTGTCCCAGGTGGCACCCACCGCGGCGCGGGCTCGGCTCGGGCGGCTCGAGCACGACCTGCACCACCGCGACGCCGTCAAGGTCGAGCTGCTCGACGCCCTCATGCGGGGCCGTGGCGGGGCCTGGCTGGCCGAGGAGGGGGAGGCGTTCGCCCGCACCCTCCCGCGCCGCTTCCGCCCCGAGATGGCCGAGCAGATCCGCTGGCACCGCGATCACGGGCACGAGCTCGTGATGGTGTCAGCCTCGCTCGGCACCTATCTCCGCCCGCTCGGTGCCTCGCTCGGGTTCGACCACGTGATCGCCGTCGAGCTCGCCGTGGGCGAGGACGGCCGCCTCACCGGGGCACTGGAGCGCCCCAACGTCCGCGGCCCCGAGAAGGCCGCCCGCCTGCTCGAGTGGCTCGACGGGGACGACGTCGGCTTCCTGTGGGGCTACGGCAACTCGAGCGGCGATGCCGAGCTGCTGGCCATGGCCGACGTCCCGGTCTGGTTGCACCGACGGCCGCCCCGCTAGGGACGGCCGTCGGCAACACCAGGAACAGAGGTGGATCAGCTCACTTGGGCTGCATCCGGATGCCGCCGTCGAGGCGGATCGACTCGGCGTTCATGTACGAGTTCGACAGCAGCTCGCCGGCGAGCGTGGCGAACTCGTGCGAGGAGCCGAGGCGCTTCGGGAACAGCACGCCGACCTGGAGGCGCTCCTTGAACTGCTCGGAGGCCTCGCCCTCGCCGTAGATCGGGGTGTCGATCAGGCCGGGGAGGATGGTGTTGACGCGGATGCCGACGGCCGAGAGGTCACGAGCGATCGGGAGGGTCATGCCGACGACGCCGCCCTTGGAGGCGGAGTAGGAGGCCTGGCCGATCTGGCCGTCCTCGGCGGCGACCGAGGCGGTGTTCACGATGGCACCGCGCTCGCCGTACTCGTCGGGCTCGTTCTGCGACATGGCCGTGGCGGCCAGGCGGATGCAGTTGAACGTGCCGGTCAGGTTGATCTCGACGACCTTCTTGAACACGTCGAGGTCGTGCGCCGAGCTGTACTCGCCGTCCTTGCCGATGGTGCGGGTGGCCCAGCCGACGCCGGCGCAGTTCACGAGCGCCTTGAGGGGGCCGAGCTCCTTGGCGGCCTCGACGGCGGCGATGACCTGATCGGTGTCGGTGACGTCGCACGGCACGAACACGCCGCCGAGCTCCTTGGCGAGGGCCTCGCCCTTCTCGGCCTGACGGTCGAGGTCCGCCACGACGACCTTGGCGCCGAGCGAGGCGAGGTGACGGCACGTGGCCTCGCCGAGGCCCGAGGCACCGCCGGTGATGATTGCGCTGATCCCGTTGATCTCCATGGACGCGCACTCTATTGACTGTCCGGTCAAGAGGCGAAACCGGGTGCTGCCGGGCGGCGGCTACCCTCGCAGCGATGCCCGCGCCGACCACCCTCCTCCGACGCCGGATCGACGCGCTGGCCCGCACCGCCCTCGTCGTCGCCGCGCTGGGCCTCGGCGCGACCGCGTGCGCCGGCGAGCGCCCCTCGCTCGGCGCCGCCACCGTCGGGACCTCGTCCAGCTCGACCTCGAGCACCAGCACCACGACGTCCTCGTCGGTGCCCGTGGGCGACCGCGTGCTCGGCGTCGACGACCTCCTCGGCTACATCGCCACCCCCGACGGCACCCCCACGGTCCGCACCGAGCCGGCCGAGGGGGCCAAGGCCGTGGACATCGGCCCCACCACCGAGGCCGGTGCCCCCACCACCTTCGCGGTCGTCGGCGATCCCACCACCCCGGCCGCCGAGGCCCGCGGCTGGTACGAGGTGCTGCTCCCCACCCGCCCGAACGGCACCACCGGCTGGGTGCCGGCGTCGTCGGTGAAGATCTCCAAGACGCCCTTCCGGGTGTTCGTCGACCTCACCGGCCG
>CAZUYW010000338.1:0-3432 GCA_964624775.1 uncultured Iamiaceae bacterium
TCGCCGCCGGCCGCTTCGGCCAGCCCGAGGAGATCGCCGACGCCGTCGCCTTCCTGGCCGGCGACACCGCCAGCTGGATCACCGGCGCCACCCTCGAAGTCGACGGCGGCACCCTCCGCTCGACCTAGCGGGCGTGGGGGTTCACGTCGGCCCTCCGGTGCTCTTGACTCTGGCCACGCTCCGACCCTGGTAGAACGTTCATCGTCTGCCTGGAGGTGGTGAGGCTTGGACACCATCGAGGAACTGATTAGGGACGCCATCGTCCGAGGGCTCGCTCAGTTTCAAGGGGCTGAGCTCTCGGTAACCGGCACTGACACCGAGCTACCTGGTATCGCCACCTGGACCGGTCGAGATGCCCGGGGCGACTTCCCAGTTCGTGTCGACTGCCGGGAGATGGTCCAGGCCCTGCAGGAAGTCACTCCGCCACAGCCTGCATCCGAGGCGCAGCTCGAGCGCTATGTGGCGGCATTGAACCGGCGCCTGAGCGACTTCATCGTAGGGATCTGGTGCGACATCGAATATGAACGTGACGTCCGAGGAGCGGACCGGTACGACTTCGCCTAGTTCAGAGCCCCAGCCGCCACGCGGAGTCTGGTGGGATCGGACCTCCGACTCGGAGAGCGGCGAGTCGGAGGACTCGCGACGGGTGGAGCGGTCTGAATCGCTGAACCGCTGAGGCCCCAGGGATGGGGCGACCGGCTCGACCGGGATCGGTGTGCCACGATCGCTGCACGGCGAGGCGAGCGGGAGCTGGTGACCGAGGTGCGACGGAGCGCGTGGCGTGGGGGGTGGCTGGTGGTCGTCGCGACGACCGCGATGGTCGCCTCGTCGTGTGCGAGCAGTGCAGGCGAGGATGTCCGAGCTGGTTCCTCCGTCGACCCACCACCGCACCGGCCAGCGCCGACGAAGCGAGGCGTGCTGTTCCCCGCCGGGTTCGCGACCCTGGCGGCGGGAGAGGGCGCCTATCACTGGCAGGTCTCGCAGAGCGGCGCGGACGTGGTCATCACCGGGACCAGAGGGGTCGCGAAGCTGGTCGTCACCTCGCCGACGGCCGACTGGTCGGGACCCGATGGGAACCCGGTCCGCTGCGCGAAGGTCGGTCGTCCGCTGAGCGCTGCGGGCCCAGTCGTGGTGAACGGCGCGCTGTCGTCGATCACGGTCACCTCGGCAGACGGCAGGGCCACGATCGACGGCACCAGCCCGCTCCTCGCCGAGCGCAACCCGAGTGGCCTCCGCACGCTGGCCCGCGACGAGCTCAGGGGTTCGATCGTCCTGTCCAAGGCGGAGGCCGAAGCGCTCGTGGCGCCCGGTGCGCAAGCAGGCAAGGTCTTCGAGCCGCACACGCAGGTGTTCGGCGACTCGGGCGTCACGGTGCGATCGCGGTGGGCCGGCTCGGTCGACACCGGGATCTACTTCATCATGCAGTACGAGGTCGAGGGTGTGACTCGTGGCGTTGCGCACTCCATCCGGGGGATCAACTGCAACGTGCCCGCCGGCATGGACACGACGGTCGGCGACGTCGCCGTCGAGTCGGTGCTCCTCACGGGCGGCGCACGGCTGTTCGTCGACGGGGCCGAGGTGACCGACCGGATCCCGGAGCCGGCGTTCCAGGGCGAGTTCGGACTCGTCGCCGTCACCCGAAGCAAGAAGCACGTCAAGGTCGAAGTGCGGGATCGGTCGGGCAAGGTGCTCCACCACTGGACCCAGGAGTACCGGTCCTCAGGCGATTGAGGTCGCTGGCCGACCACTGATCTGGTGCAGTTCGGCGGTGCCGGGCAGTGCAGGGTCATGTCTGCTCCACACGTCGTCGAGGTCATGGCCGAGGTCTGCGTCACCGATCACGAGGCTGCCGTCGAGTGGTACGGCGCTGTGTTCGGGCGGCCGCCGGACCGTCGACCCATGGACGGGCTCGCCGAGTGGCAGCTCAGCGGCACCGAGGGCGTGCAGGTGTTCGCGGCCGACGTGCAGGTCGTGTCATCGGGGTTCTCCGTCGCATCGGTGCGCGACCCGGACGGCAACACGCTCACCTTCGCGGGCAGTCGACCTGAGGCCTGACCGGTGCGGACCGTCAGCGCTCCACGCGCGTGCGCAGTTCATGGATGACGGCCTTCTCCCAGTACCGCATGGAGAAGCCGGCGATCAGCGGCTTCGCCACAACGCGCAGCCACGGCCGGTGGATGGTGACCTGGTACGTGTAGTCGATCACGGTGCCGTCCGGGCCGTCCGAGAGGCGCACATCCTCGTGGCCCGACGTCCCGAACTTGGGGCTCTCGTTGTCCGAGTCGAACCCCGTCCCGGGGTGCACCTGCGTCGACATCGAGACGGGGAACCGTTGGCCGAACGACTTCACCGTGGCGTCGATTGCCAGGCGGTCGTCGCCCAGGCGCTCGACCCGCACCGACTCGGCGACCTTCGGGAAGTACTCGGGCCACCGCTCGAAGTCCGTCAGCGTGGCGAACACCTCGGACCGGGGCGCCTTGATGACCCAGCTGCCGTGGAGCGTGATCTCGTCGGCCACGTCCGAAACCCTACGTCCGGCATGACCGGTCGTCCGTAGCCTGCAGCCGTGACCGAGACCCGCACCGTCGTCATCTGCGGGACCTGCGGCGGCTTCTGGGACCCGGCCGCCGAGGCGCCCGCCTGCACGGACCCGTCGCACGAGCACCACGAGCTCGACTCCCACCTCCACCGGACCCCGGTGACCTTCGCCGACGGCACGACGGTGATCGCCGTCTCCTACGGCAGCGCCGACCCCTACGCCCGGGAGGTCGTGCCCGACTTCGGGCTGTACCTCGACGAGCGGTGGCAGCCGCCCTGGCCCCACCGACACCTCGACTGGCCCGACTTCGGCGTCCCCGCCGACCCGCGCCCGGTGCGCGCCGCCCTCGAGGACCTCCGGCAGCGGGCGCGAGCGGGGGAGCGGGTCGAGATCGGCTGCTACGGCGCCCACGGCCGCACCGGCACGGCCCTCGCCTGCCTGGCGGTCCTCTGCGGTCGACCGGCCGAGGGTGCCGTCGACTGGGTGCGGACCACCTACTGCGAACGCGCCGTCGAGACCGAGGAACAAGCCTCGTTCGTGCTGCGCTTCACCGCGTGACGGTTCGGGTCTCGAGCGCAGCGGCGATAGAACAGCCCAGGTGGAGGGTCCGTTGTCGTTTGCGGTGGAGCGGTCGACGGAGGAGATCGTCCTCAGGCCGTCGCCCGCGGCGAGGCTCATCGCATGGGTGTCGGCGGCCCTCGCGGTGGTCTTCTGGGTCACGGCCCTCGGCGACGACGCCATGCCCGCGTCGGACAGGGTGAGGTCGGTCATCTACCTGGCCGCGTGGTCGGTCGCTGCGGTCGCGGCGGTGTGCGCGGCGGCGCGCTCGAAGGTGGTCCTCGATCCTGAGGGTGTGACGATCCGGTGCTTCCGGGTCCGCACCATCCCGTGGT
>CAZUYW010000339.1:0-3423 GCA_964624775.1 uncultured Iamiaceae bacterium
AGGTCGGCGCAGCGCTCGCCGATCATGATGACCGGGGCGTGGATGTTGTTGCTGGTGATGGCGGGCATCACCGACGCGTCGGCGATGCGCAGGCCCTCGATGCCGCGCACCCGCAGCTGCGGGTCGACGACGGCCATGGGGTCGTGGTCGGGACCCATCTTGGCGGTGCCGCAGACGTGGTACTCGGTGTCCGCGTGGTCGCGCAGGGTGGCTTCGAGCTGGGCGGGATCGTCGCGGTCGAAGGGCACGAGCATCTCGCCGCGATAGGGGTCGAACGCCGGGGCGTTCATGATGTCGAGCGCGATCTGAGTGCCCTTGATCAGCGTCGCCATGTCGTACGGGTCGCTGAAGTAGCGAGGGTCGATCAGCGGCGCGTCCCGGGTGTCGGGGCTGGCGAGGCGCACCTCGCCGACGCTCTTGGGGCGGGCAAGCATCAGGTGCGCGGAGTAGCCGTGGCCCAGGTGGAGCTTGCGGCCGTGGTCGTCGCCGATGCCCACGATCAGCTCCATCTCCATGTCGGAGACCTCGACGCTCGGATCGGTGCGGTAGTAGACGCCGGACTCGGCCGCGCAGCTGGTGATGAGCCCGGTGCGGTGGCGCTTCCACTCCCACATGGCCTTGAGCAGGCGGGCCACGCCGCCCGGCGTGATGCCGACCGTGTGGTCCGGCACCTTGGCACGCCAGATGGCCACCGCCGAGATGTGGTCCTGGAGGTTCTGGCCGATGCCGGCGATGTCGGCCACCGGCGTGATCCCCAGGTCCTGGAGGTGGGCGCCGGGACCGAGGCCCGACGCCATGAGGATCTGGGGCGTGCCGAACGCGCCGGCGGACATCACGATCTCGCGCCGGGCCCGGACGACGGTGCTGCGGTCGCCCTGCACGTACTCGACGCCGGTGGCCCGACGGCCGTCGAAGCGTACGCGGGTGATGTGGGCACCGGTGCGCACGTCGAGGTTCGGTCGGTCGAGGTTCGGGTGGATGAACGCGGCGGCGACGCTGTGGCGCTCGCCGTCGCGCTGGGTGACCTGCACGTGGTAGCAGCCGTGGTGCGCCTCGCCGTTGAGGTCGGGGTTGAACGGGATGCCGATCGACTGGCACGCCTCGAGGAAGACGTCGTTGAGCGGGCTCGGGTCGCGCAGGTTGGTCACGTGCAGCGGCCCGTCGACCCCGTGGTACGGGGAGTTGCGGTGGATGGCGTTGGCCTCGGAGCGCCGGAAGAAGGGGAGGACGTCGTCGTAGCCCCAGCCCTCGTTGCCCATGGCCGCCCAGTTGTCGTAGTCCCAGCGGTGGCCGCGGGCGTAGATCATGGCGTTGATCGTGCTGGAGCCGCCGAGCGCCTTGCCCCGGGGTTGGAAGCCGCGCCGACCGTTGAACCCGGGCTGGGGGACCGTCTCGTAGTTCCAGCTGTTGATGCCCCGCGGCATCGCCGCCACGAACCCGAGGGGGGCGCGGATCAGCAGGTCGCGGCCCTCGCCGCCAGCCTCGAGGAGGCACACCGTGGTCGAGGGGTCCTCGCTGAGGCGGCTCGCCACGACGCACCCCGCCGACCCGCCACCGACCACCACGTAGTCGAACTCGTCCATGCGCGCACGCTAACCCCGGGGGTGGTCGCGGACCTGGGTCGGTCAGAGGCCGCCGGGTAGGGTCGCGAGGGCTGGCCCAGCAGGCAGGAGCGAGCATGGACAGGCACGAGACCACCGATCACCGGATCGGGGTGGGGCGCCGGCGGTGGACGGTGATGGCGGTCGGGGTGGCGCTGGCGCTCGCGGCCGGTCTCGTCCCGGTGCCCGCGTCGGCCGGGGCCACGGTGGCGGTCGCGTCGCTGGGCACGACCCGCAGCGACGACCGGACCACGAGCGAGGTGTTCGCCGTCGGTGGGAGCGCGACGGCCGGCCGAGCCGGTCGGGCCGGCGCCGGGGTGCGCCCCGGGTCGACGACGTCGCTCGCGGTCGCACCGGGGAGCCAGGCCGCCGGGGTGAGCTGGGCGGGATCGACCCCCGGCACGGTGGCCATCCGGGGCCGCACGCCGTCGGGCTGGTCGCCGTGGGTGATGCTCGACGGCGAGACCGACGAGGCGCCCGACGCGTCGGCGCGCACCGGCGCTGGGCCGTTCTGGTTCGGCTCGGCCGGCGTCGACCGGGTCGAGGTGCGGGTCGAGGACGGCACGCTGGCCGGCCTCGAGGTGCAGGCGATCCACACCGACCCTGGCACCGTCGACGGCACCGCCGCCCGGGTCGCGGTGAAGGCGGCGGCCACCGACGGACGCCCCACGATCCAGCCCCGCTCGTCGTGGACCTCGGCCGGCTGGGTGCGCAACCCCGATTGCGAGCCCACCCCGCAGTCCGCGATCGACGGCCTGTTCTTCGCCGTCGTGCACCACACCGACAACGCCAACGGCTACGCGGCGTCGGACGTGCCGGCGATGTTGCGGTCGATCTACGCGTTCCACACCGGCTCCAACAAGTGGTGCGACATCGCCTACAACTTCCTCATCGATCGCTTCGGGCGCATCTGGGAGGGGCGTCTCGGCGGCGTCGACCAGCCGATCATCGGGGGCCACGCCAAGGGGTTCAACACCAACTCGGTGGGCGTGGCCTTCCTCGGGCAGCACCAGCCCGGCGCCTCGCCTGCCGCGGTGCGCCCGAGCGCGGCGTCGCTCACCGCCGCGGGCCAGATCATCGGGTGGAAGCTCGCCCTGCACAACCGTGACCCGCAGGCGTCCACGCTCGTCGTCAGCAAGGGGTCGCCCAAGTACCCCGAGGGCCAGGCCGTGACCCTGCACCGCGTGTCGGGGCACCGCGACGTCGGCCTCACCTCGTGCCCGGGTGACCTGCTCTACACCGAGCTGGCCACGATCCGCGCCACGGCGAAGGCCTACGAGCAGGCGATGCCGGCGCCGCCAGCGGCGATCGCTCCGTTCCGCCTGTCGAGCGTGTTCGTCACGCAGTCCTACCGCGACATCCTCTTCCGGTCCCCGGCCGACGACCGCTACGCGTACTGGTCCTCCCAGATCCCGCGGACCAAGACCCCCGAGGACCTGCTCGCGTACCTCGTGGCGTCCTCCGACGCCGACACGGTGCTGCACTCGCTCACCCGCCTCTACCGGGCCTACTTCCTGCGCCTGCCCGATCACGCCGGCTTCACCTACTGGCTCGGCAAGCGGCTCTCGGGCTGGCGCCTCGCCACCACGTCGGAGGCCTTCGCCCGCTCGAGCGAGTTCACGACCCGGTACGGCTCGCTCGACGACGCCGCGTTCGTGGCCCAGGTGTACCGCAACGTGCTGGGCCGCGAGGCCGACCCTGCCGGCACCGCCTACTGGACCGATCAGCTCGCACGCGGCATGGCCCGCGGCGAGGTCATGACCCGTTTCTCCCAGGCCAACGAGTACGTCACCAAGACGCAGCGGGGCAACGAGATCGTCGC
>CAZUYW010000340.1:0-1765 GCA_964624775.1 uncultured Iamiaceae bacterium
GCGATGCGGTCGGTCTCCTTGGCCCGGATGAAGCCGATGCCGGTGATCGACACCGGCTCGCTGGCGAAGGGCGCCACGACCGCGAGCGTCTGGGCCGTGTCCGAGCAGTGGGTGAGGTCGAAGGTGCCGCCCCGGAGCGTGCCGCGCTCGGCGCGCACCTTCGTGCCCCGCTCGTCCACGGTGACCTCGGCCCCCATGGCGGCCAGGAATCCGGCGAAGGCGGTGTCCCCCTGGCGGGCGTCGGGCCCGAGGCCCGCCACCCGGACGCGGCCCCCGCAGATGGCGGCCGCGGCGAGCGGGTAGGACGCCGCGCTCGCATCGGGCTCCACCGCGTAGATGCGGCCCCGGTACCCGCCGGGCTCGACGGCGAACGTGTGCGGTCCGGGCTGGTGCACCGTGGCGCCGAAGGCCTCCATCACCGCGATCGTGAGGTCGACGTAGGGCCGCGACACGAGGGGTGGCGTCACCTCGACCACCAGGCCGTCAGTCAGGCATGGGCCGACCAGCAGCAGGCCCGACAGGAACTGGCTCGACGCGTCGCCGGGCACGTGGACGACCTCGCTGCGCAGGCCGCCTCCGGTCACGGTGGCGGGCAGGTGCCCTGGCCGGTCGAGGTCCTCGACGCCGGCCCCGAGTGCCCGGAGCGCCTCGAAGGTGGTGCCCATCGGGCGGGCGGCCATCTGGGCGTGGGCGGTGACCCGGTAGGCCCCGTGGCCGAGCGCGAGCAGGGGCAGCGTGAAGCGGGCCGTGGTGCCCGACTGGCGGACGTCGATCGTGCGGTCGGTCGCCGGCACCGCTCCCCCCGTGCCCGCCACGGCGATCGTCGCCGCGTCGGGGTCGGCGTCGACCGCGATGCCCAGCGCATCGAGCACGCCGAGCATGGCGGCGGTGTCGTC
The DNA here is from genome assembly GCA_964624775.1 of uncultured Iamiaceae bacterium. Lineage (GTDB taxonomy): Bacteria > Actinomycetota > Acidimicrobiia > Acidimicrobiales > Iamiaceae > Aquihabitans. Next base: position 897 of record CAZUYW010000340.1, read on the forward strand.
GGCGAAGAGGGCGCCGGTGAGGGTCGACGGACCGTCGGCCAGCGCGGCGCACACCAGGGCGCGGTTGGTGATCGACTTGGACCCGGGCACGGTCACGTCGGCGTCGAGCGGGCCGCCGACGGGCTCGACCGGGTACGGGTCGGGCAGGTCGGCGAGGGTGCGGGCCATCACGTCAGCGGCCGGTTGGCGGGGCGGTAGCCGCGCTCGGTCAACCGCTGGCAGAAGCCGTCGGCGCCGGCCCGGTCGACCACGAGGATGAGCACACCCCGATCGCCCTCGCTCGAGTGGGCGATCTCGAAGTCGGCGATGTTGACACCCAGCTCGCTGGCCAGGGTGGACACCTCGGCGATGACGCCCTCGCGGTCGGGCACCGGCACCCGGACCTCGGCGAGCAGCTCGGGGCGCACGGCCCGGCCCGGCAGGTTGCGGCGGGCCGCCTGGGCCGTCTCCAGGGCGCCGAGCAGGCCCGAGCGGTCGGCGTCGGCGACGTAGCCGCGCAGCGCGCCGAGCTCGGCCTGCAGCCGGTCGATCACCTCGAGGATGGCGTCGCGGTTCTCGGCGCAGATGTCGGGCCAGATGGCCGGGGTGCCCGCCGCGATGCGGGTCATGTCGCGGAAGCCGCCGGCGGCGAGGCGCAGCAGCGCGGCGTGCTCCTCGGCCCGCTCGTTGGCGATGCCCATGAGCGCGGCGGCGGTGAGGTGGGGCACGTGGGACACGACGGCGACCAGGGCGTCGTGGCGGTCGGGTGGCAGGGCGACGACCTCGGCGCCGAGGCTGCGGACCACGGCGTCGACGGTGGCGAAGTGGTGGGGATCGGTGCCCGCCACCGGGGTGAGCACCCAGACCGCACCGGCGAACAGCCCCGGGTC
>CAZUYW010000340.1:1865-3416 GCA_964624775.1 uncultured Iamiaceae bacterium
CGCTCGGCCACGGCGGGATCGACGTCGACGCCCGAGACGTGCCAGCCGCGCTCGCGCAGGGCCAGGCCGATCGACCCGCCGATCAGACCGGTGCCGATGATCGCGGCCCGCTGGGGACCCTCGACGACGGCCACGGCTAGGCGGGCAGGTCGTCGCGGAGGCCCGCCGCCTCGTGCAGGTACACGTGGTGGAGCTCGCCCCGCGCCCGGTCGGTGGTGAGGTGGGCCAGCACCCGGATGCAGCGCGGCATGCTGCCGGGCACGGCGATCTCCTGGGCGCAGATCAGGGGCACGTCGCCCAGGCCGACCGTGCGGGCGCCGGTGGCGGGGAACGTGGCCACGAGGTCGGGCGTGGCGGTGAACAGGATCGAGATGAGGTCGTCGTGGTGGACGCCGTTGCGCTCGAACATCGCCTCGAGCAGCTCGACGGTGCGGGCGGTGATGGCCTCGGCCGTGTCGGCGTCGGTGGTGGTGGCGCCTCGGAGGGCGCGGACGGCGGTCGGCACGGCCGCCATGCTACTGATCCGGTCGGTGCGGCTCGTGACCGGTTCGGGCCACCGCGGCCTCGATCGCCCGCAGCTCCTCGGTGGTCAGCGTGCGCCACGAGCCGGGCCGGAGGCTGCGGTCGGCGAGCGGGCCGATGCGGGTGCGGATGAGCCGGGTGACGGGGTGGCCGACCGCGTCGAGCATGCGGCGGACCTGGCGGTTGCGCCCCTCGTGGATGGTGAGGCGCACCAGGCCGGGCTCCACCAGGGCGGCCTGGGCCGGCGCGGTGGGGCCGTCGTCGAGCTCGACCCCCTCGCGCAGCGCGCGCAGCGCGGCGCGCGACGGGGAGCCCTCGACCTGGGCCAGGTACTCCTTGTCGACGCCGTGGGACGGGTGGGCGATCCGGTTGGCGAGCTCGCCGTCGTTGGTGAGCAGGAGCAGGCCCTCGGTGTCGAGGTCGAGGCGGCCCACCGGGAACACGCGGGGCTCCGCGGGCACGAGGTCGAGGACGGTGGGGCGCCCCTGGGGATCGCTGGCGGTGGTGACCACCCCGGCGGGCTTGTTGAGGAGGTAGTGCACGAGGTCGGGTCGGATGCCGACCGGTGCACCGTCGACCTCGACCAGGTCGACGTCGGGGTGCACCCGGCGTCCGAGCTCGGCGATCTCGCCGTTGACGGTGACCCGCTCCTCGGCGATGAGGTCCTCGCAGACCCGCCGGCTGCCGTACCCGATGCGGGCCAGGACCTTCTGGAGCCGCTCGCCCTCGGGGTGCTCGGCCCCCGCCATCACTCGGGGTCGGCGGCGGGCGGCTCGACCTCGGGGCCGACGCGCAGCGTCTGCTCGAGGGCCTCCATCGCCTCGGGCGACGGGAAGAGGTCCGAGATCGGGGGCAGGTCGGCGAGGCTGTCGATGCCGAGCCGCTCGAGGAACTCGCGGGTGGTGCCGAACAGGATCGCCTGGCCGGGGCCGGTGTCGCGCGACACCTCCTCGATGTAGCCGCGCTGCTGGAGCGTGCGCATCACGCCGTCGACGTTCACCCCGCGGATCGCGGCGACCTGGGCCCGGG
>CAZUYW010000341.1:0-3410 GCA_964624775.1 uncultured Iamiaceae bacterium
GTCGAGGAGGCGGGTGAGCGCGGCCTTCGCCGCCGCCGGATGGGCGGGGTCCACGATCCTGCGCACGAGCCGCGGGCGCGCCGCGAGGGCGGCCAGGGCGGGGGCGTCGCCATCGGCGGCGAGGGCAGCGAGGACCACCGCGCCGGGGGTGGCCGCGGCATCGCCGGCGGCGTCGTGGTCGACCAGGACGTGGCTGACGATCCGCGTGGTCGCATCCACCGAGAAGGTTGTGGGTCCGGCTGCGGCGAGGAGGGCGCGCAGCACGTTGCGGCCCTCTGCCGTGGCCGCCAGGTCCTCGATGGTGCGGCGGGCTACGGCCCGGCGGGCGGGGTCGGTGCTGCGCGTGGACCGGGCGAGCCGGGCCGCGCACGGGGCGAGTCGGTCACCGTCGACGTGGGCGGCCGTGCCGGCGATCTGGCGGACGCGGTCGTAGATGGGACCGGCGCCGAGCGGCCCGGCGGCGCGGTCGGCTGCTTCGGCCCGGTGCGCGACGGCGTCGAGCCAGGAGGCGAGCGCGTCTCCCTCGTCGGCGGCGGCGTGCGCCGCATGACGGGCGGCCGGATCGGTGACGGCGGCGAGGTGGCGGATGCGGCGGGCCTCGGCGCGCAGGTGGCCGGCGTAGGCGTGGAGGGAGGCGGGATCGATGCTCGTGGTGGTCATGGCGGTCCGGGACGGGTGGTGGCGGGAGACGGCCCGGCGGCGGCCCGGCGCGCGGCGTCGGTGGCGGCCCGGGTGGCCCGCGCCAGGGCGTGGCGGTAGGCGTCGTGCCGCGACGCGAACCGGGCTCGGGAGGTGCCCTGCCACCGCGCCATCGCCGCGTCGGCGGCGGCGCCGTCGCGTCGGGCCACGTCGGTGAGGCAGTCGGCGAGGAGGAGGGGTGGTCTCGGGTCGTTCACGGCGGTCCACCATCGCGCGGAACGACATGGAAGGCAATGGAATGATGGCACGGTGGTTCGGTTCGGGCCGGGCCCGGGTGGCGGCGTAGCGTGGGCCGCCGTGCTGCCGCTCATCTGCCTCGACGTCGACGGGACCCTCGTGGGGCGGGCCGGCGCACCCAGTGCCGCCCTCTGGGCGGCCGCCGACCGGGCGCGCGCCCGCGGACAGCGCCTCACGCTGTGCACCGCGCGGCTCGCCGCCGGGCCGACGAGGGCGTGGGCGGAGCGCCTCGACCCCGCCGGCTGGCACGTGTTCCACACCGGCGGCGCCCGGTGGCACCCCGTCACCGGCGAGGTGCGCACGGTGCCCCTCGCCCCCGAGGCGATCGCCGCCTGCACCGAGATCGCCGCGGCGCGCGGCTGGGTCCTCGAGACCTACACGTGGGACGACTACGCGGTCGACAGCGACGATCCGCTCGCCGTCGATCACGCCGGGCTGCTCGCCCTCCCGTTCCGGCGCCGTCCCGCGTCGGACCTCGACGGTGCGGTCGTGCGGGTCCAGTTCGTGGTGCGCGACGTCGACGCGGCTGCGGCCGTCGCCGCCGCGCCGCCCGGCACCACCGGCTCGGCCGCGACCTCGCCCCTCATGCCGGGGGCGGTGTTCGTGTCGATCACCGACGACTCCGTCTCCAAGGCGGGCGGCATCGCGGCGGTGGCGGCCGATCTGGGTGTGGGGCTGGGCGACGTGATGATGGTCGGCGACGGCCACAACGACCTGCCCGCCATCCGTGCGGTGGGCTGGGGCGTCGCCATGGGCAACGCCGAGGTCGAGGTCCTGGAGGCCGCTCGCCTCACCGTCGCCGACGTCGAGGCCGACGGCGCCGCCGAGGCGATCGAGGCGTCGGCCACGCTCGGTATCGTTGCCCCATGACGCAGCGCTTCGTGATCATCGGCGGCGGGCCGGCAGGCAACCAGGCGGCCACCACCGCGGCCCGTCACGGCGCCGAGGTCACCCTGATCGAGCGCGATGTGGTGGGTGGCGCCGCGCACCTCTGGGACTGCATCCCGTCGAAGGCCATGATCGCCACCGGCGGCTCGATGCGCGAGATGCGCCGGGCGGCCGGGATGGGGCTCACCGCGGTGCACGCCGAGCTCGACTTCGACGCCCTGCGCAACCGCATCGCCGACATCGAGGGTCGCCTCGAGCACTCGGTCACCGGCCTGCTCGAGAGCCAGGGCGTGCGCCTCATCCAGGGGTCGGGGCGCCTCGTGAGCCCCCACGAGGTCGAGGTCCTGGCGAGCGACGGCACCACCGAGATCCTGCCGGCCGACTTCGTGGTGCTCGCCACCGGCAGCCGGCCTCGCATCCCCGAGTGGGCCCCGATCGACGGCGAGCGCATCCTCACCACCCGCGACGCCTATCCGCCGCCCGAGCTCCCCTCGCACCTGGTCGTCGTCGGCTCGGGCGTGACCGGCGTGGAGTTCGTGCACATGTTCTCGGCGTTCGGCTGCGACGTCAGCCTGATCGTGAGCCGCCAGCAGGTGCTGCCCCAGAAGGACCCCGAGGTCGCCGCCGTGCTGGAGGACGCCTTCCTCGAGCGGGGCGTCCGCCTCCTCAAGGGGGCGCGGGCCGAGGGCATCGACGTCACCGACGAGGCGGTGTCGGTCCGCTGCGACGACGGGCGGGTCGCCACCGGCTCCCACGTCCTGCTCTGCATCGGTTCCATCCCCAACTCCGAGGGGCTCGGGCTCGAGGAGATCGGCGTCGAGCTCGACCACGGGTACGTCAAGGTCGATCACAACTGCAAGTCCTCGATCGGGCACATCTACGCGGCCGGGGACCTCTCGGGGAAGCTCCCGCTCTCGTCGGTCGCCTCGATGCAGGGCCGCAAGATCGCCGATCACGCCATGGGGCTCCACGCCGGGCCCCACCGCCACATCGACTACGAGAAGGCGGCCTCGGCCATCTTCACCGACCCCGAGATCGCCGACGTCGGCCTCGCCGAGGCCGACGCGTTCGCGGTCGGCCGGAAGGTGCGGGTCACCAAGGTGCCGTTCTCGATGTCGGCCAAGGCGCTGATCAACAACGACCCGCGCGGGTTCGTGAAGATCGTGTCGGACCCCGCCACGGGCGTGGTGCTCGGGGGCTCGATCGTGGGTCGCCACGCGGCCGAGCTGATCTCGGTGATCGCGGTCGCGGTCAACGCAGGGCTGAAGGTCATCGACCTCGCGGAGAGCCTGCTGGTGCACCCGGCGCTGGCCGAGGCGCTCAGCGAGGCGGCCGAGTAGCCGCCGCCCCGCGGGCTGGTCGCTACTCGGTGGCCTCGGCGGGGGTGATGACCACCGCGATGTCGCCGGCGCCGACGGCCTGGCCGGCCTCGACCTTGATCTCGGCCACGGTGCCCGAGACGTCGGCGGCCACGTTGTTCTCCATCTTCATGGCCTCGAGCACGCAGACGACCTGACCGGCCTCGACCGCGTCGCCGCCGGCGACGTCGACCCGCACGATCGTGCCCTGCATCGGCACGGCGATGG
>CAZUYW010000342.1:0-705 GCA_964624775.1 uncultured Iamiaceae bacterium
CCGACGTCGGGCGGGATCTCGGTGGGGGTGTACTTGGCCAGCTCGCGCTTGGCGACCTGGCGTCGGTGCACCTCGTCGGGGCCGTCGGCGATGCGCAGCGTGCGGATGCCGGCGTACATAGCGGCGAGCGGGACGTCGTCGCTGACGCCCATGCCGCCGTGGGCCTGGATGGCCCGGTCGATGACCCGCAGCGCCATGTTCGGCACCACGACCTTGATCGCCGAGATCTCTACCGCCGCGCCGCGGTTGCCCACCGTGTCCATGAGCCACGCCGCCTTCATGGTGAGCAGGCGGGCCTGCTCGATCTCCATGCGGGACTCGGCGATCCACTCGCGGATGACGCCCTGGTCGGCCAGGGGTCGACCGAACGCGACGCGCTCGGTGACCCGGCGGGTCATCAGCTCGAGCGCCCGCTCGGCGGCGCCGATGCACCGCATGCAGTGGTGGATGCGGCCGGGGCCGAGGCGGGCCTGGGCGATGGCGAAGCCCGATCCCTCCTGGCCGATGAGGTTCGAGGCCGGCACCCGCACGTCGGTGAAGGACACCTCGCAGTGTCCCTCCTGGTCCGTGTAGCCGAAGACCGGGAGGCTGCGGACGATCTCGACCCCGGGCGTGTCGCGAGGGACGAGGATCATCGACTGCTGCAGGTGGCGCGGTGCCTCGGGGTCGGTCTTGCCCATGAGGATGAAGACCTTGCAGCGGGCT
>CAZUYW010000342.1:715-3403 GCA_964624775.1 uncultured Iamiaceae bacterium
CCCGAGGTCCACCACTTGCGACCGTTGATCACGTACTCGTCGCCGACGCGCTCGATGCGGCATTCGATGTTGGTGGCGTCGCTCGACGCCACGTCGGGCTCGGTCATGGCGAAGGCCGAGCGGATCTCGCCCTCGAGGAGCGGGTACAGCCACTCCTCCTGCTGCTCGGGGGTGCCGAACATGGTCAGCACCTCCATGTTCCCCGTGTCGGGCGCCGAGCAGTTCGTGGCCTGCGGGGCGATCGATCCGCTCCGGCCCATGATCTCGGCGAGCGGGGCGTAGTCGGTGTTCGACAAGCCGGTCGTCCACTTGGTCTCGTGGGGCAGGAAGAGGTTCCACAGGCCGCGCCGGCGGGCCTCGGCCTTCAGGTCCTCGAAGACCTCGGGGTAGTGGTGCGGATCACCGGACGCGGCGATCTGGGCGTGGTACACGGGCTCGGCCGGGTACACGTGGCCGTCCATGAAGTCGAGCAGCTCCGTGCGGAGCTCCTCGCAGCGCGGGGAGAGGGCGAAGTCCATGAGCGGACCGTATCCCTCCGCCGGGGGCGAGGTCGCGTGCTGCCCTCAGCAGGTGATGCCGTGGTCGATCGGGACCACGACGCCGGTGATGCCGGCGGCCTCGTCCGACGCGAGGTAGGCGATCAGTCCCGCCGGCTCGGAGGGATCGAGCATCTGGTTCTCGGGGGCCATGGTCTTGCGGATGAGGTCGAAGTCCATGCCCTCGGGGAAGTCGATGCGGCTGGTCATCGGCGTCGCCACGCCGCCCGGCGACACGCCGTTCACGCGGATGTTGCGCTTCACGTACTCCCAGGCGAGCGACTTGGTGAGGATCACCGCGCCGCCCTTCGAGGCGCTGTACCCGGCCGTGTAGGCCTGCCCGAACATGCCCGCCGACGAGCACACGTTGACGATGGCGCCGCCGCCGGCCTCGAGCATCCCGGGGATGACGGCCTTGGCCATCAGCCACGGGCCCTTGAGGTTGACGGCGATCTGGAGGTCGAAGTCCTCGACGCTGAGCTCGTGGGCGTGGGAGAAGCGCAGGACGCCCGCCACGTTGGCGAGGATGCGCACCGGGCCGAGGGCGTCGGCGATGGCGGCGACGCCGGCCTGCACGCTCGGCTCGTCGCCCACGTTGACCCGGGCCGCGACGGCCGTGCCACCGGCCTCGGTGATGAGCGCGACGGTCTCGTCGACGGCGTCGGCCAGGTCGACGCAGCCGACCTTGGCGCCGTCGGCCGCGAGGCGCAGCGCGGTCGCCCGGCCGATGCCCGATGCCGCGCCGGTGACGATCGCGGTGCGGCCGCCGAAGCGGGTGCCGTCAGCCATGGGTTCCTCCTGGGTCGGTTCCGGCGGGCGACACTACCGGAACGAGAACGCGTTCTCGTTTCCTGGAATGGACCCCGGTCGGGGGCCGCCCACCCGCCACCATGGGGTGATGGCCGACGACGATCTCCGGGTGACCGGCTCGGTGCGGATCCCCCGCAGCGAGCTCGAGGTCGCGTTCGCGCCCTCGGGCGGCCCCGGCGGCCAGCACGCCAACAAGGCGGCGACGCGCGTCGAGCTGCGCTGGGACGTGGCGGCCTCCACCGCGCTCGGGCCCGGCCAGCGGGCCCGGGTGCTCGACCGCCTCGGCCCGGTGGTGCGCGTCGTGGTCGACGAGCACCGCAGCCAGGTGCGCAACCGCACGCTCGCCGAGGAGCGCCTGGTCGCCCGGGTCGCCGCCGCCCTCCACGTGGAGGCGCCCCGCCGGCCGAGCCGGCCGAGCCGCGGCGCCAAGGAGCGCCGCCTCCAGGGCAAGAAGGCCCGCTCGCAGACCAAGGCCAACCGCCGCCGCCCCACCCTCGACTCCTGACCTGGCCGCCGCCACCCGCCCCCGCCGTCCCATCACCGATTTGTGTGGGTTGACCCCACGATGTGGGGTCAACCCACGCATTTCCCGGGAGGCGGGCGGTCGCCGCGCTTTGGTGAGGTTCGTCCCCACGATGTGGGGACGAACCTCGCAATTCCGGGGCGTGGGCTAGGTGGGGAGGAGGTCGGGGCGGTGGCGGCGGACGGCGTCGCCGAGGCGGCCGCCGGGCCACGCCGGCTCGAACTCGTCGATGGGGATGATGCGGTCCCAGCCCCGCTGGGTCACCTGGCGCCGGACCTGGGGCGTGTGGGTCCAGCGCACGCCCGAGCGGGCCAGCACGAACGCCTGGGTGCGCCCCGTCGGGAGCTCGGCCGAGCCGATGCGATCGATCCCGGCCCAGTCGGTGTGGAGCACGAACGCCCCGGCCTCGTACTGCAGCCCGGCGTCGTCCACCCGCAGCACCGAGGTGCGCTGCTGGCGCACCGCGAACAGGAGCCCACCGGTCTGCAGGACCGTGTAGGCGATGGCGATCGGCCAGTTGATGATCGCCACGAGCAGCGCCGCCACCGGCAGCGCGGCCAGCAGGAACAGCCCGCCCATGCGCAGCAGGCGAGCGCGCTGCGAACGGGTGCTCGGGGTCAGGACGAGGGACACGGCCCTCCTGGCTACTCGGCGCACCGTCGTCGGGGCCACCCCGCACCGACCGCGGGCCGGGTCGCGGGCCACCGGTAGGGTCGCCGGGTGGACCACGAGCACGATCGCCACCCCGCCCGCGCCGCCGCGGAGGAGCACGTCGCCGGGTGGGCGTCGCCGCTCGCCCCCTTCATCGACGCGACCCCG
>CAZUYW010000343.1:0-3401 GCA_964624775.1 uncultured Iamiaceae bacterium
CCAAGGAGCGCCTCCAGGCGTGTCTGTCGTCGTCATCGGACTGAACCACCGCACGATGCCCCTCGACCTGTTCGAGCGGCTCACCGTCGACGGCGCGCGCCTGCCCAAGGCCCTGCACGACCTCGCCTCGCGCGACCACCTCGGCGAGGTGGTGGTCCTGTCCACGTGCAACCGCACCGAGGTCTACGCCCTTGCCGAGCGGTTCCACGGCGCCTACGCCGACGTGCGCGACTTCCTGGCCGAGCTGGCCTTCGCCACGCCCGACGAGTTCGCCGACCACCTCTACGTCCACTACGACGCGGAAGCGATCCGCCACCTGTTCTCCGTCGCCGCCGGGCTCGACTCCGCCGTGATCGGCGAGGCCGAGATCCTCGGCCAGGTCCGCGGGGCGTGGGAGCGCGCCGGCGACGCCCAGACCACCGGCCCGGTCCTGAACCTGCTCTTCCGCCACGCGCTCGAGACCGGCAAGCGGGCCCGCACCGAGACCGACATCGCCCGGGGCACCGCCTCGGTGTCGAGCGCCGCGGTCGAGATGGCCGAGGCTCGCCTCGGGTCCCTCGTGGGTCGCAAGGTCCTGGTCCTCGGCGCCGGCGAGATGGCCGAGGGCATGGCCACCGCCCTCCAGGGCGCCGGCGTCGAGCAGGTGCAGGTCGCCAACCGCACCTGGCGCAAGGCCCGCGCCCTCGCCGACCGCATCGGTGGCCAGGCCGTGCGCCTCGCCGACCTCTCCACCGCCCTCCTCGACGTCGACCTCCTGCTCACCTCGACGGGTGCGACGGTGCCGGTGGTCGAGCACGACGACTTCGCTCCCGTGATGGCCGAGCGGGCATCCCGCCCGCTCCTCATCGTCGACATCGCCGTGCCGCGCGACGTCGACCCCGCCGTGCGCACCCTGCCCGGCGTGACCCTCCTCGACATCAACGACCTCCGGCAGTTCGCCCAGGCCGGCATCGAGCGCCGCTCGCACGAGCTCGCTGCGGTCGAAGCCATCGTCGACGAGGAGATCGAGCGCTTCCGCAGCGCTGCCTCGGCCCGCTCCGCGGCGCCGGTCGTGTCCTCGCTGCACCGCTGGGCCGACGAGATCCGCGAGGCCGAGCTCGGTCGCTTCGACGCCCGCCTCACCGGGCTCGACGATCGCCAGCGCGAGGCCGTCGAGGCCCTCGCCAAGGGCCTGGTCGCCAAGCTCCTGCACCGGCCGACGGTGACGTTGAAGGAGCACGCGGGCACGGTCACCGGCGATCGCCTCGCCGAGGCGCTGCGCCAGCTGTACGACCTCGACGACCCCGCCTAGGCCGTGCCCGAACCGGTCCTGCGCGCGGCCACGCGCGGCAGCCCGCTCGCGCTGTGGCAGGCGACGCACGTGGCCGGGCTCCTCGCCACCGCCGCGCCCGGGCTCACCGTCGAGGTCGTCGTGGTCGACACCGAGGGCGACCAGCGCCTCGACGTCCCGATCTCGGCCATCGGCGGCAAGGGCGTGTTCGCCAAGGAGGTCCAGACCGCCGTCCTCGACGGCAGGGCCGACTTCGCGGTGCACTCGGCCAAGGACCTGCCCGCGGTCACCGTCGAGGGCCTCGCGCTCGCCGCCGTGCCCGAGCGGGGCGACCCGCGCGACGCGCTGGTGGGCCTGCGGCTCGATCAGCTCACGGCCGGCGCCACCGTCGCCACCGGCTCGCAGCGGCGCCGCGTCCAGCTGCGGCGCCTGCGCCCCGATCTCTCGTTCGTCGAGCTCCGCGGGAACATGGCCACCCGCCTGTCGAAGGTCCCCGACGGCGGTTCGATCGTGGTCGCCGCCGCGGCCCTCCAGCGCCTCGGCCTCGAGCAGCACCTCTGCGAGGTCCTCGAACCCGATCGGCTCGTGCCGCAGGTCGGCCAGGGTGCCCTGGCCATCGAGTGCCGGGCCGACGACGAGCCCGTGCTCGGCCTCCTCGGCCTGGTCGAGGACGCGTCGTCGCGGCGGCGCGTCGACGCCGAGCGGGCGTTCCTGGTCGAGCTCGGGGGCGACTGCGATCTGCCCGCTGGCGCCCACGCCACGCTCGACGGCGAGGGGATCGCCCTCAGCGGCTTCCTGGCCGGCTCCGACGCGGTCGGCGCGCCCTTCGCCGCCGACACCGTGACCGGCACCGATGCCGAGCGGCTCGGGATCGAGCTGGCCCGGCGCCTGCGGGACCGCCTCGCCGTACCCTCTGGGTCGTGACCGTCTACCTCGTGGGCGCCGGACCCGGCGATCCCGGCCTGCTGACCGTGCGCGGCGCCGAGGTCCTCGCCCGCGCCGACGTGGTCGTGCACGACCGCCTCTCCGCGGCCGAGCTGCTCGACCTCGCGCCGCCGAGCGCCGAGCGGATCGACGTCGGCAAGGCCCCGAAGCGACACCGGCTCGCCCAGGACGACATCAACGCCCTGCTCGTCGCCCACGGCGCGGCCGGTCGCACGGTCGTGCGCCTCAAGGGCGGCGATCCGTTCGTGTTCGCGCGGGGGAGCGAGGAGGCCCGCGCCCTCGCCGATGCGGGGGTCCCCTACGAGATCGTGCCCGGCGTCAGCTCGGCGCTGGCCGTGCCCGCCTACGCCGGCATCCCCGTCACCCAGCGCTTCTCGTCCACCTCGTTCACCGTGATCACGGGGCACGAGGACCCGACGAGCGGCGAGGGCACGGTCGACTGGGAGGCGGCGGCGCGCCTCGGCGGCACGCTCGTGATCCTGATGGGCGTCGGCCGGTGGCCCGCGATCGCCGAGCGCCTCATCGCCGCCGGCCTCGCGCCGGACACGCCGGCGGCCGCCATCCGGTGGGGCACCCGCCCGACCCAGGAGACCGTCCGGGCCACGCTCGCCACGCTCGGCGATCACGTGCTGGCGGCGCCGTCGGTGATCGTCGTCGGCGCAGTTGCCGCCGAGTCGCTCGACTGGTTCGAGGGTCGGCCCCTGTTCGGCCGCACCGTCGTGGTCACCCGGGCCCGGGCCCAGGCGTCCGAGCTGGTGGCGACCCTCCTGGCCCTCGGTGCCGAGGTGGTCGAGGCGCCGGTCATCCAGATCGGCGAGGCGTCCGACGGCGGGGTCGGCCGGCGCGCCGCCCTGGCTCGCGTCGACGGGTTCGACTGGCTCGTGCTCACCTCGCCGAACGGCGTCGAGCGCACGATCGCCGACCTGGCCGACCTGCGATCGCTCGGCGGCGTCCGCATCGCGGTCGTGGGCACCGGCACCGCCGACGCGCTCGCCGCCCACCGGCTGGTGGCCGACCTCGTGCCCGAGCGCTTCGTGGCCGAGTCGCTCCTCGACGCCATGCCCGCGCCGCCGGCCGGGGGCGGGCGCGTGTTGATCGCCCAGGCCGAGGAGGCGCGCGACGTGCTCGCCGACGGCCTGCGGGAACGGGGTTGGGAGGTCGAGGTGGTCGCCGCCTACCGGACCGC
>CAZUYW010000344.1:0-3399 GCA_964624775.1 uncultured Iamiaceae bacterium
GCCTGACGCGACGAAGGGGCCCCGGAGGGCCCCTTCGATCACACCGTGGAGACGGGTCGAGCTACGAGAGGCGCTCGATGATCATGGCCATGCCCTGACCACCGCCGACGCACATGGTCTCGAGGCCGAACTGCTTGTCGTCCTTCTGGAGGCCGTTGATCAGCGTGTTCATGATGCGGGCACCGGTCATGCCGAACGGGTGGCCGATGGCGATGGCGCCACCGTTGACGTTGAGCTTGTCCCAGCTGATGCCGAGGTGCTTGGCCGAGGGGATCACCTGGGCGGCGAAGGCCTCGTTGATCTCGACGAGATCGATGTCGTCGATGGTCATGCCGGCCCGGGCCAGCGCCTTGCGCGAGGCCTCGATCGGGCCGAGGCCCATGATCTCGGGGTCGAGGCCCGACACGCCCGAGGACACGACGCGGGCGAGCGGGGTGAGGCCCAGCTCCTTGGCGCGGGTGTCGCTCATGACGACTACGGCGGCGGCGCCGTCGTTCAGCGGGCAGGCGTTGCCGGCGGTGACGGTGCCGTCGGGGCGGAAGGCGGGCTTGAGGCCCGAGAGGCCCTCAGCGGTGGTGCCGGCGCGGATGCCGTCGTCCTTGGACACGACGACCTCGTTGCCCTCGTCGTCGGTCGTGGTGACGGGCGTGATCTCGTTCTCCCAGAAGCCGTTCTCGAGCGAGGCCGTGGCCCGCTGCTGGCTGAGGGCGGCGAACTCGTCCTGCTCCTGGCGGGACACGTTCTCGTACTGGGCGACGTTCTCGGCGGTCTGGCCCATCGAGATGTAGACGTCGGGCAGGCTGCCGGCGAGCGGCGTCCAGGTGGGGGCGCCACCGTTGGTGCGCTCGGCGGTGCGGGCCTCAGCGTCCGCGTAGCGGGGGTTGTGCGGGCCGCTGTCGGCCATGCCCGACAGGAAGCGGCTGACGGTCTCGACGCCGGCGGCGATGAACACGTCGCCCTCACCGGCCTTGATGGCCTGCGCGGCCATGCGGATCGACATCAGCGACGACGAGCAGTAGCGGTTGATCGTGACGCCGGGGACCTCGGCCATGCCGGCCTGGATGGCCACGATGCGGGCCAGGTTGTAGCCCGACTCGCCCGCGGGCTGGCCGCAGCCGAGGATGAGGTCCTCGACGGTGTTGCGGTCGAGCTCGGGGATCTTGTTGAGGGCCACGTCGACGATGAACGCGGTGAGATCGTCGGGACGCTCGTTCTTGAGCGAGCCCTTCATGGCCCGGCCGATGGGCGTGCGGGCGGCGGAAACGATGACGGCTTCAGGCATGGGTTGGCTCCTTGTGTCCCCTGGCGTGGCCCTCTGTCTAGCAAGTGACCGCCCGGTAACCCCACTCCGGCGGGGCGCCATCGGTCACCCCGTCGGCCCGGGGCCGGTCAGGGTGCGGCCACCCACTCGAGCCAGGTGCCGTGGGGGTGCTGGTCGGCGAGGCGTTCCGCGGTGCGCACGCCGTCGCGCCAGTGCACCGCGGCCAGGGCGGTCGGTCGCCCGTCGGGCTGGCCGTCGGGCCGGGGCGGCACCGGGAGGCCGGGCACCTCGACGGGCTGCTCGGCGAACACCAGGCTCAGGTCGCGCTCGGCACCGAGGCGATCGAGCTCGGCGACGAAGGCGCGCTGGCGGTCCTCGGGCAGGTAGCTGAGCGCCCACGTCGCGGTCACCACGGGCAGCGCCACCGGGGCGACGTCGCGCACGAGCGGCGCCACGTCGTCCACCGCGTCGCCCCGCGCCACCGTCGGCAGGTCGCCGTGGGCGAGGGCGATGGCGGTGCGGGTCCGGTGGAGGCGCTCGGGCTGATCGGGCCACTGGCAGGCCACGAGCCACCGCGCCTGGTCCCGGTGGTGCAGGTCGACCGGCTCGAGGTCGAGGCCGATCCGGCTCGAGACGTGCGGGAACCCGTCGGGAAGGTGGGGCGCGACGGTCCCCCGCAACTCGCACTCGAGCACGAGCGGTGACCCGGTGTGCAGCTCCCCGACGGCCCCGGCCCGGTTCCTGGCCTGGTTGGGGTCAGCGGTGTAGCGGTAGCCGTAGCGGTCGAACAGCAGGTTCAGGCCGGCGCTCGCGCCCACCTCGACGAGCCCGAGCGACCGGGGTCGGTCGGCGATGACCGAGGGGGCGTGGCGGGCGACGCGGTCGAGGGCCAGGAGCATCGGGGCGCAGCGGCCGATCTCGTTGGTCTGGGTGGCGCGGGTGGCGATCGAGCCCCGCACCTCGGGCGCCTCGAGCGCGAGGCGGCGGAAGTGCGGCCACGGGTCGGCCTCGCCCGTCCCGACCGGGCGGGGGTGTGGCGTGACCGACCCGTACCAGTCGGCCAGCGGGTCCTCGGCCCCGCCGAGCAGGAGGTGGTGCACGGCGGCGAGGACGAGGTTCGGGATGCGCTGGTCGGGGCGGGCGTCCAGGAGGAGCCCGGCGACGTCGCGGTCCTCCGACGCCGCCGCGCACAGGCGGTGGTAGAGCGGCAGGCGTCGCACGACGGTGTCGGCGAACACGCGGAAGCGATGGGCCAGCTCACCCACCTCGTCCAGCTCGAACGCACCGTCCCCCGTCACCATCCCGACAGCATTCCAGCCTGCGGGCAGGCGTGCCGCCGAGGCCGTAACGTCCGCCCGACCACAGCGAGGGGGACCCGATGGCATTCGACCGGGACGAGATGGAGGCCGCGTTCCAGCGGTACCAGGACGCCGCCAACGAGGCCGGCCGCACGGGCGACTGGCGGCCGTGGGTCGAGTGCTTCACCGAGGACCTGCACTACGTGGAGCACCTCTACGGCGAGTTCCACGGGCGCGACGCCGTGCAGGCGTGGATCGAGTCGACCATGAACGCGTGGCCGTTCACCCACATGCAGCTGTTCCCGTGGGACTGGTACACGGTCGACGCCGAGCAGGGCTGGATCATCGGCCAGGTCGAGAACCGCTTCGTCGACCCGGGCGACGGCCAGGTCTACGAGGGTGCCAACTGGACCCGCCTCGTCTACGCGGGTGACGGCCTCTTCGCGTCCGAGGAGGACGTCTACAACCCGGCGCACTTCGGCCCGGTCGTCGAGGCGTGGCTCGCCGCCTGGGCCGCCCACCACCCCGACCAGCCCACCGCCCCCCGCCCCCCGCTCTGACCCCGATCCGTTCTTCGCCGCGAAGCGGTCGACGGAGCGCCAGAACGCGGCGACGAACGGCGGCGAGATGTCGGGTTTCCCGAACCTCGCCGCGAACTGGTCGACGGAGCGCCAGAACGCGGCGAAGAACCGATCAGGCGCCGTAGACGGGGGCCTGGACCGGGCCGGACGCGATCAGCTCGGCGACGGCGGGGCCGATGTCGGCGGGGTCCCAGCGGGCGCCGTTGTCGATGACGGTGCCGTGCTGCCAGCCGTCGGCCACCGAGAGCTTGCCGCCCTC
>CAZUYW010000345.1:0-3398 GCA_964624775.1 uncultured Iamiaceae bacterium
CCGCACGGGCCGCCGACGCCGCGAGGGGCTGGCCGCCGTAGGTGGTGCCGTGGTCGCCGGGGACGAACGCGGCGGCGACGTCGGCCCGGGCCCAGCAGGCCCCGATGGGCATGCCGTTGCCGAGGGCCTTGGCCATGGTGACGACGTCGGGCACCACGCCGTGGTGCTGGTGGCCGAACCAGGCGCCGGTGCGACCGAGGCCGGTCTGCACCTCGTCGACCATGAAGAGGATCCCCCGCTCGTCGCAGAGCTCGCGCACGCCCGCGAAGTAGGCGGTGGTGGCCGGGTTGACGCCGCCCTCCCCCTGCACAGGCTCTAGCAGCACGGCCGCGACGGACGGGTCGAGGGCGGCCTCGAGGGCGTCGAGGTCGTCCCATGCGACGTGGCGGAAGCCCTCGGGCAGCGGCTGGAAGGGCTCGTGCTTGGCCGGCTGGCCGGTGGCGTGCAGGGTGGCGAGCGTGCGGCCGTGGAACGAGCCGTAGGCGCTCACGACCACGTGCCGCCCGTGGCCGCCCCACTTCCGGGCGACCTTGATGGCGCACTCGTTGGCCTCGGCACCCGAGTTGGTGAAGAACACCTTGCCGCCGCCGCCGAGCAGGCGGTCGAGGGTGACGGCCACCTGGGGCCCCGGCTCGGTGCCGAACAGGTTCGAGGTGTGGAGCAGCGTGCGGGCCTGGGTGCAGATCGCCTCGGCGACGACGGGGTGGGCGTGGCCCAGGCTCGTGACGGCGAGGCCGTTCAGGAAGTCGAGGTAGGCGTTGCCCTCGGTGTCCCACAGCCGGCTGCCCTCGCCCCGCACGAACGTGACCGGGGGCGGCGGGTAGGTGGCCATCAGGGGGCTCTCGGCCCCGACGGCGCTCACGAGCCGCTCCCGTCGGTCCGGGTGAGCATGGTGCCGACGCCGGCGTCGGTGAGCAGCTCGAGCAGCACGACGTGGGGGATGCGCCCGTCGAGGATGTGGGCCGAGCCCACGCCGGCCTCGACGGCGTCGATGCACGCCTCGACCTTGGGGATCATGCCGCCGGCGATCACGCCGTCGGCGATCAGCAGCCGGGCGCGGGCGACGCTCAGCCGCGAGACGAGCGAGGTGGCGTCGGCGACGTCGGTGAGCACCCCGGGCACGTCGGTGAGGTAGATCAGCTTCTCGGCGCGGAGGGCCTCAGCGACGGCGATCGCCGCGGTGTCGGCGTTGATGTTGAACGCCTGGCCGGTGGGGTCGGCGCCGATCGTGGAGATCACCGGCACGAAGCCGTCGGCGATCAGGGTGTCGAGGATGCGCCGGTTGACCTTGGCCACGTCGCCGACGAAGCCGAGGGCGGGGTCGCGCTGGTCGGCGATGATCAGCCCGGCGTCCTCGCCCGAGAGGCCCACGGCGATGTGGTCGTGGCGGTTGATGGCCGAGACGATGTCCCGGTTCACCTGGCCGCCGAGCACCATCCGGGCGACGTCGAGCGTGGCGGCGTCGGTGACCCGGAGGCCGTCGCGGAACTCGGTCTCGATGCCGAGCCGGTCGAGCAGGGCGCCGATCTGGGGGCCGCCGCCGTGGACCACGACCGGCTTCAGGCCGATGGCCCGGAGCAGGACGATGTCGGCGGCGAAGGTCTCGGCCAGGGCGGGGTCGACCATGGCGTTGCCGCCGAACTTGATGACCATGGTGCGCCCCGCGAACGCCTGGATGTAGGGCAGGGCCTCGACCAGGATCGCGGCGCGCGTGGCCGGGTCGATCTGCGCCAGCAGCTGGGGATCCACGTGTCCGTCGTCGGCCATCGGGCCATGTTACTCACGCGCGTGCATAGGTATGCAAGAGCGATTCGCTAGGCTGCGGGCCCGCGCACCCGGAGGCTCCGCCATGACCACCCTCCCCGACCGACCCGGCACCGCCCTGGTGGTGATCGACGTCCAGAACGGGGTCGTCGCCGACGCCCACCAGCGCGATCACGTGGTCGGCACCATCGCCGGCCTGGTCGACCGGGCCCGGGCCGAGCACGTGCCCGTCATCTGGGTCCGCCACCGCAGCGAGCACCTCGTGCCCGACACCGACGCCTGGCAGCTCGTGCCCGAGCTCATCCCCGCCTCCGACGAGCCCATCGTCGACAAGCAGTGGGGCGACGCGTTCGAGGCCACCGAGCTCGAGGCGACCCTCGCCGACCACCGGGTCGGCCGCCTGGTGATCGCCGGCGCCCAGACCGACGCGTGCATCCGCTCCACGCTCCACGGCGCCCTCGTCCGCGGCTACGACACGGTGCTCGTGGGCGACGGCCACACCACCGAGGACCTCTCGCAGTGGGGCGCACCCCCGCCCGACCAGGTCATCGCCCACACGAACCTGTACTGGGCCGACCACAGCGCGCCCGGTCGGGCCGCCGAGGTGGCCCTCGCCGCCGACGTCGACCTGGCCCCCGTGGCCTGATCAGCGCCGGGTGATCAGCGCCGGGCGGCTTCGATCTCGGCCAGGCGGGCGCGGACCAGCACCGCGACCAGCTCGTCGGGCAGCGGCGCGTCGACCGGGACGTGCAGCGAGGACTTCGTCTGGGGGTAGGCACCCGTGTGCTCGGCCACCGTGGCGAGGGTGGTGCCGCTGTGGGGCAGGAAGGCGACGTGGTCCTTGAACGCCGCGAACCCGGCGACGACCTTGCCGTGCACCCGGAACGCCGGCATCGAGTAGGAGATGCACTGCTCGGCATCGGGCACGACCGCCAGGATCGAGCGGCGCATCGCCTCGAGGGTCGACCGCTTCGGCTCGGGCACGTCGGCCAGGTAGGCGTCGATCTCGGCGGCGCTCACCCGGCCCACACCTCGGCCATGTCGGTGGCGGTGGCCCGCACGTGCTTGGACCCGAGGCCCCAGACCTCGAGCTGGGCGGTGGCCCGGGCGATCCCGATGGCGGCGGCGTCGCGGTCCACGTCGTCGTCGCCCAGGCGCACCTCGTAGCGCAGGTTCCACCAGGTGAGGCGCCGGTCGTAGGCGAACGTGCCGACCTCGGTGAAGGCGGTGCGGAGGATGTCGTGGTCGTCGACCTCGGCGAGCAGGGCCTCCCGCTGGTCGTCGGTCAGGTCGGCGAACTCGCCGCGCACGACGACGCGGTAGACGGAGACGGCCATAGGGGGCATCCTCTCGCGCCAGCCGCGGCGAGGCCAGCGGGTTCAGGAGAAGCGGAGCTCCAGGGCGCGCTCGTACTCGGCGAAGCCGAGCCGGCGGTAGAACGGCATCGCCCGCTCGGTGGGGTGGACCGCCAGGTAGCTGAGCTCAGCGGCCCGGGCCGCGTCGACGAGGGCGGCGACCAGCTCGGTGCCGATGCCACGGTCCCGCACCGCCGGGTCGACGTACACCGACTGCACCATGCCCGACCGGCGGGTCCACACCTCGGGCCCGGGGATCCGTTCCACGATCGCCAGCCA
>CAZUYW010000346.1:0-3386 GCA_964624775.1 uncultured Iamiaceae bacterium
CGCACCGCCTCCGACGAGTTCGGCCGCCGACTCCGCCAGGTGGGCGCCGAGGCCTGGGACGCCCCGACGCCGTGCGACGGGTGGACCGTGCGCGAGCTCGTCGCCCACGTCATCGGCGGCAACCGCATGGGCGCCCTCCTGCTGGCAGGCGGCACGCGGGACGAGGCCATCGCCGCGCTCGCCGGCGCGGACCTGCCCGACGACCCGGCCGCGGCGTTCGAGGCGGGCGCCGCCGCGCAGCTCGCCGCGTTCGAGGAGCCCGGTGCCCTCGATCGGGTGTGCGCCCACCCGATGGGCGATCTCCCCGGCGCCGAGATCCTGGGGTTCCGCATCGGCGACCTCACGGTGCACGCGTGGGACCTCGCCCGGGCCCTCGGGGTCGACGAGGCGCTCGATGCGGCCCTCGTGGCCCTGGTCTGGGAGCGGCTCGAGCCGATGGCGCCCGTGCTGGGCTCGATCGGCGTGTTCGGCGAGGGCCAGAGCGGCCAGGTCGGCGCCGACGCCCCGGTCCAAGCGCGCGTGCTCGACGCGATGGGCCGCCGCCCCTGACCGATCAGGCGACGGGGCTGAGGCGGAAGACCCGGATGTTGCGGTCGGTGCGGGCCTCGTAGGTGGTCATCTGGGGGATGGTGGCCACGATGCGGGGCCACACGGCCGCCTTCTCATCGTCGGTGAGGACCGTGGCGGTGCACTCGACCACTCGGCCCCGCAGCTGCACGGTGGCCCGGCCTGCGGCCTCGAGGTTGTAGCGCCACGCCGGGTGCTTCTCGGCGCCCATGGCGCTGGCCACCACCAGGAAGTCGGCACCGTCGGCCTCGTAGGCGAGCTGCACCGTGCGGGGCTGGCCGCTCTTGCGGCCCACCGTGGTGAGGGCGAGCATCGGCAGCGTCGGCGTGCCGGTCATGGTGAAGCGCCCACCCGGGGCCTTGAAGATCACGGGATCGACCTTCGAGGCCAGGTGCTTCACGAGCCAGGAGCCGGCCTTGGTGGAGGAGAACCGGTTGACGCTGTTCGCGTACCACCCCACGGCTCAGACCCTCGCGGGCACGGGGTTCGAGAACTCCATGGCGTCGTCGTCGACCTTGGACATCTTCATCGCCCGATAGTCGCGCAGGTAGCTCTGGTGCACCTGCCACGGGAACCGGTTGCCCTGCTTGGGGAAGCGGTCGGCGCTGCGCAGGATGTAGCCCGCCTCCAGGCCGAGCAGCGGGCTCGGCGTGACCGACGCGTCGCGGTTGCGCGGCGTGCACTGGCGCAGGCCCCGCTCGCGCATGGCGTTGAGCAGCCGGCAGACGTACTCGCAGGTGAGGTCGGCCTTCAGCGTCCACGACGCGTTCGTGTAGCCGACCGCCATCGCGAAGTTGGGCACGTCCTGGAGCATCATCCCCTTGTAGGCGAGCTTGTCGGGGATCTCGACCTTGTCGCCGTCGACCGTGACGTCGATCCCGCCGAGGAACAGCAGCTCGAGCCCGGTGGCCGGGACGATGATGTCGGCGGTGAGCTCGGCGCCCGAGACGAGGCGGATGCCGGTCTCGGTGAACGACTCGATGTGGTCGGTGACCACGTCGACGGTGCCCTTGCGGATGGCGCGGAACAGGTCGCCGTCGGCCACCGCGCAGACGCGCTGGTCCCACGGGTCGTAGCTGGGGGTGAAGTGCGTGTCGATGTCGTAGCCGGGCGGCAGCTCGCGCTCGAGGCCCTTGCGCATGATCCGCTTCACCAGCTCGGGGCGCTTCTTCGACACGCGGTACATGCCCTGGGTGGCGAGGGCGTTGGTCCACTTCAGGAAGGACGCCGCCGCGGGCGCCGGGAGCACCTTGCGGGCGGCGCGGGCCACCGGGTTCCGGGTGGGGACGCTGCCCATGTAGGTGGGCGAGCGCTGCAGCATCGTGACGAGGCCGGCCTCGCGGGCCATCGAGGGCACGAGCGTGATCGCGGTGGCGCCGGAGCCGATGACGATCACCCGCTTGCCCGCGTAGTCGAGGTCCTCGGGCCAGAACTGGGGGTGGACGATCTGCCCGCCGAAGTCGTCCATGCCGGGGAAGTCGGGGACATAGCCGCGGTCGTAGCGGTAGTAGCCGCTGCACGAGAACAAGAAGTTGGCGGTGAGGTGCGATTCGGTGACGTCGCCCGAGTCGGGGGCGGTGCGGGCGACGGTGAGGTGCCAGCAGGCGTCGTCGCTCGACCAGTCGGCGGCCACGACGCGGGTGTGGAAGCGGATCCGCCGGTCGATGCCGGCCTCGCGCGCGGTGTCGACGATGTACTCGAGGATCGTGTCGCCGTCGGCGATCGACTTCTCGCCGGTCCACGGGCGGAACGGGTAGCCGAGCGTGTGCATGTCCGAGTCGCTGCGGATGCCCGGGTACCGGAAGAGGTCCCACGTGCCCCCGATGGCGCCCCGCGCCTCGAAGATGGCGTACTCGGCCCACGGCGAGTCGGTCTGGATGTGGTGCGCGGCGCCGATGCCCGAGAGGCCGGCGCCGACGATGGCGACGTCGAGGTGCTCGACGGTGCTCACGCCGCGACCCCGCCCTTGAGCTTGTCGTTGAGGCGACCCTCGGGGCCGAACAGCTCCTCGGCCCAGCGGGTGGTGAGCTCGGTGGTGTCGCGGTCGTCGGGGTGGAAGCCGGGACGCTCGTAGGACTTCAGGAGCCGCCAGGTCTCGCTGCGCACCATCGGCGAGCGGCGGAACCGCCGGAAGCTCGCGCGCAGGCGGCCCTTCTCCCGGCTGGCGGGATCCCGAAGGAGCGAGAGGGCGACCTGGAAGGAGACGCCGAGCACGAAGCCGTAGCGGGCGGCCTTCATGGTGAGGATCCGGGTGCGCTCGCTGCCGCCGATGGCGCGGTACACGTCGAAGGCGACCGCCTTGTGCTCGGACTCCTCGAGGGCGTGCCACAGCAGGACGTCGCGCACGGCCTCGTGCCCGGCGAGGTGCTGCATCTCGGGCTCGGACAGGGCCAGCTCGGCGAGGGTGGCGGTGAAGTGCTCGAGCGCCGCCGTCTCGGCGAGGTTCGACTCGGGGGAGGCGATCTTCCAGCGGAGGGCCAGCCCCTTCTTGGCCATCCGGGCGATGCGCTCGGTCGGGTACCCGAGCTCGGCGAGGCGCTCGTTCAGCACCCGGTGCTCGCGCCCGTGGGTGGCCTCCTGGCCGATGAACCCGGCGACCTGGCGCCGCAGGTCGGGGTCGGTGATCTGGTCGCGGTAGTGGCGAACCGTCTTGACGAAGAAGTCCTCGCCGTCGGGGAACAGGGCGGACAGCACGGCGATGAGGTGGCTGGTGATCAGGTCGCCGTCGGCCGCGAAGTGCTTCGGCACGGTGGCCAGCGACTCCTCGAAGGAGATGCGCCGCGTGGGCACGAGGCGGGTGGGATCGCTGCTCTGGGTGG
>CAZUYW010000347.1:0-3376 GCA_964624775.1 uncultured Iamiaceae bacterium
GCCCGAGCGCGTCGAGCTCCTCGGCCAGACCCTCGCCCCCCTGGTCAACCCCTGAGCCCGTCCCCTGATCGGTTCTGCCGCGCCCCGATCGCGGTGACGCGATCTCGGCGCGGCAGAACAGCCGGGGCCCGGTCACCCTTGCCAGCCCGCCCCCGAGGTGCTACTCATCGTGGTGCTGACGGTCTTCCCCAGGCTCCGGCCTCGTCGGCAGGTACGCACCTGACGAGGAGGACCGATGAACCACCGCCAAACACGACTGACCCGCTGGCTGACCAGGCTCTGCGCGGCCACCGCCACGAGCGCCGCCGTGCTCGTGCTCGCCGCCGGCCTCAGCAGCGGGGCCACGAGCTACCAGGGCCAAGACTACTCCCAGGACTACAACGCACGGCACTACCTGCGGAACTGCGATCGGGAGTCTGACTCGATCTCCACGAAGGGCATCTACGACTTCACCTCCGCCGGCGCGAGCAACGGCAACATCTCCGATCAGGACGGCAACAACGGCGTCTGCGCCTCGAAGAACACGGGCGGCCTGATCATCCGCCACCGTACGTGCGAGAACGAGAACTGGTGGCCTGATCAGTGCGGGAACTGGACCGCCACGTGACCACGGGTGGTCGACGATGAGCCCCGTCGAGCCCATGCTCAGCTGCGACCGACTCACGGTGCGGCGGGGCGACGAGGTCGTGCTCGACGGCATCGACCTGGCGGCTGGACCCGGCACCTGCACCGCGATCACCGGACCGAGCGGTTCGGGCAAGACGACGCTGCTGTCGTGCCTCGCCGGCATGCTCCTGCCCACCAGCGGGTCGGTCACGGTGGCGGGCAGGCGGCTCGACCGGCTCTCGACCCGCGATCGGGCTCGGTGGCGCCGGCGCAGGGTCGGCATGGTCTTCCAGTTCGGTGAGCTCCTCGACGAACTCACGGTGCACGAGAACGTCGAACTCCCCCTGCGCCTCGACGGTCGCACCGATCCCGATGCGGTGCGCCGGGTGCTCTGCGCCGTGGGCCTCGAGCAACGTGCACGCGCCCACCCGCGCTCGCTGTCGGGCGGGGAGGTCCAACGGGCCGCCATCGCCCGGGCGCTCGTGCACCGACCCGCCGTGATCCTCGCCGACGAACCGACCGGAGCCCTGGACGAGGAGCGATCGGTGGCGATCTGCACCCTGCTCATCGACGGGGTGCGGCGCAGCGGTGCAACGCTGATCGTCGCGACCCACGATCCGCTGGTGCGGGACCGCATGGACCGTGCCCTTCACCTGCGTCGCGGCACCCTGTCACCACGGTGAGCCTCTGGACGCTCAGGTCCGTGATGCGCACGTCGTGGCGGGGGGCGCGCACCGCTCGCGCGGCCACGTTGCTCCTCGCCCTGGCGGCCGCGCTCGTCAGCTTCCTGGGGTGCGGCGCGTTGGGCATCGCTCGGACCAGCACCCGGATCGAGCACCGAGCCTCGGCCCGCGCCATGCAGCCCGCACGCGCCGGCCAGCGGGCCGACGCGCTCCGCACCGCTGGGTTCGACGAGACCGCCGACGGGCGCCAGATCTACCTGTACTGGTGGCACCTGGTGAGGCCGGGCACGACTGTGGCGGGGGTCGCTCGCCCACCACGACCGGGGTCCTGGTACGTGTCGCCGGCGCTGCGCGCGGCCATGCGCGCCGATCCCAACCTGGCAGCACGCTACGCGCCCGCACGCGATCTCGGGACGGACGGCGTCGCGTCACCGGGAGAGCTCCTCGCCTATCGCTTCCTCGGCACCGAGGCCCGACTGCACGAACGACTCGTCGACCAGCCCGGCGCCGATTGGATCGGCGACCCCGGCGAGGCGGTCGAGCGTCGGGCACTTGCGATCGTCGCCCTCGGGCTCCTCGGCCTGCCCGCGCTCGGGCTGCTGCTTGCCGGCACGGCCCCCCTCGCGGCCGCCGGCTCCCCCCGCCGCAGCGTGATCGAGGCCCTCGGCGCCGACCGCTCGACGGTCCTGGCCTGGCACATCGGACCCGTGCTCCTGGCCTCCGCTCCTGGCGCTCTGGCTGGCGCGACCCTGTGGTGGGCGTTGGCGCCGGGTTGGCGAACCGTGCCCCTCGTCGGCCACGCCGTCTTCCCCGGGGACCTGGGCATCTCTGCCCCGACGGCCGGCATGATCGCCGTCCTCACGGTCGTCTGCTGTGTCGTCACCGGTCGAAGCCGACGGGGCGTCGCGGTCCGGCCCACGGTCGCCGATCCCGGACCAGTGACCGCCACCCGACTCCTGCCCCTCGCCATCGGGGTCGTGGTCATGGCCACGGGGGTTGGGGTGCGCGGCCGCCCCGGGGCCGAGTTGTTCGTGACCGGTCTCCTCGCCACGACGATCGGCGCGGCGATCGCTGCGCCCTGGTGGCTCGCGCTGGCCGGGGCCCGACTCGCCCGCCACGGTCACGTCCTCGCCCTGCTCGTCGGCCGCAGCGTCGCCAACCGAGCGGGCCGCTCGGCCCGGGCGCTCGTCGGCCTGGGGGCGGTCGCGATCCTGGTTCCGGTGCTCGCCGCGTGGGTCGCGGTGAACCGGCAGACCGATGCCCCGCAGCGCGGAGCGGCGTACGCCATCGAGATCCGCGGCGCCATCGACGAGGGGACGGCAGCAGCGGTCCGCCGAGCCACGGGCATCCGCCCGATGATCCTGGTCGACCGCCGCGATGCGCCGGCTCGGCCAGCCCTCGTGGCCGACTGTGCCGCGCTCGGTGCGACCGGCTTTGCCCGTTGTGGCCCGGACCGGCACCTCGAGGCGGCCCCAGGTCACGGTCTCGAGGGCCTGGTCGGTGCCCCCGTGCTCGGGCAGGAGCCACCTGGCTCGCGCGTCCGAGCACTCATCCTGGTGAGCGCTGCCGGACGCCGCGCCGAGCACGCGGTGCGCGCGCTGGTGATCCGCGGTCCGGACCCCGGATTGCAGGCCGTCGCGCCGAGCCACCAGGTCGCCCACGAGTCGCCGCTGGTGGCCTGGCTCCTCGGGACGGCCCGGGTCTCGTTCATGCTCGTGGTGATGGCCCTGGGTCTGCACATCGTGGTCGGCCTGGCGTCCGGGGCCGGCACCCGCACGCGCCTGGTCGCCGTCGGCGTGGACCCGGCCGCGGTGCGCGGCTTGGTCGCGCTCGAGGCCATCGGGACCGTCGGCCTCGTCGGGGCGACGAGCGCCGCGATCGGCACGCTGTCCACGGTCCTGTTCGTCTGGCGCGACGGGACGATCGGCCTGCCCGTGGCCACGCTGGTCGCCGAGTCCGGCACGATCACGATCCTGGCCCTCGCAACCGGCCTCGGCGCCGCGATGGCGATGCCCAGGGACCGGTAGAACGGTCGCGGGTCAGCGCATGGGGGCGGCGGTGGGCGCGATCGGTGCCGGGAGCAGGGT
>CAZUYW010000348.1:0-3371 GCA_964624775.1 uncultured Iamiaceae bacterium
GCTGTCCCGACGCTCGTCGGCGCCGGCGCGGCCGCCGCCACCCTGTGGCTGCTCGCCGGCCTCGCGATCGAGACCCCGGACTCCGCCGGCCCCGGCGGCGCCGAACGACCCGGCACGGCCTCGCGGCGCGCGTTCCTGTCCACCTCGGTCGTCATCGGCGCCGCCGCGATCGCCGCGGGTGGCGCCGGGCGCTGGCTCGGCCGCCGCTTCGACGTGGCGGCCGCCCGGGCCCGGATCCGGTTGCCCCGCGCCGCCCGCCCGCTCGGCGACCTGCCCGAGGGCGCATCGCTCGACGTGCCCGGCCTCACGCCCTTCGTCACCCCGAACGACCGCTTCTACCGGATCGACACCGCGCTCCTGGTGCCACAGGTGCCCGTCGACGACTGGCGCCTCCGCGTCACCGGCCTCGTCGACCACGAGCTCGAGCTCACCTACGACGAGCTCCTCGCCCGTGACCTGGTGGAGGCCGACATCACCATCTCCTGCGTCTCCAACGAGGTGGGCGGCCGCCTCGCCGGCAACGCCCGCTGGCTCGGCGTGCCCCTCACCGACCTGCTCGACGAGGCAGGGGTGCGCGCCGGAGCCGACCAGATCGTCGGGCGCTCGGTCGACGGGTTCACCGCGGGCTTCCCGCTCAGCGCCGCGACCGACGGCCGACGGCCCCTCGTGGCGGTCGGCATGAACGGCGAGCCG
The DNA here is from genome assembly GCA_964624775.1 of uncultured Iamiaceae bacterium. Classification (GTDB taxonomy): domain Bacteria; phylum Actinomycetota; class Acidimicrobiia; order Acidimicrobiales; family Iamiaceae; genus Aquihabitans. Next base: position 694 of record CAZUYW010000348.1, read on the forward strand.
CTGCCCGTCACCCACGGCTTCCCGGCTCGCCTCATCGTGCCCGGGCTGTACGGCTACGTGTCGGCCACCAAGTGGCTGACCGAGCTGTCGCTCACGACGTTCGACCGCTTCGACGCGTACTGGGTGCGGCGCGGCTGGGCCCGTCGGGCGCCCATCAAGACGTTCTCCCGCATCGACACCCCCGGCCCCCTCGCCCAGGTCCCCGCCGGGACCGTGCCCATCGCCGGCGTCGCGTGGGCCCAGCTGCGGGGCATCGAGGCGGTCGAGGTCCGCGTCGACGATGGGCCCTGGCAGCGCGCCCGCCTGTCCCAGGAGGTCAACGACACGACGTGGCGCCAGTGGATGGCGCCCCTCGACCTCGACCCGGGACGCCACACGCTCACCTGCCGGGCCATCGACGGCACCGGGGCAATCCAGACCGAGGAGCGCTCCGAACCCATGCCCGACGGCGCGACCGGGTGGCACGCCGTCGTGGTCCTCGTGACCTGAACCACCCACCCGCCCACCGACCCGAAAGGTCCCCCCGATGCGCACGATCCGAACCCACCGAACCCGGCTCACCGCGGTCGGCCTCGCCGCCGCCCTGGCCCTCACCGTCGCCGCGTGCGGCTCCGACGGCTCCGACTCGAACTCGTCGGGGTCCGGCTCCGGCTCCGGTTCGTCCGGCAAGACGTCCACCACCATGATGAGCTCGACGACGGCGACAGCCGAGGAGGACGCCATGGCCCCCAGCGGCCCCGGCTGCTCGTCGGTGCCCACCTCGGGCGCGGGCAGCTTCGCCGGCATGGCCGAGGACCCGGCCGCCACGGCCGCCTCGCACAACCCGTTGCTGAAGACCCTCGTCGCCGCGGTCAAGGAGGCCGGTCTCGTCGACACGCTGAACGGCGACGGCCCGTTCACGATCTTCGCCCCGGTGGACGACGCCTTCGCCAAGATCCCCAAGAGCGACCTCGACGCCGTGATGGCCGACAAGGACACGCTGACCAAGGTGCTCACCTACCACGTGGTCGCCGGCAAGAAGATGAGCTCGACGGAACTCGCCGAAGCCGGCACGGTCAAGACGGTCGAGGGCGACAGCCTCACGATCGAGGGCTCCGGCTCGGACCTGACCGTCAACGGCGCCAAGACCCTGTGCGTCGACGTCCCCACCGCCAACGCCACGGTGCACATCATCGACACCGTGCTGATGCCCATGTAGGTCGGATCGGGCAATCCGGCGACGAAACGGCTCCGAAGGCACGATGATGGCACCCCGTGACCACGCCCGACCCCGCCGCCTCGATCGCCGGCCCCTGATGGCCCTGGACGACGACGCCACCCCCGCCGACGGGCACCGTGCCCTGATGGCGGGGGTGGCGCTCGGCGACCAGGAGGCCTTCGCCCGCCTGTACGACGCGCTCGCCCCGGTGGCCTACGGCGTCGTGCGGCGGGTGCTGCGCGACCCCGCCCAGTCCGACGAGGTCCTCCAGGAGGTGATGACCGAGGTCTGGCGCACCGCCCCGCGCTACGACCCCGAACGGGGATCGGTCGCCGCCTGGCTCACGACCCTCGCCCACCGCCGGGCCGTCGACCGGGTCCGCAGCGAGCAGGCCGCACGGGATCGCCTCGAGCGCGACCACCGCCGCACCCCCGTCGTCGACCGCGACATCGCGGAGGAGGTCGCGGCGGGCGTCGACGCCGACCTCGACCGGGCCCGGGTCGCCCGAGCGCTCGACACCCTCAGCCCCGCCCAGCGACGCTCGGTGGAGCTCGCCTTCTACGACGGCCACACCCACGCCGAGGTGGCCGCCCTCCTCGATCTGCCGCTCGGCACCGTCAAGACCCGCATACGGGACGGACTCATCCGCCTCCGCGATCACCTTGGAGTCACCGATGACTGACCAGGTCCACCTCTGGTCGGGGCTCTACGCCACCGATGCGCTCGACCCCGACGAGCGCGCCCGCTTCGAGGCCCACCTCGCCACCTGCGCCGACTGCCGGGCCGAGGTCGCCGGCTTCCACGAGACGCTCGCCGACCTCGCGATCGCCGGCGCCGAGGCCCCGCCCGCGTCGAGCCGCGCCGAGGTGCTCGTGTCCGTCGCCGCCACCCGGCAGGTGCCACCCACCGGTGCGCCGGTGACGGCGCTCGACGACCGGCGCCGCCACACCGCGACCTGGGTGCTCGCCGCGGCCGCCTGCCTCCTGGTGGTCCTCGGTGCGGTGGTGGCGCTCACCTCCCCCGACCGGCGGGCGAGTGACGCCGAGCAGATCGCGGCCATCGTCGCCGCCGACGACGCCCGCACCATCCGCCTCGAAGGCGACGGCCGAGGCCCGGTGACCCTCGTGTGGTCGGCCGGGCGGGGGGAGGCCGCCCTCGTCGGCGACGGCGTCGAGCGCATCGATGCCACCAAGGCGTACGAGCTGTGGGCGATCCGGGACGGCACCCCCGAACGGGTGACCCTGTTCCGGCCGACCCGGCGCGGCGCGGTGCGCACGCGGTTCCCGGTCGACCTGGACGGCGCCGACGCGGTCGGCGTCACCCTGGAACCGGCGGGCGGATCGGAGGCCCCCACGTTGCCGATCATCTGGCAGTCGACCGTGTCCTGAGGCCTGCCCCTAAGGTCCGGGTCCATGCGCCTCGGGCACCCTGCACCCTTCGACGACCGCTGGCGGGCGACCTGGATCTGGCCGACCCCGCC
>CAZUYW010000349.1:0-3356 GCA_964624775.1 uncultured Iamiaceae bacterium
CCGAGCCGGTGATCATCTCCTACGCCCGCGGCCTGCTCACCGAGTTCCCCGGCGTCCCCGAGGGCACGGTCGACGTCATCCCGGTCGACCTCGTGGTGGGGGCGATCATCGCCGTCGCCGCCCGCGGCCCGCTCCACGAGGACGGCTCGCCCGACATCACCCAGGTCGCCTCGGGTTCGGCCAACCCGCTCAAGTACGAGCGCCTGGTCGACCTCGTGCAGTCCTGGTTCGGCGAGCACCCGCTGTACGACACCGACGGCCAGCCCATCGCCGTGCCCGACTGGGGCTACACCTCGCGTACCAGCGTCCAGGGCCGCCTCGAGCGGGCCAAGGCCCTGCTCGGCACCACCGAGAAGGTCATCGGCTCGCTCCCGCTGCGCGGCAAGCAGGCCCAGTGGTCCGCCAAGGTCGAGGAGCGGCGGGAGCTCGTGGGCCGGGCGCTCACCTACGTCGAGCTCTACGGCGCCTACACGGCGTGCGAGGCCATCTACGGCGTCGACCGGCTGCTCGCCCTCCACGCCTCGCTCGACGTCGCCGACCAGGCCGCGTTCGGCATGGACCCCCGCATCGTCGACTGGGACCACTACGTCCACCAGATCCACCTGCCTTCGGTCGTGGAGCACGCCCGGGTGCGCACCGACGGCAAGAAGGGCCGCAGCGAGTCCCGTGCCGATCGCCTCCGACGCCAGGTGCTCGCCCCCGAGCGCCAGATGGCGGCGTTCGACCTCGAGAACACGCTCATCGCGTCGAACGTCGTCACGAGCTACGCCTGGCTCGCGAGCCGCCGCCTCGACCGCGACGACAAGCTCCGCCTCACCGCCAAGCTCATCGGCGAGGCGCCGGGCCTGCTCCGCATGGACAAGGCCGATCGCAGCGACTTCCTGCGCTCCTTCTACCGCCGCTACGAGGGCGCCCCGGTCGACCAGATCGCCGAGGACTCGGCCGAGATGCTCAGCCAGCTGATCCTCACCAAGAGCTTCCCCGCCGCCATCCGCCGGGTGCGCGAGCACCGGGCGCTCGGGCACCGCACCGTGCTCATCACGGGGGCGCTCGACTTCGTGGTCGAGCCGCTCAAGCCGCTGTTCGACGACATCATCTCGGCGTCGCTCGCGGTCGACGACGAGGGCCGCTACCTCGGGCAGATGGTCGACGTGCCGCCCACCGGCGAGAGCCGGGCCTCCGCGCTGTTCGACTACGCCGCCGCCCACGACCTCGACCTCGCCGAGTGCGTCGCCTACGCCGACTCCTCCAACGACCTGCCCATGCTCGAGGTCGTCGGGTTCCCCGTCGCGGTGAACCCCGAGACCAAGCTGGCGAGCCTGGCCCGCAAGCGGGGCTGGCTCGTCGAGCAGTGGTCGAAGGCACCCGGCTTCCGCCCCAGCCCCCTGCCGCTCGCGCCCCGGCGCACCGTCACCCGGCGGGCACCCGCGTGAAGGCGCTGCGGATCGAGCGCAAGGCTGCCCGCTTCGCGGCCGCGGCCGTGGCCGGCCGGGTGCGGCCCGGCAGCGGTGCGTCGGTCGGGCCGCTGCGCCTGCGCGACGTCGACGAGCCCGAGCTGCCCACGCCCGAGTGGGTCCGGCTGCGGCCCCGGCTCGCCGGCATCTGCGGGTCCGATCTCGCCACGATCGACGGCCACAGCTCCACCTACTTCGAGCCGATCGTGTCGTTCCCGTTCACGCCCGGCCACGAGGTCGTCGGCACGCTCGACGACGACTCGCGTGCGGTGCTGATCCCGGTCCTGTCCTGCGTCACCCGCGGCGTCGACCCGCTGTGCCCGGCCTGCGCCGCCGGCCGCACGAACCACTGCGGGCGCATCGCGTTCGGCCACCTGGAGCCCGGCCTGCAGAGCGGCTACTGCGCCGACACGGGCGGCGGCTGGTCGTCGTCCATGGTCGCCCACCCTTCGCAGCTGCTCGCCGTGCCCGAGGCGCTGTCCGACGAGGCCGCGGTGATGGTCGAGCCCACGGCCTGCGCCGTCCACGCCGCCGGCATGGTGCGGGCCGGCGGCCCCGCCGAGACGCTCGCCGTCATCGGCTCGGGCACGCTCGGCCTGCTCACGATCGCGGCCCTCGCCGCCGCCCGGGCGGCGTCGCCCGACGCCGTCGGCCGGCTCGTCTCCACCGCCAAGTACCCGCACCAGAAGGCGCTGGCCGCCGCGCTCGGCGCCGACCAGGTCGTGGCGCCCCGGGAACTGGCCCGCGTCGTGCGCAGCCTCACCGGCGCCTGGGTGCTCGACGGCGGTCAGCTCACCGACGGCGTCGACGTCGTCGTCGACTGCGTGGGCAGCGAGGCCTCCCTCGCCCAGGCCCTCCAGGTCGTCGCCCCCGGCGGGCGCATCGTGGTGGTCGGCATGCCCGGCCACACCCACCTCGACCTCACGCCGCTGTGGCACCGCGAGTCCACCGTGCAGGGCTGCTACGCCTACACCCGCCCCGACTTCGACGCCGCCCTCGATCTCGTGGCCGCCGCCGACCTCGGCCGCCTCGTGAGCGCCACCTACCCGCTCGCCCGGGCCGCCGACGCCGTCGAGCACGCCGCCAACGCCGGCGCCCGCGGCGCCGTGAAGGTGGCCTTCGACCTCCGCCCCTCGTTCGCAAAGGACCGACGCTGATGCCTCGTCCCGGATTCGTGCTCGACGTCGACCGCTCGACGCCGCCCATCCTCTTCCACCACGGCGAGGGCTTCCGCCTCGAGAAGCTGCCGGCCGGGCGCAGCCGGGTGATCTACCCGGGCGAGCCGCTCGAGGGCCTCGACGACGTCGACGCCGCCATCCGCGACGCCCTCCTCAACCCGCTCGACAGCGAGCCGCTCCCCGCCCTGCTGAAGCCGGGCATGAAGCTCACCATCGCGTTCGACGACGTGTCCCTGCCGCTCCCGCCCATGAAGCGGCCCGACATCCGCCAGCGCATCATCGAGGCCGTCCTCGACCTCGCCGCTGCGGCCGGCGTCGACGACGTCCACCTCATCGCCGCCCTCGCCCTGCACCGTCGCATGACCGAGGACGAGCTGCGCCACGCCGTCGGCGACCGCGTCTACGACGCCTTCGCCCCCTCGGGCGCCCTCTACAACCACGACGCCGAGGACCCCGACAACCTCGCCTTCCTCGGCACCACCAAGCACGGCGAAGAGGTGGAGATCAACAAGCGGGCCGCCGAGTCCGACCTCCTCGTCTACGTGAACATCAACATCGTGTCGATGGACGGCGGCCACAAGAGCACCGCCACCGGCCTCGCGTCGTACCGCTCGATCAAGCACCACCACAACGTGCACACCATGGAGCACTCGCGGTCGTTCATGGACCGCCACAGCTCCGAGTTGCACCACAGCAACTGGCGCATGGGCAAGGTCATCCGCGA
>CAZUYW010000350.1:0-3340 GCA_964624775.1 uncultured Iamiaceae bacterium
GCTACGAGCCGCTCGCCTTTCCGTTCCAGGTCTCGGGCGAGCCGCCCCCGCCGCGGTACCTCGTCGCCGCACGCGCGCTCGGCCCGGGCCACCGGCTCGAGGCGGGTGATCTGCGCGCGGTGGCGATCGCCCTCCCCCGCAGCACCGCCAGCCACGCCTATCGCAGCGACCGTGCCCCGGTCGGGCGCCGCCTCGCCCGGGCCGTGGCGGCCGACGAGCTCCTGGCCCGAGACGTCGTCCGCTCCCCCGCCACCCCGCCGCTCCTCGCGTCGATCGCGGTCGACCCCGCCTGGGCGCTCGACGGCCAGCTCGGACCCGGCGATCGCATCGACCTGCTCGCCACGGTCGGCGAGGGCCCTGACGCCAGCACCGTGCAGGTGGCCCGGGGGATCGCCGTGAGCAGCGTGGGCGGTGGCTCGAGCGCCTCGCTCGGCGACACGGGCAGCCAGGTGCTCACCCTCGCGTTCACCGACCCGGCCACGCTCCTCGCCTCGATCGACGCCGCCCGCACCGGGCGGGTCACGATCGTGCGGGTCACCGCGGACCACCTCACGCGGCGGCTCGCCCCCCACCGAACCGCCGGAGCCCAGGACCCCGCGCCCGCTGCGGCCACCACCGCCGAGGACGGCGCGCCGTGACCGGCGACCGCTACGTCGTGCTGGGCCTCGCCGCGGTGCGCGCCACCTGGCCCACCGACGTCGCCCGCTGGAGCACCAGCGGCCTGCTCCCCGCCGAGTTCGTGCACTGCGTGTCCGGGGTCGAGCTGCGCGTCCGCGTCGAGGCGGGTCGGGCCCACTCGCTCGCCATCGTGGAGCGCGGCCTGCCCGCGGTCGACCGCGACCTCCTGGACCTCCTCCACCGCGCCGGCATCCCGGTCGTGCTCATCGGGTCGGGGCCCGCCCTGCGCGCCGACCTCCTCGACGGGGTGCACCTGGCCGACGTCCCCACCACGCCCGACCAGGTCGGCGCCCTGCTCGCCGACCACGGCCGTCCCATCCGATCGCTCGAGCCGAGCCCGGGCCATGACGCGCCAGCGTCGAGCATCGGGCGGTGGCGGGGACGCCTCGTGGCGGTCACGGGCCAGCCCGGCGCCGGGCGCTCCACCCTCGCGGCCGCCCTGGCCCAGCACCTGGCCGCCGACGCCCGCCACCGCGGCGACGTCGTGCTCGCGGACCTGGCCCTCCGGGCGCACCAGGGAGTCCTCCACGACGCCGGCGACGTCCTCCCCGGCATCCAGGAGCTCGCCGAAGCCCACCGCACCGGCACCCCGGACGCCGGCGCGCTCCGCCGGCTCCAGTACGCAGTCCCCGCACGTGGCTACCGGCTCCTCCTCGGGCTCCGCCATCCCCGGGACTGGACCACGCTGCGACCGCGTGCGCTCGAGGCCGCGCTCGACAACCTCGTGGGCTCGACCCGCGTCGTCGTGGCCGACACCGACCGAGACCTCGACGGCGAAGCCGAGACCGGCTCGGTCGACGTGGAAGACCAGCACCTCCTCGCCCGCGCCACCATCGCACGGGCCGATGTGGTCGTCGTGGCCGCCCGGCCGACCGTCACCGGCCTGCACGACCTCGCCCTGGAAGCGGACGCCCTCGCCGCCCACGGCGTCGCTCCGTCGCGCATCCTGCTCGCGCTCAACGGCGTGCCCGCCTCGCCGCGTCGCCGGGCCGAACTGGCGCGGGCCGTGGCCCAGGTCGTCGGCGGCGCCGCCGACGACGGCCCGATCGGCCCCGTGCACCTGCCGTTGCGCCGCAACCTCGATGCGGTCCACCACGACGTCTCGGTGCTCCCGGACAGCCTCGTCCGTCCGCTCGGTCGAGCGGTGATGGCCCGCCTCGAGGAGCTCGCCCCGCCCGCGCCTCCCAGCGCCAAGCCCACACCCATCGAGCCCGGCACCCTCGGCCTCGTCGGCGGGAGCGCGCCATGACCCGCACGCCCCTCCAGCTCGTCGAGGACAGCGTCCTCGCCCAGGCCCGCAGCCTCGTCCTCGACCCCACGACCGAGCCCGAACGGCTGCGGGCGCTCGTGGTCGACACCGTCGCCTCGTGGAACGCCGACCATCGGCGCGGGATCCAGCCCATCGCCATCGCGGATCCCGAGACCCTCGTCGAGCGCGTCGTCCGCAACCTCACCGGCTATGGCCCGCTCACCCCGCTCCTGGCCGACGACGACGTCTGGGAGATCATGATCAACAGCCCGTCCACGATCTTCGTGAAGCGCCACGTCGGTCCGGACGGCTACCACCACGAGGTCTTCCACGACGACGCCCACGTCGCCCGCACGCTGACCAAGATCCTCGAGGACGCGGGCGCCGCGCACCGCAAGCTCGACCCGACCGAAGGCCTCCAGGACGCACAGCTCGACGATGGGTCCCGGCTCCACATCGTCCACCAGGACATCGGGCGCGGCGGCCACCTGCTCGTCAACATCCGCCGCTTCACGAGCGTCCCGTTCCGCCGTCTCGACGAGCTCGTCGGCCGGTCCATGCTCAGCACCCACGCCGCCACGGTGCTCGGCGCCCTCGCCCGTGCCCGCTGCTCGATCGTCATCGCCGGCGCCCCCGGGTGCGGCAAGACCACGCTCCTGTCGTGCTGCACCGCCGAGCTCGATCCGAGCCTGCGCGTGGTCGTCGCCGAGGAGGTGTTCGAGACGGACATCCCGGTGGCGAACGTCGCGAGCATGCAGACGCGACCGGCCCGCGGCGACCGAGCACCCGTCGACCTGCGCCGGCTGGTCGCCGGGTTCCTGCGCATGGCACCCGACGTCGCGATCGTCGGCGAGGTGCGCGATCGCGAGGCGCTGCCGCTCCTGCTCACGCTGTCGTCGGGGGTGAAGGGGCTGACCACCATCCACGCCGGGTCGGCGCGCCAGGCCCTCACCCGCCTGCGGTTCGTCTGCCAGCTCGCCGCCGTCGACCTGCCGATGGCGGCGCTCAACACGCTCGTCGCCGAGGCCATCGACGTGGTCGTCCACTGCCGACGCACTGATGCCGGGCCACGGGTCGCCGAGATCGTCGCGGTCGAGGACCTCGCCGGCGGCGCCGAGGCCACCCAGTTCACGATCACGCCGCTCTTCGTGCGCGACGACACCACCAGCGAGCTCACGTGGACCGGTCAGATCCCGGTGCGCCTCCTCGGCCAGCTCCGGGCCGCGGGGGTCGACCTCCGGGCGCTGCTCGAGCCGTCGGCCGGACACGGAGGCCGCTCGTGATGCCGCTGCTCGCCGCCGCGCTGGCCGCGACCGGCACCCACCTCGTGTGGTCCGCGCTCGCGCTCGGCCGGCGCGACCTCGCCCGACCGTCCCGGCGCCCGGAGCGGGCGGCCGCGGTGGAGGTCTGGCT
>CAZUYW010000351.1:0-3328 GCA_964624775.1 uncultured Iamiaceae bacterium
ACGCGGACCGGCGCCGCCGGGTCCGGTGCGGCCGCCTCGCGCAGCGTGCGGAGCAGCTCGTCGGGCCGGGGGCGCCCTGGCCCGTGGCCCACGAGGATCTCGACCACCGCCGGCCCGTCGGCGGCGCCCGGAGCGATCGTGACCCCGCGGACCTTCGGATCGTCGCCGACGAGGTGGAGCAGCATCGACACGGCGGCGGACCACGGCACCGTGCCGATGACCTCGCGGGCCGGGTGCACGTCGACCTGCTGGGTGTCCGGCGGCGCCTGCTCGCCCGGGAGGATCAGCGTCGTGGTCCCGGAGCGGGGCCGGGCGGTGGGGTTCACGGCCACCGCGGCCTCGCCCGACGCACCCAGCACCCTGATCAGGGCGCGCTCGGCGAGCGCCTCCGCCGTGCGCGTCGCCTCGGCGTAGCGGTGCAGCACGGCGTCGTTGACCTCGTCGGCCGAGCAACCGCAGATCGAGTCGTGGGCCGCGTTGCGGATCACCGCCAGCCACGCGTCGTCGAGGAAGGCACCGGGCCAGTCCTCGGCGGGGAGCCAGAGCGCGCTGAGCGGCTCGGCCATGCGCTCGATCGCCGTCGCCGCCCTGGCGCACGCCGCCTTCACGTCGAGGCGGGTGGAGGCCACGTTGCGCAGGACGTCGGCGCGAGCGCCCGAGCGCAGCTCGCCGGTCCAGGCGCACGCAGGCTCTGCCGGGCGGGAGGCGAGGTGGTCCTCGAGCGTCGTGGTGGTGCACGTGTAGCGCTCGGCGATGGCGGGGTCGGCGGCGGCCGCCGCCAGCACGTCGGGCAGGTCCAGGTCCGGGAGGAGGTGGTCGGTGCCCGCCGGCCACAGGACGGGGTCGCCGGCCAGCTCGCCCCAGCGGGCCACGTGGGCGTCGACCTCGGCGGCGAGTGCGGCCGCGTCGGCCACCCGCCGGGCGCCGGCGCCGTAGCCGCCCGGCAGGTACTCGGTTCGCACCCAGGAACCGTCCGGTGATGACCAGCGGAACGACGCAGCGTCGACCGCCGCGGGCACGCCCCGCCAGACCACAGCATCGGCGAGGCCGAAGCCGCGGAGGATCTGGGGCATCTGGGCCACGTGCCCGAACATGTCCGGGAGGTACCCGACCGGCATCGACGCCCCGAACCGGCGGGCGGTGCGGCGCCCCAGCCGCAGGTTCCGCACGAGCGTCTCCCCCGACACGAGGAACTCGTCGGGGAGCGTGTACCAGGGGCCCACCGAGAGGCGCCCCGCCGTCACCAGCGCCCGGATCCGCTCCTCGTCGCCGGGACGGATCGCGAGGTGGTCGTCGAGGACCGCAGCCTGGCCGTCGAGCTGGAAGTGGGGGAGCCGCCCGTCCTCCAGGGCGTCGAGGACGACCCCGACCAGCTCCACCAGGCGCATCCGGAACACCGGGAACGGCAGGTACCACTCCCGGTCCCAGTGGGTGTGGGCGACGACGTGGACGCGGCGCGGCATCGCCCCACGCTACGAGGTGCCGTGACGCCCCGGCGCGGCCGCGACGGACCCCGCGGTAGGTTGCGGGCATGCCGAAGTTCGTGATGCTCTCCACCCTCGGTCCCGACGGCCACGCCCGCCTGCGCGACAGCCCCGAGCGGCTGCGCGAGGTCAACGCCGATGTGGAGTCCATGGGCGTGAAGGTGCTGGAGCAGTTCGCCCTCCTCGGCCAGTACGACTTCCTCAACATCCTCGAGGCGCCCGACGAGCTCACGATGGCCAAGGTCGCCACCACGCTGTCGGCCCGCGGCACCCTGCGGACCCTCACGCTCACCGCGATCGACGTCGAGGACTTCATCGCCCTGATGGGCAAGGGCGTCGGCACCGCCGACACCTGAGCGGCACCGCTCAGCTCAGTACCACCACATCGCCTTCTTGCGCTCCCGACGCACCGACTCGGCGGGGAACGCCACCGGCAGGATCTCGCCGTCGCTGCGGCGCCGCAGCCGGTAGCCGCCGTCGACCGCCTCGGCGATCTCGAACCCGGTGGCCCACGACCCGTCGAGCCCGGTGCGCACCTCGACCCGCGAGCCTGCCGTGAGCTCGCCGCGGCGCCCTTCCGGCTCGGACGTGTCGGTCATCGGAGCCGAGGTTAGGGGGCCGTCCCGCCTGCTTGGTCGACCCACCGGAACGTGGGGCGGACCTCGATCTCGGCCCGCAGCGAGTTGGCCACGAAGCACTCGCGGTGGGCCACGTCGACCAGGTGGGCGAGGCGCTCGGGGCTCGGACGCGCCCGATCGGTGTCGGCGAGGGTGATGAGCGGCTCGAGGTCGATGCGGGTGATCCGCACGGGGAGATCGTCCTCCGGCATCACCGCGGTGGCGGCGTCGGCGTAGGCGATGACGTCGAGCCGGGCCCGGGCGGCGACGGCGAGGAAGCTCAGGAGCTGGCAGGACGAGGCGGCCGCGAGCAGGAGCTGCTCGGGGTTGGCGAGCGCGGGATCGCCGCGGAACGCCGGGTCGCTGCTCAGCGTCCAGGCGCCGTCGGCCGGGGGCAGGTGGACCTCGTGGGCGCGGTCGTAGGCCTCGTAGCCCGCACCGGTGCTGCCCGCCCACGCGAGGGCGCAGCGGTACCGGTGGACGCCGTGGTCGGTCATCGGCGGGGTCGGGCGATCGTGGCGAGGAGGGCCGCCACGGTCAGCACCTGGACGGCCTGGCGGGCGGTGGGGGGCAGGGGACCGAGGGTCCGATCGGCGCCGGCGGCACCGATCGAGAAGCTCGAGCCCGCCGACCCGATCGAGGCGAACGAGCCGGCCGAGCCGATCGACAGCACCGAGCCGGCCGACCCGATCGACAGGAACGATCCCGCCGACGCGACCGAGAGCGCCGAGGCCGCAGACCACAGCGAGCGGTACGAGTACACCGAGCCGACCGAGCGGTACGAGGTGGAGGTCACGGCCCAACCGTAGGCCCGGTCCGCTCGCGGGGTCGCCCCGGTTCGGCCTAGCGTCGGGAGGCGATGAGCCCCTCGACCGCGCCACCGCTGCGCAAGGCGCTGAAGCGCCAGGCACCCGGCCTGGCCGCGGAGCGCGAGCTGTGGGCCGAGGGCCACGACATCGTGGTGGGCGTCGACGAGGTCGGGCGCGGCGCCTGGGCCGGGCCGCTCACCATCGGCGCGGTCGTGCTGCCCCAGGACCGCCGGGTGAACAAGGTCCGCGACTCCAAGGCGCTCACCGAGCGCGAGCGCGAGGCGCTGTTCGACCGCATCGCCGACTGGTGCCGGGCCTGGTCCATCGGCCATGCGAGCGCGCAGGAGTGCGACGAGCTCGGCATGTCGGAGGCCCAGCGCCTCGCGGCCCGCCGCGCCATCGAGGGGCTCGGCGTCAC
>CAZUYW010000352.1:0-3298 GCA_964624775.1 uncultured Iamiaceae bacterium
GGCGTCGACCCCGGCCATCACCTCGACCAGGCGCGTCGCCCGCTCGGGGCCGCGGGGGAGGCCGCGCGGTGTGGCGGCCTCGAGCCGGGCGAGCGCGAGGGCCAGCAGGGCGCCGCCGAACGTCGGCGGCGGGTTCGTGAGGATCCGGCGGCCGCGGTAGGTGGTGCGGAGCGGCTCGCGCTCGATCACCTGGTACCCCGTGAGGTCCTCGACCGTGAGCAGGCCGCCGCCGGCCTGGATCTGGTCGGCGAGGCGCTGGGCCGCGTCGCCGGCGTGGAAGGAGCGGTTGGGGTCGTCGCCGAGCGCCCGCAGGTAGGTGCCCAGTTCCGGGTTCCGGAGGGTGGCGCCGGCGGCGAGGAGCGCGCCCTCGGGGGCGAAGATGGCGCGGCTCGCCTCGGTGCGGGTGAGGATCGGCGCGAGGAGCCCGAAGACGTGGGCCTGGGTGGGCGACACGGCGGTGCCGTCGAGGGCCAGCCGGGCGGCGGGCTCGACGACCTCGTCGAGCGGCAGGCGGCCGAGGCGCCCGTGGACGTGGAGGTAGCCGGCGAGCGTGCCCGGCACCGCCACCGAGCCCGGCCCGCAGTGGAACGCTTGGGTGGCGGCGGCGAAGGCGACGGCCACCTGCTCGAACACCGGCTCGGCGGCGGTGGCCAGGCCGAGGCCGGGGGTGTCCACGAAGAAGTCGAACAAGATGTCGTCGCCGGCGGACGTGTGGGCGAGGAGGAAGCCGCCACCCGCCAGGCTCGTGAAGCACGGCTCGCACACGGCAGCCGCGAACCCCGCGGCGAGCACCGCGTCGAAGGCGTTCCCGCCCGCCTCCAGGACGGTGATCGCCGCCTCGGCGGTGGCGGCATCGCCCGCGGCGACGATGCCGTGGGTGGGTGCGGTGGCCATGGCGTCCGATCGTAGGACGCCGGTGCGCCGAGCCCCTTGCCGCTACCGATCGGTAGCGATAGGTTGGATGGGACCACGGCCGACGGCGAGGAGGTGCCCGTGGCACTCCAGTGGGGCGGGGCCGTGTTCGCTGAGCTGGTCGACGCGGTCGAGCGGTACGGCGCGCTCGGTCACCCGGTCTGTTCGACCGACGCCGTCGCCACCTTCGCGGCGCCGGGCGGACCGTCCGTGTGGGTGGCGGTCGGGGACGGGGGCGTGCGGCTCGAGGTCGGGGCCGCGGCCCGTGCCACCGATCCGGCGCTGCCGGCGTGCGAGGTGCGCGCGCCCGCGAGCGCCATCGCTGCGTTCCTCTGCGGGCGCGGCCTGCTCGCGCCGATGGTGCGGCGCGGCGAGGCCACGGGCTCCTTCGTGGCCCTCGCCGGGATCACCGGGGTGTTCGAGGGGGCGGCGTGGCGGGCCATCGCCGCGCCCCTCGATCCCGTGCTGCTCGCTCAGGCGCTCGCCGCGCCCGAGGCGGGTGCGGTCAGCTCGTGACGACGGCGTTGATCGCCGCGCTGACCACCTTGGCGGTGTTGCGCATGCCGGCGGCGTTCGGGTGCACCGGAGCGGCGGCGCTCAGCGGGACGATGCCCTCCACCCACCGGCTGCTCGAGCACATGTCGTGGCCGATGCTGGAGGTGGCGATGTCGATGTAGCGGGCGCCGTTGGCCTCCGCCCGGTTCTTGAGCATGGCGTTGAGGCCCTTGGCGGTGGTGCGCAGGTACGGCACGTCGCTCGGCAGGAGCGGCACGCCCGGGTAGCAGCCGCTGCCGGTCTCGGGCAGGATCGTCGGGTAGCCGACCACGAAGATCGTGGCGTTCGGGGCCCGCTTCTTGGCCTCCACGAGGACCTTGTCGATCTTGGGGGCCGTGGCGGCGATGCGGTTGGCCAGCTCGTCGACGCCGTTCTTCACGAAGTCGGCCTTGCAGCCGGCGCCGAACGGGTTCTGGGTCGCGCAGTTCTTGACGATCGAGGAGAACCCGATGTCGTTCCCGCCGATGCCGATGGTGACGACCTTGGTGCTCGAGCTCAGCGCGTCGAACTGGGCCTTGTTGGGGCCCGGCGTCACGTTCTGGGCGCTGAAGAAGTCGCTCGTGGTCGCGCCCGAGCAGCTCATGTCGACGAAGCCCGTGGTCTTGATCGTGCCGTTGACCAGGTGCGGGTAGTCGTGGTCCGAGCGCAGGCAGCCGAGCGGCTCGAGCGACTGGTCGGGGATCAGCGGCCCCGCGGTGTAGCTGTCGCCCAGGGCGACGTAGCCGCCGGTGGGCGGCTGGCAGGCCGTGAGCCCGAAGCCGGTGGCGAGCGCGGCGACGCCGACGACGGCGAGGCGGGTGCGCAGGCGAGTGCGAGCCATGGTGTCCCCCTTGTGCGGGCGCTCCCCCGAGCCGCCCTCAGGGGGACACCGTAGCCCGGTCGATCAGCCGCCGAGAGCCTTGAGGGTCCCCATGAGCTCCTCGGTGAGGTTCGCGGGGACGGCGTAGCCGGTCTCGTCGCGGATCTCGTCGAAGTGATCGCGGATGTCCTCGACGGTGAGGCTCTCCGTGTCGGTCCAGCCCTGGGTCACCCCGGTGAAGATGCGGGCCACGTGGCCGCCGCCGCAGGAGTAGACCTCGCCGGAGACCGGCACGTCCTCGTGGGCGAGCCAGGCGACGACCGGGGTGATGAAGCCGGGGTCGAGCTTGTCGGCCATGGCGCCGAGAAGCTCCTCGGTCATGCGGGTCTTGGCGACAGGGGCGATGGCGTTGGCCTTGATGTTGTTCTTGGCCCCCTCGACGGCGAGGACGCGGGTGAAGCCCACGAGGCCGGCCTTGGCGGCGCCGTAGTTGGTCTGGCCGAAGTTGCCGAAGATGCCGGCGGCCGACGAGGTGTTCACGATGCGGCCGTAGTTCTGGTCGCGCATGTGCTGCCACGCCGCCTGGGTGACGTAGAAGGCGCCCTTCAGGTGCACGTCGATGACCGGCTCGAGCAGCTCGGGGGTCATGTTCTTGAACGCGGCGTCGCGCAGGATGCCGGCGTTGTTGATCACGATGTCGATGCGCTCGAAGGTGTCGAGGGCGGTCTGGATGATGGCCTTGCCGCCCTCGGCGGTGGCCACCGAGTCGTAGTTGGCGACGGCCTCGCCGCCCGCGGCCTTGATCTCGTCGACCACCTGCTGGGCGGCGGTGTGCGAGCCGCCCTGGCCGTCGACCGAGCCGCCGAGGTCGTTGACCACGATGAGCGCGCCGCGCTTCGCCAGCTCGAGGGCGTGGCTGCGGCCCAAGCCGCCGCCGGCGCCGGTGATGACCGCGACCTTGCCGTCGTAACCGAGATCAGCCATGGGTGTTCGTGCTCCTGGGGGTCGAAGGGATGCGCGACGCACGGTAGC
>CAZUYW010000353.1:0-3288 GCA_964624775.1 uncultured Iamiaceae bacterium
CGCCTGGACGGGTGGGCCAACGGCTGGCGCATCACCGGGCTCGACGGCCGTCCCGCCGATGTCACGTTCCGGTACGCCCCGGCCCGCATCGCCCGTGCGTCGCTCGCCGTGTCCGTCCTGACGGTGCCGCTGGCGATCGCCTGGTCCCTGGTCGGACCGCGCGTGGTCGCGGCCCTGCGTCGCCGTCGACCGCCGTGGCTGCGTCGGCCGCGCCTGCGCCTCGGCGCCTCGGGTGGTGCGTCGTGATCGGCCGGCACCGCGGACGCGTCGCGCTGGCGGTGGTGGTCGTCGCCGCGCTCGTGGCCGCCCTGCTGTGGTGGCGTCGCCCCGAGCCGGCGCCGGCCACGGTGCGGGTGGTCGCGGCGGGCGGCCTGGTGTGCGATCCCGCGGACCCGGCCTACGCCGACGGCGCCGGGACCGACGTCGCGTGTCGCCAGCGGGCCGTGTCCGACGTCGCCGTGCGCCTGGATCCCGACGCCTTCCTCGGCCTCGGCGACTACCAGTACGAGGAGCCCAAGGCGGCGTCGTACCGCACCGCCTACGACCCGAGCTGGGGCCGCCTCCGCGCCATCACCCGGCCCGCGCTCGGCAACCAGGAGTACAAGGTCCACGCCGCCAACACGTTCTTCGACTACTTCGGGGCCAACGCCGGCCCGGATCACGGCTGGTACAGCTACTCGCTCGGGCAGTGGCACGTGGTCGTCCTGAACACGAACTGCACGCAGGTCGGGGGTTGCGAGG
This sequence comes from uncultured Iamiaceae bacterium, assembly GCA_964624775.1. Taxonomy (GTDB): domain Bacteria; phylum Actinomycetota; class Acidimicrobiia; order Acidimicrobiales; family Iamiaceae; genus Aquihabitans. Next base: position 742 of record CAZUYW010000353.1, read on the forward strand.
CCGGCAGGCTCCAGGCCCGCTGGCTCGAGGCCGACCTCGCCGCCGACCACCATCGCTGCACCCTCGCCTACTGGCACCACCCTCGGTTCTCGACCGGCCTCCACGGCTCGGATCCGCGGACCCGCGACCTGTGGCGGATCCTCCAGCGCCACCGCGCCGACCTGGTGCTGGCCGCCCACGAGCACGACTACGAGCGCTTCGCCCGCCTCGACGCCGACGGGCACCCCAGCCGCAGCGGCATCGCGTCCTTCGTGGTGGGCACGGGCGGCCAGAACCACTACACGACGGTCGGATCCGAGGGCTACGCCGGGGCCCGTCGGGGCGAGGCGCCCAGCCAACGGCGCATCGACACCACCTTCGGGGTGCTCGCCCTGCGCCTCGATCCGACCGGCTGGTCCTCGCAGTTCCTCGACGACACGGGCCGACGGCTGGACGCCGCGTCGGGCACCTGCGACTGAGTGCACCGGGATTGACCTGATCTTGACCTGGGGCCGGGAAGGCCTTGAGGCGCCGTCACGACGATGGGCGGGCATCAACCAGTGAAAGGCACTCCCATGCACAGACCCTCCCCGCGGCGGCTCCTCGCCGCCCTCGCCCTCGCGGCGACCTGCGCGAGCGTGGCCCCCGCCGTGGTGGCGTCCGCGCCCGCCGGCGCGGCTGCGACCGTGCCGGCCGCCCCGACCGGCGTCACCGCGACCCGCATCGCGGAGTCGCCCAACGACTTCGTCGTGGCGTGGAAGCCCGTCGCCGGCGAGATCGACCACTACAACGTGTCGGTCAAGGCCAACGATCGCGACGACGTCACGGTCGTCGCGGCCGACCAGACCAAGCTCGAGGTCAAGGGCGTCGACTACAAGACGACGTACCGCATCACGGTCTCGAGCCGCGACAAGGCCGGCGCCGGTACCACCTCGGGCACGATCGTGCTCAACCCGGCGGTGCCCGGTTCCCCGCAGAAGTTCGCGATCAGCCGCAGCACCGACCTCACCGTGGCCAAGCTCAGCTGGGCCGCCCCGGCCTGGGGTGGCTTCGGGAAGTTCAAGGGCTACCGGGTGTTCGTCAAGCGCCTCAGCGATGGCAAGACGATCGTCGACCACACCGGGACCGAGCTGTCCTTCGGCGTGGACGGCCTCGACGCCAAGCGCACCTACTCGGTGTCGGTGACGCCCGTGAACCAGTACGGCTCGGGCCCCGCGGTGGCCACCAACCTCGCCAGCCACGTGCCGTCGTCGCCCTCGGGCATCGTCGCCGTCCGTGACGAGGTCAACCCGGCGATCATCCACGTCTCGTGGCAGGCCCCCGCCTGGGTCGGCCTGTCGCCGGTCGGGTACTACGAGGTCGTCTACGGCGCCAACACCTTGAACAAGACCATCAAGGTCAAGGAGCTCAAGGCCGACGTCGAGGTGCCCTACACGATCACCGGCCTCGTGGCCGTCCGCGCCTGCAACGACCAGGGCTGCGGCTACCTCGGCAGCACCGCCAAGGTCCCCATGAAGGGCGCGGTCATCCCGCCCGGCCCCGCCACCTCCACGAACCCCTTCATCGGGATCGAGGAGGCCAACGGCGTGGTCACCGTGGAGACCAAGGACGTGATCGGCTCCAAGGCGCTCTACCCCCGCCTCTACATCTCGATCCGCCCGACGATCGCCAACGGTGGCTTCACCGACGCCCAGTGGGGCCAGAACGGCGCCCAGGTCCTGACGTTCAAGACCGTGCCGAAGGGCACCTACACGGTCATCGTCAACGGCGTGTCGAGCACCGGCACCCAGACCGAGCTGGCCCGCAAGGTCCTCAACATCGGCGGTGACGGCCTGCTCGAGGCCAAGGAGTGGAAGGTCGTCCGCGGCAAGGCCGACATCAAGGGCAACACCATCGACATGCCCTACGACGGCGAGAACCGGGTCATGTCGACCCGTCCCCGTACCTCGCAGGACATGACCGTCACCACCAACGCCACCCTGTACTCGGGGTGGGGCTACGGCGTGTGGTTCCGCTCGAGCGTCGACAAGGACAACCTCGTCAGCGGCTACACGTTCCAGTACGACCCCAAGTACGGCAACAAGTTCATCATCCGTCACTGGTACAAGGGCACAGAGTGCGGCACGCCGCTCGCCACGTCCCCCTTCCCGGCCGGGTTCAAGGAGAACATCAACCACCACCTGGTGGTCGTGGCCAAGGGCGACACGGTGTGGGCGAGCGTGGACGGCGCCGAGCTGTTCCGGGTGGCGAGCCTGAAGGCCGCCATCGCCGCCTCGCCCTGCAAGTACCCCGCGCCGACGGGCACCGAGATCGGGTTCCGCACCTGGTCGACGTCCCCGGCCCGGTTCGTCGGCACGACCCTCTCGTAGCCGACCCGATCGGCGGGCGCCTGCGGGCGTCCGCCGACGGCGCCGGCTCTCCCTCCCAGGCCCGGCGTCGAGCACGGCCCGCCCCACCTCCCAGGGGCGGGCCGTGCCGCGCCCCGAGGTCAGTCGAGCGAGCGGAGGGTGGCCTCGATGTCCGCGGTCAGGTGGTAGAGGTCGGTCGCGTCCGGGTCGGCGGGCTCGC
>CAZUYW010000354.1:0-3278 GCA_964624775.1 uncultured Iamiaceae bacterium
GCAGGTGGCGTCGGTGTCGGCCGAGCCGAAGTACACCATCCAGTGGTTGGGGAGGTCCGCGGGCCACATGTCGCCGACCATCGGCATCATGCCGCCGATCGTCCGGCCGTCGAGCTGCCACTCGGTGTAGGCCATGTCCGGGTTGTCGAGGTCGTGGGCGGTCCAGCCGAACACGGTGGCGTAGAAGCCCTTCGCCGCGTCGAAGTCGCGCGTCGTCAGCTCGTTCCAGGTGAGGGTCCCGGGCTCGTTCACGATGCCGGCGCCCGGGTGGGCCTGGGGCTGCCACAGCGAGAAGGCGGCGCCGCCCGGGTCCGTGCAGACCGCCATGACGCCCTGGCCCATGACGTCCATGGCGGGCACCAGCAGCTGCCCGCCCGCGTCGGTGACCGCGGCCGCGCTGGCGCTCGCGTCGGCGACGGAGACGTAGGTGGTCCACATCGGCGGCCCGGGGTTCTGCTGGGGCCCGATGCCCGCCACCGCCCGGCCGCGCAGGTGGGCGATCCGGTAGCCGCCCGCCTCGGGGTCGCTCTCGGCCACGTCCCACCCGAACAGCTCGCCGTAGAACGTGGCCGCGGCGTCGATGTCGGGCACACCGATGTCGACCCACGACGGCGTTCCGGGCGCGTACTCCTGCAGCTCCATGGCATGCCTCCTCGGTGGCGGTGCCCGAACGCTACCGAGCCTCCCCGCGCCCTGCTCGGGGTCGGCCCGCTACCGTCCCCGCGATGGCCGACCTCCTGCCCGAACTCGGTTGCTACCTGCTCGCCGGCGGCGCGCTCACCTCGGCGCCGCTCCCCGCCGAGGTCCGCGACGCCGAGGCCCTCGGCCTGGGGGCCGCCTTCATCTCGGAGCGCTACAACGTGAAGGAGGCCGCCACCCTGTCCGGCGCGGCAGGGGCGGCCTCGACCTCGATCGGCCTGGCGACCGCGGCCACGAACCACAACAGCCGCCATCCCCTCGTGACGGCATCGTTCGCCACCACCATGCACCGGCTCACCGGCGGCCGCTTCGCCCTCGGCCTCGGCCGCGGCATCGCCCCGTTGCAGGCGGCCTACGGCCTGCCACCCATCACCACGGCGCAGCTCGAGGACATGGTGGGCGTGCTGCGCCGCCTGTTCCGCGGGGAGGTGATCTTCGGGCACGAGGGCCCGATCGGCTCGTACCCGGTGCTCCACCTCGACGCGTCGTTCGACGAGGCGATCCCGCTGCTCCTCGTGGCGTTCGGGCCCCGGTCGCTCGCGCTCGCCGGCCGGGCGTTCGACGCCGTCGTGCTGCACACGTTCTTCACCGACGAGACCACCGCGCGAGCGGTCGCCACGGTGCGGCGAGCCGCGGAGGAGGCGGGTCGCGATCCGGCTGCGGTGCGGGTCTGGTCCTGCTTCGCCACCGTGCCCGACGACCTGCCCGAGGACGTCCGACTGAAGCGCACCGTCGGGCGGCTGGCCACCTACCTCCAGGGCTACGGCGAGCTCATGGTGACGACCAACGGCTGGGATCCCGCGGTCCTCGCCCGCTTCCGCGCCGACCCGGTGGTGGCGGGCTTCCCCGGCGCGCTCGACGCCGCGGCCGACACGGCCACCCTCGAGCACGTGGCCACCCTCCTGCCGGATGCGTGGCTCGCCGCGGCGGCCACCGGCGATGCGCAGGCGTGCGCCCGGGCGGTGCGGAACCAGTTCGATCTCGGGGTCGACGGGGTGATCCTGCATGGATCGCCGCCCGCCGACCTGGCCGGCGTGGTCGAGGCCTACCGGCAGCTGCCCCGTCCCGCCGCGGCGGCGGGGCTGGCGACCACGCCCGCGAACCCCGGCGCACCTCGAGGGTGACCCGATCGCACCCTTCGGCGTCATGATCGTCGGGCAGCCCCGTCACCATCGTGCCGGTGCTGCCCTCCCTCTCGTGGCCCGGCACGGTCCTGCCGGGCGCAACGCCCGGCAGGACCGTTCCCCACCGGCGATGCGGATCGTTCAGCCGGCGTCCGCGATGAGCTCCACCTCGAAGCCATCGGTGTCCTCGAGGTAGGCCACCTCGGGCTCGCCCGGCAGCGGGTGCGGCGCCGCCCCGACGAGCAGGGTCCAGCCGTGGTCGGGCGCCGCGTCGAGGAGCGCGCTGATGGCAGCGCCCGAGGCCACGCGGAACGCCACGTGGTTCATCCCCGGACGCAGCCGGGAGTGCAACATCCCCGGCACCATGTCCGGCGACTGCTCGATCACGATCGCCGTGCCGTCCTTGCGCCACACCCGCCCGAGGTCCCACCGGCGGGCCGGCTCGTAGCCGAGCTCCCCGAGCAGCCAGCCCCAGGAGCGTTCGGCCCGGCCGAGGTCGGGGACCCAGAGCTGCAGGTGGTGGATGGTCACCGAGCGAGCCTACCGGTGACCTGGTCGCCGCCCTCTAGGGTCGGCGGCCGGAGGGGCCGTGCCAGACCACACCGCGATCGGGATCGACGTCGGGACGACGAACGCCAAGGTGGTGCTCGTCGAACACGACGGCACCACCGCGGCGCGCGCGGCCCGGCCCCTCGGGTGGCACCGGTCCGGGAAGGCCGCCGAGCAGGACGCGGACGCCACGTGGGCCGCGGTGGTCGACGCCCTGGCCGAGCTCCGCGTCGCCGCCCCCAACGCCTGGGGCCGGGTCGGGTCGATCGGCCTCTGCGCCCAGTACTCCTCGATCGTGCCGGTCGACGCCGAGGCCCGGCCGGTCGCGCCGATGCGCCTGTACCTCGACGGCCGCGGCACCCGGCACTGCCTCGCGATCCTGGGTCGCCACGAGGACGCGCTCGCGACGTGGGTGGAGCGCCACCCGATCCCGCCTGTCGGCGGCGGGCTCGCGCTCGGGCACCTGCTCGCCTTCCAGCTCGACAAGCCCGCCGTCCATGCCGCAGTCGCCGCCTACCTCGAGCCCGTCGACTTCGTGGCGGCCCGGCTCACCGGGCGGCTCGTGGCGACGCAGGTCTCGATGTACGCGAGCCAGCTGATCGACAACCGGGCGCTCGGCACCCGGACCTATGACCCGGCGCTGCTCGAGCGATCGGGCGTCGACCCCGAGCGCCTGCCCGAGCTGGTCGACCCCACCGTGCCGCTGGGGCGCGTCCGGCCCGAGGTCGCGGCAGCGCTGGGCCTGCCCGAGGGGGTGCAGGTGATCCCCGGCATCACCGACAGCCACGCCGCCGCGCTCGCGGCCGGCCTCGGCGTCCCGGGTCGGGTCGGCCTCGCGGTGGGGACGACCGCGGTGCTCCTCACGCCGGTCGATCACCTCGTCGCCGACCTCGACCACGAGCTCCT
>CAZUYW010000355.1:0-3275 GCA_964624775.1 uncultured Iamiaceae bacterium
CCCTGGCCCTGCACCGTCGCCTGGTCGAGCGGGCGCGGGCCGACGGCGACCGGCCCCGCCTGGCGGGCGCGCTCGCCAACCTGGCTGCCGCCCACCTCGTGCGCGACGAGCTCGACGACGCCGAAGCCGCGCTCGCCGAGCAGGAGGCGCTCGCCCGCGAGCTGGGCGACGACGCCATCCTCCAGGTGGCGGTCGGCAACCAGGGCGCCCTGCTGCGCGCCCGCGGCCGCCACGACGAGGCCCTCGCCCGCTTGGCCGACGAGGAGGCGCTGTGCCGCCGGCTCGGCGACCTGGCCGGGATCCAGGCCTCCCTGTCGAACCAGGGCGCCGTGCGCCGGGACCGGCGCGACATCGACGGCGCGCTGGCCGCCTTCACCGAGCAGGAGCGGGTGGCCCGCCAGCTTGGCGATCCGGCGCTGATCGCCCGCGCCCTCGCGAACCAGGCCCTCGTGCTCGGGGACCGGGGCGACATCGAGGGCGCCCTCGCCCTGCTGGCCCGCCAGGAGGAGGTGTGCCGCACCACCGGTGACCGGGCCGGGCTCGCGGCCGCGCTGGGCAACCGGGCCGGGACGCTGTTCCAGGTCGGGCGGCTCGACGAGGCCGAGGTCGCCGCGGTGGAGGAGGGCGACCTGGCGGCGCGGATCAGCGTCGACTCGCTGCGCGCCCACAGCCTGTTCCTCCGGGCATCGATCGCCCACCGCCGCGGCGATCGCGCCGCGGCCATCGCCCTGCTCGACGAGCACCGACCCATCGTCGAGCGCCTCGGCGACCGCGCCGCGCTGGCCCTGGCCCTCGGCGAGCGGGGCACGCTCGCCCGCGAGGCCGGTGACCTCGACGGCGCCCGGGCGATCCACGCCGAGGAGCAGGCGCTCTACGAGACCCTGGGCGACGACAGCGGCCTGGCGACGAGCCTCGGCAACCAGGCGCTCGTCGCCTACGCGCAGGGTCGCCCGCTCGACGGCATCCCGCTGCTCGATCAGGCCGAGGCGATCATCCGGCGCCTCGACGTGCCCTCCATGCTCCAGGTGAACCTGGGCAACCGCGCCGCCCTCCTGCTCGCCGCGGGCCAGGCCGAGCCGGCCCGGGCCGCGCTGGCCGAGCAGGAGGAGATCTGCCGGCGCATCGGCGACCGGGCCGGCCTGGCTGCGTCAGTCGGCAACCTCGGCGTGCTCCTCATGCAGACCGGCGACCCGGCCGGGGCCGAGGCCGCGCTCGCCGAGCAGGAGCAGCTGTGCCGCGAGATCGGCGACGGTCCGGGGCTGGTCCACGCGATCGGCAACCGCGTCGGCCTGGCGGTGCAGCGCAACGACCCGCAGGGCGCGCTCGCCCTGCTCGACGCGCAGCTCGCCGCGGCCCGCGCCCTCGGCCCGGCAGGCTCGCCCGCGGTGGTCGAGAACCTGGTGCGCCAGATGCAGGTGCGTCCGGCGCTCGGCGACGTCGCCGGGCTCCAGCAGCTCCTCGTCGGCCTCGAGGCCGAGGCCCGCACCGCGCACGACGCGATCGTCCTGGCCGAGTGCCTGGCGATCCGCGGCACCATCGCCATGGGCACCGGCGACGTGGCCGGCGCCACCGCCCTGCTGGACCAGGCCGTCGCGCCGGCCCGGGCGAGCGGCAACGGCCACGCCCTGCAGCTCGCGCTCGGCAACCTCGGCCTGCTCGCCATGCAGCAGGGCCGCCTCGACGCGGCCGAGCCGATGCTGCGGGAGCAGCTCGACGTCTGCCGGGCGGGCGGCATCCCCGACGGGCTCTCCGCCGCCCTCGGCAACCTGGCGATCCTGGCCCAGCAGCGCGGCGACGGCGAGGGTGCGCTGGCGCTGCTCGTCGAGCAGGAGCAGGTGTGCCGCCAGGTCGGCGACGCGCAGGGGCTCGTGCTCGCCCTCGCCAACCGGGGCGAGGTGACCGCCCGGCTCGGCCGCCTGGCCGAGGGCCTGGCCGCGCTGGACGAGGCGGCCCAGGTGGCGAACCAGATCGGCTGGGTGCAGATGGTCCCGCAGATCCAGCAGCTCGCCGCCCAGCTGCGGGGCGGCGGCTGACCGGTCCGGCTACGCCGTGGCGGTGGCGCCAGTGGGCGTGCGGCGCACGATCTGGAAGCCGGCCCGGGCGAGCATCGGCACGAGGTCGCGCTGGGAGGCCCGGTTCTGCTCCTGGGCGGTGTCGTCGAGCGCCGACCAGCCCACGAGCAGCGGGTGGCGCTTGGCGGCGTCGTCGCGGGTGTCGCCGTGGCGCCAGCCGGCCCGCTCCTTGTCGGCCACCCAGCGCTCGTGCTCACGGCGGGCGAGCCGTTCCACCTCGTCGTCGGTGAAGGCGAAGCCGGCACCGTCCCACCCGTAGAGCGGGGTGAGCCCGCAGTTCACCTCGGCGAGGGAGCCGAGCAGGGCGTCGGCGGCGCGGCGGTTGGACTCCCGGGTGTCCTCGTCGAGGTCGTCCCAGGGCACGGCGGTGGGGCCGGTGGTGCCGTCGGCCTGGGCGCGGGCCAGGTAGTCGCGGTGCAGGGCCCGGGCGACGGCCTCGTTGGTGCCGCCGTCGATCGCGTCCGCCGAGCAGGTGCGGTCGAACAGCGGGAACCCGCGCAGGGTGACGGTGGGCGTCTGGGCCGAGGCCTGGGCGAGGAGCAGGGAGAGGCCGTCCTCGGAGCGGGTGCGCACGCCGACGGTGGCCTCGGTCGAGCCCAGCCCGTGGCACACGGCGAGCGCGGTCGAGAGGGCGAGGGTGTCGTCCTCGTCGCACACGAACACGGTGGTCACGGTGCCGCCGCCGAGCAGGTCGTCGAGGGCGACGGCGGCGACGGGGTCGGGCCGGTCGGCGTCGTAGTCGATGGCCTCGGCCTGCGTGCACGACACCAGCGCCGGGTGGCGGACGCGCATGGCCCGGAACCGTTCGCCCGCCTCGGGGTCCACGATCGTGAGGCGCAGCGGCTCGGCGCCGTCGTCCATGTGCTCGGCCCACTCCTGGGCGGCGGACACGGCGATGCCCTCGCCGAGGCGCCCGACGCCGACGATCACGATGTGGGGCGGCCGGCCGTCGGCCCGCTCCCGGAACGGGTCCGTCTCGGCGAGCCACAGGCGCGACCCTCGCTGGAACACGTTGAAGAAGTCGCAGCGCACGTCGCCGGTCCCGGCGCCGAGCTCGCTGGCCCGGAGCAGCCGGGACAGCTGGGGGTCGACGAGGTGCACCGAGGCCCGCAGCGGTGCCCGACCGGCGGCCCGCGCGATGCCCTGGGCGACGCTGAGCACCTCGGCGTTGGTGGCGTCGTCGCAGGCGATGACCAGGTCCGA
>CAZUYW010000356.1:0-3274 GCA_964624775.1 uncultured Iamiaceae bacterium
GCATCCCGAACTCCAACATCTGGGTCACGGCCACCACCGGGCTCTCGGCCCAGCGGATGGCGGGCGTGGAGCAGTACGTCGACGAACCGTCGAAGGCGGCCCGCATCGAGCTGGCGATCGCCCGCCACACGCCTGACCAGTCGGGTGCGGAGCTGCTGGGGGCGCTGGCGACGGTGCCCTTCGGGCGCTGCACCTGGTTGGGCGAGGGCCACACGATCGGCGGCACCCCGGGCGTCTACCCGGCGTTCGGGCCCGAGAAGGCCGCCCTGCTGCTCACCGCCAACCCGCCCCCGGCTCCCGGTCAGCCCGTGCCGGACCTGAGCGGCCTCGTGCGGCGGGGCGACCCGGTCACCTACCTCTGGGTGATGGTCGTCGACGAGGACACCTTCCGCCTCGCCCGCGGGCGCGACGCCCGCACCGCCATGGAGCACCTGGTCGCGTCGGGCGCGACCTGGATCCAGTAGCGCGCTTGCTCAGCGGGTCCGCACGCTGCGGGCCAGGTCGAGCGTCGGGTCCGGGGTGCTCTCCAGGCGGGTGTCGCCGATGGCGCCCGTGAACACGATCGTCGCCCCGATCTGGTGGACCAGGAAGTCGATGGGGCGGCCCGAGGCCGTCCGTCCTGTGAGGCGGTAGGCCGGTCGTGGCCCCAGCGGCTGCGCCTCGACGAGGGTCAGGCGGGTCGACCCCGACGGGGCACCGCCGAAGGCCATCTGGGTGATGTCGGCGTCGGGGACCGCCGTGACGAGGGTGACCCGCTCGGTCCACCCGTCGTGACGCAGATCCCAGCTCCGCGCCGGCACGCTCGATCGACCGGAGGGCTTGACCCGCCACCGGAGCTCGGTCGGCGTCGCCGCCATCCGCCAGCTGATCCCGGTGCGGTCGTCGGTGATCGTGCGGGTGCGCCGGGCGTCGACCGGCACGGTGGTGGCCGCCCCTCCGCCGCGGTTCGGTCCCTCGACGGGGTCGTCGTCGGTGAACGCCACGAACGCGACGGCGGCCACGAGGCCGATCACCACGACCGCAGCCAGGATCGGCAGGGCGCGCAGCGCGCCGGTCGACGGCGGCGTCGGGGGCTGGGGTGGCCGCACGAGCGCCTCCTCGGCCACCGCTGCGGGCTGGTCGGGGATGCCGCCGGTGAACTGCGGCGGGTGGTAGCCGCTCGCGGTCGGGGCGGAGGACCCCACCGGTGTCGTGTCGGCCCCGCCGGTCGCCGCCGGGTCGCGCCACAAGGTCTTGCACGCCGGACACACCAGGCGGTTGCCGGGCAGGGCCGTCCCGCACGAGGCACAGGTGCGCGGGGCCGGCGATTCCGGGGATCCGGTCTGATCGGACATCGCCGCAGTGTAGGAGCGGTGCTCGATGACGATCGGGGCCGGTCTCAGGCCTGGCGGAGCGAGTGCGGGGCCCGGTCGGTGCGGCGGGGTCGGCGTGGCGCCGGGTCGGCTCGGAGGACGAGGACCTCGGGGGTCAGCGTGCGACGAAGTACTTCGCCTTGGGGTGGTGGCAGATGATGGCGCTGGTGGACTGCTCGGGCTGGAACTGGAAGCCCGTGTCCTCGTTGACCGTGATGCCGATGCGCTCGGCCTCGAGCAGCTCGGCCACGGTCTGGTTGTCCTCGAGGTCCGGGCACGCCGGGTAGCCCCAGGAGTAGCGCCCGCCGCGGTACTGCTGGCGGAACAGGCCGGCCAGGTTCGGGCCGTCCTCGGCCGCGTAGCCCAGCTCCTCGCGGATGCGGTGATGCCACAGCTCGGCCAGGGCCTCGGCCATCTCGACGCCGACGCCGTGCAGCATCAGGTAGTCCTGGTAGCGGTCGGCCTTGAACAGCTCGGCGGTGCGCTCCGAGACCCGCTCGCCCATGGTGACGATCATGAAGGCCACGTAGTCGGTCTCGGGCTCGCTGCCGTCGGCGGGGTGCAGCGGTCGGAAGAAGTCGGCGATGCACAGGTGCGGCTCGCGCGTGCTGCGGGGGAACGGGAACCGGGCGACCTCGGTGGTGCGCTCGACGTCGCTCCACACCACGACGTCGGTGCCGTCGCCGTTCGCCGGCCAGTAGCCGTAGACCACCTGCGGCACGAGGAGGTCGTCGGCGCGGGCCTTGGCGAGCTGGTCCCGGAACTCGGGGCGCAGCCGCTCCTTGAACTCGTCGTCGGACTCGCCGTCCTCGGGGCGGAAGCCCCACTGGTTGCGGAACAGCGCGGTCTCGTTGACGTAGCCGGCGATGTCGTCGAGGGAGAGGCCCTTGACGATGCGGCTGCCGATGAACGGCGGGACGAACACCGGGTTGTCGGTCTCGACCTCTGGGGAGCGTTCGGGCAGGTCGACGTCGGTGTCGTCGCGCTCGGCGATGCCGGCCCGGGCCCGCACCGTCGACTCGGAGGGCACCCGGCCCCAGTCGGGGTCGTCCGCGTCGGGGTTCGAGCGGATCTCGCCGAGGCGGTCCATGACCCGCAGCCCCTCGAACGCGTCCTTGCCGTAGAAGAGGCGGCCGCCGTAGACCTCGCGCAGGTCGCGCTCCACGTACGAGCGGGTGAGCGCGGCCCCGCCGAGCAGCACCGGGATGTCGGCGAGCTCGCGGGCGTTGAGCTCCTCGAGGTTGTCGCGCATGATCAGCGTGCTCTTCACGAGCAGGCCGCTCATCCCGATGGCGTGCGCGTTGACCTCGAGCGCCTTCTCGATCATCTCGCCGATCGACACCTTGATGCCGATGTTGTGCACCTCGTAGCCGTTGTTGGTGAGGATGATGTCGACGAGGTTCTTGCCGATGTCGTGGACGTCGCCCTTCACGGTGGCGAGCACGATCCGGCCCTTGCCGGACTCCTCGCCGTCCGCGACCTTCTCCATGTGCGGCTCGAGGTAGGCGACCGAGGCCTTCATCGTCTCGGCGGACTGGAGCACGAACGGGAGCTGCATCTCGCCCGAGCCGAAGAGCTCGCCGACCACCTTCATGCCGCCGAGGAGGTGCTCGTTGATGATGGTGAGCGGGGTGATCCCCTCGGCCATCGCCGCATCGAGGTCGTCGGTGAGGCCCTCGCGGTCGCCGTCGATGATGCGGTGGTGGAGTCGCTGGCCCACAGGCCAGCCCGAGCGGTCCTCGCGCTCCTCCTTCTGCACGGTGACGTCGGCGAACACCTCGAGGAACTTGGCGAGCGGGTCGTAGTCGTCGGCGCCGCCCGACAGGGCGCCGGCGGCGCCGCGGCGGTCGTAGATGAGGTCGAGGGCGACGTCGCGCTGCTCGTCGGGGATCCGGTTGAGGGGCAGGATCTTGGACGCGTGC
>CAZUYW010000357.1:0-3219 GCA_964624775.1 uncultured Iamiaceae bacterium
GAGGCGCGGACCCGCTTCAGGTGCGCGGCGGCGTCGTCCTTGGCCCGCTCGAGGGCCTTGGCCTCGTCGGCCGCCTTGCGGGCCTCGCGCTCGGCGCGGCGGGCCGCCTTCTCGGCGGCCTCGGCCTCGCGGGCGCGCTTGGCGAACAGGGCGAGGTTCGGGTCGATCTCCTCGGCCATCAGTTGGCCCCCATCTTCTGGCGGATGATGTTCAGGGCGCCGCCGGCGCGGAACCAGGCGATCTGCTCGTCGTTCATCGTGTGGTTGGCCTCGAAGGCGATGGTGGTGCCGTCGGGCTTCACGATCTCGGCGTAGACGGGCTTGCCGGGGGCGAGGTCGGCCAGGCCGAGGAACGACAGCTTGTCGTCCTCGCCGATCTGGTCGTACACCGAGGGGTCGGCGAAGGTCAGCGGCAGCACGCCCTGCTTCTTCAGGTTGGTCTCGTGGATGCGGGCGAAGCTGCGGGTGAGGATCACCTTGGCGCCACGGAAGCGGGGCTCCATGGCGGCGTGCTCGCGGGAGCTGCCCTCGCCGTAGTTCTCGTCGCCGATGGCCACCCAGCCGACGCCGGCCTCGTGGAGGTGCTTGGCGATCTCGGGGAAGGGCTTGGTCGTGCCGTCGAGCGGATCCTTCCCGGTGCCGTCGGCCTCGGTGTAGGCGTTGATCGCGCCGGCGAACAGGTTGCCCGAGATGTTCTCGAGGTGGCCGCGGTACTTGAGCCAGGGGCCGGCCATCGAGATGTGGTCGGTGGTGCACTTCCCCTGCGCCTTGAGGAGGATCGGCAGCTCGACGAAGTCCTCGCCGTCCCAGGCCGGGAACGCCTCGAGGAGCTGGAGCCGGTCGCTGGTCGGGGACACCTTGACCTCGATGCCCGAGCGGTCCTCGGGCGGGGCGATGAACGTGTCCTGGCCGGGGTCGAAGCCGGCCTCGGGCAGCTTGATGCCGACCGGCTCGTCGAGGCGCACCTCGGTGCCGTCGGCCGCGGTGAGCGTGTCGGTGGCGGGGTTGAAGTCGAGGCGGCCGGCCAGGGCGAGGGCGATCACCGTGTCGGGCGAGGTGACGAAGCTGAGCGTGTTGGCCGAGCCGTCGTTGCGCTTCGGGAAGTTGCGGTTGTAGCTGTTGACGATCGTGTTGACCGTGCTCGGGTCCATGTCCGGGCGGGACCACTGGCCGATGCAGGGCCCGCAGGCGTTGGCGAGCACCTCGCCGCCGATGGCCTCGAGGTCGGCGAGGATGCCGTCGCGCTCGATGGTGGCGCGGGTCTGTTCGGACCCGGGGGTGATGAGGAGCTTGGTCTTGGCAGTGAGGCCCTTGGCCGCGGCCTGCCGGGCGATCGACGCGGCACGGGTCAGGTCCTCGTAGGACGAGTTGGTGCAGGACCCAATCAGGGCGGCGGAGATCTCGAGGGGCCAGTCCTTCTCGGCCGCCGTGGCGCCGATCTCGGACACCTTGTGGGCGTAGTCGGGGGAGTGGGGGCCGTTGATCAGCGGCGCGAGGGTGGACAGGTCGATCTCGATGACCTGGTCGTAGTAGCTCGCGGGGTCCTCGTAGACCTCGGGGTCCGGGCGCAGGTCGCCAGCGACCGCGTCGGCCGCGTCGGCGATCGCGCCGCGCCGGGTGGCCCGCAGGTAGGCGGCCATCTCGGCGTCGTAGGCGAAGATCGAGGTGGTGGCGCCGATCTCGGCGCCCATGTTGCAGATGGTGGCCTTGCCGGTGGCGGAGATGGACTCGGCGCCGGGGCCGAAGTACTCGACGATCGCGCCGGTGCCACCCTTGACGGTGAGGATCCGGGCGACCTCGAGGATGACGTCCTTGGGGGCGCTCCACCCCGAGAGCGTGCCCGTGAGGTGCACGCCGATCACCTTGGGGAACCGCACGTTGAACGGGAAGCCGGTCATGACGTCGACGGCGTCGGCGCCGCCCACGCCGATGGCGACCATGCCGAGGCCGCCGGCGTTGGGCGTGTGGGAATCGGTGCCGATCATCATCCCGCCGGGGAAGGCGTACTGCTCGAGCACGACCTGGTGGATGATGCCCGAGCCTGGACCCCAGAACCCGATGCCGTACTTGGCCGACACGCTCTCCAGGAAGTCGTAGACCTCCTTGTTGGTGTCGATCGCGACCCCGAGGTCGATCGAGGCGCCGACCTTGGCCTGGATCAGGTGATCGCAGTGCACCGTGCTCGGCGCCGCAACCTCAGGCAGGCCGGCGGTCATGAACTGCAGGAGCGCCATCTGGGCGGTGGCGTCCTGCATGGCGATGCGGTCCGGGTCGAAGTCGGTGTAGCTCACGCCGCGCTCGAGGCCCCCCGTCTCGGGGTCGCGCAGGTGGTTGATCAGGACCTTCTCGGTGAGGGTGAGCGGGCGACCGAGGCGCTGGCGCCCGATGGCGGTCCGTTCGGCCAGGCGGTCGTAGACCCCCTGGACCAGTTCGATCGGCGTGGACGCGGTCACGGCCATGGTGGGCACCTCTGCTGCTCGGAGATCGTGGGGCGGCCGCATCGCTTGCGCCGCCAGGCAAAGCATACAACTATGAGACAAGTGCGCACGATCCGGTACCGGGACATCGCCGACGACCTGCGTCGCCGGGTCGACGAGGGCGAGTTCGCCGCCGGCCGCCTGCTGCCCTCCGAATCGGAGCTGAGCGGAGCGTACAAGGCGTCCCGGGTCACCATCCGCAAGGCCCTCGAGGCCCTCCGCAGCGAGGGCCTGGTCGACTCCCGCCAGGGGTTCGGCTGGTTCGTGGCCGCCGAGACAGTGCGCCAGCCGCTCGCCCAGCTCGCAACGATCGAGGACCAGCTCGAACAGGAGGGCCGGCGCTCGGCCCGGCGCATCGTCGACTTCGCGTTCGTTCGGCCGCCGGCCCGGGTCCGGGCGATCCTCGCCTGCGACAAGGCGCTGATGGTGCGCCGCGTGAACCTGGCCGACGGCGAGCCCTTCGCCCGGGTCACCGTCTGGTGCCCGGAGGGCCTGGGGGCCGAGCTCAGCCGGGCCCAGGTCGAGGAACGCTCCTTCTACGAGCTGCTGCCCGTGACCCTCGGCGGGGCGACCCAGACGATCGGCGCCGACGCGGCCGACGAGCGCGACGCCGCGCTCCTCGACGTGCCGGTCGGCTCGCCCGTCCTGGTGTGCGAGCGCGTCACACGCGATGTGGCCGGCGATGCCGTGCTGCTCGGCGAGTACGTCTTCCCCGCGCACCGCACCGAGTTCACCGTCGACCT
>CAZUYW010000358.1:0-3206 GCA_964624775.1 uncultured Iamiaceae bacterium
GGCTCGAGGGCCACCGTGCCCTGGCTGCGATCGTGCTGGACCACCTCGAAGTGGTCCTCGCCGTCGCGCTCGTCGTAGACCGTGCCGCCACTGCGGCTCGTGGCCCGGACCGACACGGTGTAGGTGCCGTCGAGCAGGGGGACGCGGGCGAGGTCGAAGCAGACCGCGCTCACGCCGTCGAGCGTGACGATCGGCTGCACGAGGGTCTGCGTGTCGGTGGCGTACAGCACCTCCTCGGCCTCGTTGCGGATCGAGAGGGCGAACGCGATGTCGTCGAGCGGCTTCGGGGCGACGCAATCGATGCGGATGCGCATGGGCTGGTTCGGCAGCAGCGCCCGGGCTGA
Source organism: uncultured Iamiaceae bacterium (assembly GCA_964624775.1). Taxonomy (GTDB): domain Bacteria; phylum Actinomycetota; class Acidimicrobiia; order Acidimicrobiales; family Iamiaceae; genus Aquihabitans. The sequence continues at coordinate 345 of CAZUYW010000358.1, forward strand.
GGCGTCGGGGTACTCGCAGGTGACCTTGGTGATGGCGACGGCCCGGTCGACGTCGATCACGGGCACCGACAGGCTCGGCGGGCCGGACCACTGCGGCGCGGGCTCGGCGGCCGCCGGCGCCGCAGCCTCCTCCTCGGTGAGCAGGGAGATCCCGCGCCGGGCGAGCGTCTCCCGCAGCGTGCGGATCGCCTCGCCGGGCTCGGCGACCTGCACCAGCTTGCCGTGGTCGAGCACGGCGGCGCGGTCCGCGATCTGGCGCACGAGGTCGGCGGCGTGGGACACGAGCAGGATCGTGCGGCCGTCGCGCTGGAGCTGGCGGACGCGATCGATGCACTTGCGCTGGAAGGCCTCGTCGCCCACCGACAGGACCTCGTCGACGAGGAGGATCTCGGGCTCGACGTTGATGGCCACCGCGAACCCGAGCCGGGCGTACATGCCCGACGAGTAGTGCTTGACCTGGTTGTCGATGAAGTCGGACAGCTCGGCGAACTCGACGATGTCGTCGAAGATGGCGTCGACCTGGGTGCGGGAGAACCCGAGGATCGAGCCGTTGAGGTAGATGTTCTCCCGGCCGGTGAGGTCGGGGTGGAACCCGGCGCCCAGCTCGAGCAGGGCGGCGAGGCGCCCGCGGGACACGATCCGGCCCGACGAGGGGCGCAGCGTGCCGGCGACGCACTTGAGCAGGGTGGACTTGCCCGAGCCGTTGTGGCCCAGGAGGGCGAAGGTCTCGCCCTCCTGGACCTCGAAGCTCACGTCGTCGAGCGCCTTGAACACCGTGTGGGGGTTGCGCCCGATCTTGATCATCCGCTCCTTGGCGGACTGGGCCTTCTCTTGGTACACGCGGAACGACTTGGTGACCTCGGCGACCTCGATGGCGATGGCGCCCATCAGATCTCCTCGGCGAAGTTGTCCTCGAGGCGGCTGAACAGCATCAGCGCCCCGAACAGCAGCACGAGCGAGACCGCGCCCGTCACGAGCAGGTGGGTCACGTACCAGCCGGCGTCGTGCGGGGGCAGGACGGGCACGAAGTTGGGGTCCGCGGTCTGCTCGGCGGTGGGCGGGGCCGGGTTGTAGAGCGTGCGCTGGAAGGTGATGACCACGGTGAGGACCGGGTTCAGCGCCGCGACCCATTCGCCGCGGGGCCCCCACTTGTCGACCAGGCGGTTGGCGACCATGCCGTACTGGTAGGCCACTGCGGACAGCCAGAACCAGGCGAGCAGCACGACCTCGAGCAGGTGCTGGGTGTCGCGCAGGTAGACGTTGACCGCGCTCAGCGCGATCGCCAGCGACGCGCAGAAGATCAGCAGCACGACGAGGGCGAGGATGAAGATCGGCAGGAACTCCCAGTCGGGGGAGCGCTGGAACACCAGCAGGGCGCCGATGAGCACGAGGCTCTGCAGGAAGAAGTGCACCAGGGCGGCGAAGATCGACGCCAGCACGAGCGCCTCGCGCGGGAACCACACCTTGGTCACGAGCTGGGCGTTCATGACGATCGCGCTCGTTCCGGCGGACACGCCGGTGTTGAACAGGTTCCAGGCCAGCAGGCCCGACAGGAAGAACACGCCGTAGTACGGGATCTTCACGTTGAGGATCGCCCCGAAGACGATCGAGAAGACGACCAGGTACATCAGCGGGTTGAGCAGGGACCACACGAACCCGAGGATCGAGTTCTTGTACTTGACCTTGAGCTCCTTGCGGGTGAGGTTCCCGACGAGCTCGCGGTACTGCCACAGGTGGTTGATGCGCTGGAACGGGTTGGGGCGGCGGGACACCTCGAGGGCGGGCGACAGCGCGGCCCGGTCGGGGCTGAAGCGGTCGCGCGGGGAGGTGTCGGGGGTGTCGGCGAGGTCGGTCACGGTGGCGACGAGGCTACTGCCGGGACCCGGCGCGGATGGTGTCGAGGACGGCGGCGAGGCGCTCGGCGAGCGCCGGCCAGCCGTACTGGTCGGCCGCGACGACCCGGCCCGCCGCGGCCCTGCGGGCGGCGCTCTCGGGGTCAGCGAGGGCCTCGGCCACCCGTCCGGCGAACGCCTCGGGGCCGCCGAGGAGGAGGTGGACGCCGTCGGTCACCGCCACGCCGCGGGCGCCGAAGGGCGTCGACACCACGGGCACGCCGGCGGCGAGGTACTCGATGAGCTTGAGGTTCGTGCCCGAGCCGGTGCGCATCGGGTTCACGGCCAGGTCGGCGGCATCGAGGAGCTTGGCCTTGGTGCGGTCCGAGACGGTGCCGGCGAACACCACGTTGTCCGGCACGATCCGGTTGCGGAAGGCGTCGCCGTGCGACCCCACCGACACGATGAGGGCCTGGGGGAGCTGGGGGGCGATCTCCATGAGGAGGCGGACCGCGTCGAGGTTCGGCGGATGCCACGACCCGAAGAACACGACGAGGTGCTCGCGGCGGTGGCCGCCGATGCCGGCCCGGGCGTAGCGGTCGAGCCACCGCCGTCCGAGCCGGTGCCGCTCCTCGGGGGAGACGACGGCCTCGGGGACGTCGGTGCCGTTGGGGATGACGGTGAACGCGTCGCGGCTGCGCCCGTACCGGGTGGCGAGCGCGTCCGCGTCGAGGGTGGAGCAGGCCGTGATCGCGGCGGCCGAGGTGACGGCCCGTCCCTCGACCCGCACGACCTCGTCGAGCACCGATCGGCCGGCGCGCGTGTCGGGCAGGGCCTCGGCCTTGAGGTCGGCCTCGACGTTGAACGCGTCGAGGATGATCGGCAGGTCGAGCTCGGCGGCCTCGACGGCGGGGAGGAGGTACGGCTCGGCGAGCAGCACGGCGTCGGCGTCGGCCGCGGCGGCGCGCAGGGTGTCGAGGTACTCGGGCGTGGCCCAGATGTGGCTGCCGCCCACCACGTCGGTGACGGG
>CAZUYW010000359.1:0-3185 GCA_964624775.1 uncultured Iamiaceae bacterium
CGATCGGGTCCGGCTCGCCGGGGCGGGGCCAGTGCGTCGCCGGGGTCATGGCGCCAGTGTGGCAGCCCCGGCCTCGCCGGGCCGCGTGCGAGGGGTCACCGGGATCGGCGTCGTCGTCGACCCGAACCTGCGAACATGCCGCCATGACGGCCGCCACCCCCCTCCCCGCCACCAACCGACGCCTGGTCCTCGCGGCCCGGCCCACCGGGATGGTCACCCCCGACGACGTCCGCCTCGAGGAGGTGCCCGTCCCCGAGATCGGTCAGGGCCAGGCCCTCGTGCGGGTCCGGTACCTGTCGATCGACCCGACCATCCGCACGTGGATGGACGACGCGCCGGGCTACCTGCCCCCGATCGGGATCGACGAGGTGGTGCGCAGCGGGGGCATCGGCGAGGTCGTGGCGTCGCGGTCCGACGCGTACGCGGTGGGCGACATGGTCTTCGGCATGCTCGGCTGGCAGGACGTCACCGTCGCCGGCGAGGGCGACGATGCGATGCAGGTGATCCCGCCCGGGGTCGACCCGACCGCCGCGCTGAGCGTGTTCGGCGTCACCGGGGTGACGGCCTACTTCGGCCTGCTCGACATCGGCCGGCCCCAGCCCGGCGACACCGTCGTGGTCTCCGGCGCCGCCGGGGCCACCGGCTCGGTCGTGGGCCAGATCGCCCGCATCAAGGAGGCCGGTCGGGTCATCGGCATCGCGGGCGGGCCGGCCAAGTGCGCCTGGCTCGTCGACGAGCTCGGGTTCGACGCGGCGATCGACTACAAGGCCGAGGACGTCGGCGCCCGCCTCGCCGAGCTGTGCCCCGACGGGATCGACGTGTACTTCGACAACGTCGGCGGCGAGATCCTCGACGCGGCCCTCGCCAACCTGGCCCTCAAGGCGCGGGTGGTGCTCTGCGGCGCCATCTCGATCTACACCCAGGAAGGCCGCCCCACCGGCGTGGCCAACACGTTCTCGCTGATCACCCGCCGGGCGCGCATGGAGGGGTTCTTGGTCCTCGACTACCTCGACCGGTTCCTCGAGGCCCAGGTCGACCTGTTCACGTGGGTGGCCGAGGGCCGCGTCAAGCACGCCGAGCACGTGGTCGACGGGTTGGAGCAGGCGCCGGACGCGCTGAACCTGCTGTTCACCGGCGGCAACACCGGCAAGGTGATCGTGGCCGTCTGACCCGGCTCAGCCGTCCTGGGCGGCGGCGAGTGCGTCGTCGATGGTGAGCGAGCCGTCGTAGAGCGCCTTGCCGACGATGGCGCCCTCGAGGGGGCGGGTCTCCTGGCCGAGCGCGGCCAGCGCCCGCAGGTGCTCGGCGTCGCCGACGCCTCCCGACGCGATCACGTCGGTCTCCACGGTCTCGAGGAGCTCGCCGTAGAGCTGGATGTCGGGGCCGGTGCCGGCACCGTCGACGTTGATCTGGGTGACGATCAGGGCTGCGAAGCCGGCGTCGTCGAACTCCTCGGCCACGTCGGCGAGCATCCGGCCCGAGCCCTCGACCCAGCCCCGCACGGCGACCTCGCGGCCGCGCACGTCGAGGCCGAGCGCCACCTGGCCCGGGAAGCGGATCGCGAGCGACCGGGCCCACACGGGATCGTCGAGCGCCGCCGTGCCGATCACGACCCGCCGCACGCCAGCCCGCAGCAGCGCCTCGGCCGATGCGTCGTCGCGCACCCCGCCACCGGTCTGGATCGGCACCGACACCGACGAGGCGATGCCCGCGATCACCGGCCGGTTCACCGGCTCGCCGGTGCGGGCCGCGTCGAGGTCGACGACGTGGATCCAGGAGGCGCCCGCGTCGGCGAACAGCCGGGCCTGCGCGGCCGGATCGTCGCCGTAGACGGTCTCCTGGGCGAAGTCGCCCTGGTACAGGCGCACGCACTGGCCGCCGCGGAGGTCGATCGCCGGGTACAGGTCCATGGCGCCGATCATCGCAGAGCCCCGTCCCCGATCGGGAACCGATCGCTCAGGTGAGCCCCGCCGATGCCGATGAGAGGAGTGATGCACCACCCCACCGGCGGACACGACGATCGCCTCGCGACGGTCGACGGCTGGCTCCGCGCGGACCGTCGGCTGCTCGCCGCGCTGATCGCCATCGCGGTCATGGTCACCGTCGTCGTCGGCGGGTTCGGCGCCGCAGCCGACCAGGCCCGCCGCGCCAGCGACCGCGGTGACTACGAGATCGTGGAGGGGCTCATCGTCGACGGCCGGGGCACGTCCAACATCGACGCCGAGGTGCAGGTGGTGTTCGTGACCGGACCGTTCGACGCGCGACGGGTGTGGATGCCGGTCGGGGACTTCCGCGGCTACGAGCAGTGGAGCCGCCACGGCGTCGCCTACCCCGTCGGCGATCCCGACTCGGCGTTCCTCATCGCCGAGTGCGGCTGCGTCCCCGACGCCACGAGCCCGCTCTGGTGGGTGCTCCCGGTCGGCCTCGTGACCGCGCTCGTCGCGGGCCTCGCCGGGCGTCGCCGGGTGGGGTCGAGGCGTCGTCCGACCGGCACGCCGATCTCGATCCAGGCATCGTGGGCCGGCCCGCGCAGCCCGTGGCTGATCCTGCGGCACCCGCCGGGGTCGGCTCCCGAGGTCGACGGTGCGCCGGCGCCCGGTACCGCGCTCGGCGCGGTCCGACTGCCCTACGGCTACCGCTTCCTCATCGCGGAGGGCGACCGCATCGGGGTCACGGGCGACCTGATCGCGGGGCGAGCCGTCGCCCTCGAGACCGTTGCCGGACCACTCGCGTTCGTGCCACGGCTCGAGCTCGTCGACGCGAGCGCGAAGCGCGACGGGCCGTCCGCCTCGCTCGCGGGCACGGGGCGCGAGCAGGTCGCCGTCGGGTTCGAGGAGGCGCGCCGCCTCGAACGGGGCACCGTGCTCGCCTACGGCCTCAGCCCGATCACCGCCGGCGTGCTCCTCATCGCCGCCCTGGGCGCCACCTTCGAGCACGTCCCGATCCTGCTCGTGTACCTCCCGGTGTTCCTCGTGAGCATCGGCATCCGCATGTGGGTGCGCGGCGGGCAGGTCCAGGACGACGAGGCGCGGTCGATGTTCGGCCCCACCCCGACCCCCGCCTGGGTGTCGTGGCCGGCGCCGGGCGCGCTACCGGCGCCTGCTGCCCCGCCGGCTCCCGCGACGGTGCTGACCGAGCCACCGCCCGGCACCGAGGGCCTGGGCTTCATGCTGGGCAACACGGTC
>CAZUYW010000360.1:0-3166 GCA_964624775.1 uncultured Iamiaceae bacterium
GCCAGATGGACAAGCCCGACGTCGACTTCATCGAGGGCCTGTCGCCGGCCATCTCGATCGACCAGAAGTCGGCCTCGCGCAACCCGCGGTCCACGGTCGGCACGGTCACCGAGATCTACGACTACCTGCGCCTGCTCTACGCCCGCATCGGGGTGCCGCACTGCCCCGAGCACGGCGTGGTGATCTCCCGCCAGACCCCCCAGCAGATCGTCGACCGCGTCCTCGACCTGCCCGAGGGCACCCGCTTCCAGGTGCTCGCGCCCGTGGTCCGGGGCCGCAAGGGCAACTACGAGACCCTGCTCGCCGACCTCGCCGCGGAGGGCTACGTGCGCGCCCGGATCGACGGTGTCGTCCACGACCTGCCCACCAAGGTCGAGCTGGCCCGCTACGAGAACCACGACATCGAGGTCGTCATCGACCGCCTCGTGAAGCGCGAGGGCATCGAGCGGCGCCTCACCGAGTCGCTCGAGACCGCGCTGAGCCTGGCGGAGGGCGTGGCCGAGGTGGAGCTCGTGGGCAAGGACGGCGAGGAGGGGGAGCGGCTCACGTTCTCCCAGCACCTCGCCTGCCCGGTCGACGGCGCCAGCTACGACGAGCTCGCCCCCCGCAACTTCTCGTTCAACTCGCCCTACGGCGCCTGCCCCCGCTGCGACGGCCTGGGCACCCAGTTCGAGGTCGACGTCGACCTCGTCGTGCCCGACCCCGACCTGAGCCTGGCCGACGGCGCCATCGCCCCCTGGTCCGGCGGCCACATGCAGTACCACCAGCGCCTCCTCGAGGCGGTGTGCGCCGAGCACGACATCGCGTTCGACGCGCCGTGGTCCACCCTCACGGCCAAGCAGCAGAAGCTCCTGATGCACGGCGCCAACGCGGCCAAGGTGCAGGTCCGCTACCGCAACCGGTACGGGCGCAGCCGCAGCTACCAGGCCGCGTTCGAGGGTGCGGTCACCTGGATCAAGCGCCGCCACGCCGACACCGAGTCCGACTCCCAGCGCGAGGCGTTCGAGGGGTACATGCGCGAGGTGCCCTGCCCCGATTGCGAGGGCGCCCGCCTGAAGCCGTTCACCCTCGCCGTCACCGTCGGCGGCCACTCGATCCACGACGTCTCGTCGATCTCCATCCGCGACGCGGCGGCGCTGTTCGCGTCGCTCGAGATCTCCGAGCGCGACCACCTCGTCGCCGATCCGATCATGAAGGAGGTCAACGCCCGCCTGGGCTTCCTCCTCGACGTCGGCCTCGACTACCTCTCGCTCCACCGCTCCTCGGCCACCCTCGCCGGCGGCGAGGCCCAGCGCATCCGCCTCGCCAGCCAGATCGGGTCGGGCCTCGTCGGCGTGCTGTACGTGCTGGACGAGCCCTCGATCGGCCTCCACCAGCGCGACAACCGGCGCCTCATCGACACGCTCGTGCGCCTCCGCGACCTCGGCAACACGGTCCTCGTGGTCGAGCACGACGAGGACACGATCGCCGTGGCCGACTGGGTGGTCGACATCGGGCCGGGCGCCGGCGAGCACGGTGGCTCGATCGTGCACGCCGGCACCTACAAGGCCCTGTTGAAGAACAAGGCGTCGCTCACCGGCCAGTACCTCGCCGGCAAGAAGACGATCCCGGTGCCGGCCACCCGGCGCACGCCGTCGGGCCCGACGCTCAAGGTGCTCGGCGCCCGGGAGCACAACCTGCAGGGGATCGACGTCGACTTCCCGCTCGGGGTGTTCATCGCCGTCACGGGGGTGTCGGGCTCGGGCAAGTCCACCCTCGTCAACGACATCCTGCTGCGCTCGCTGATGCAGAGGATCTACAAGTCGAAGACGCCCCCCGGGCTGCACCGCAAGGTCACCGGCATCGAGCACCTCGACAAGGTCATCAACATCGACCAGTCGCCGATCGGGCGCACCCCCCGGTCGAACCCCGCCACCTACTGCGGCGTGTTCGACCACATCCGCAAGCTGTTCGCCCAGACCACCGAGGCCAAGGTCCGCGGCTACCTGCCCGGCCGGTTCTCCTTCAACGTCAAGGGCGGCCGCTGCGAGAACTGCGCCGGCGACGGCACGATCAAGATCGAGATGCACTTCCTGCCCGACGTGTACGTGCCGTGCGAGGTGTGCAAGGGCGCCCGGTACAACCGCGACACGCTCGACATCGAGTTCAAGGGCAAGAACATCGCCCAGGTCCTCGACATGCCGTGCGAGGAGGCACTCGAGTTCTTCGCCAACCAGCCGGCCATCGCCCGCCACATGCAGACCCTGGTCGACGTCGGCCTCGGGTACGTGCGGCTCGGGCAACCGGCGCCCACGCTCTCGGGCGGCGAGGCCCAGCGGATCAAGCTCGCCTCGGAGCTCTCCAAGCGCTCCACCGGCCACACCATCTACCTGCTCGACGAGCCCACCACCGGCCTGCACTTCGAGGACATCCGCAAGCTCCTCACCGTGCTCAGCCGCCTGGTCGACCAGGGCAACACGGTGCTGGTGATCGAGCACAACCTCGACGTCATCAAGACCGCCGACTGGATCATCGACCTCGGCCCCGAGGGCGGCTCGGGCGGTGGCACCGTCGTCGTCGAGGGCACCCCCGAGACCGTCGCCGCCACGCCGGGCTCCCACACCGGCCGGTTCCTCGGTCCCCTGCTCGAGAGCGGGCGGTCGGCGTGAGCGCCGCCCCCGACCTCGAGCCCCACGGGCTGTACCACCTGGCCACCGAGGCCGAGTGGGCGGCCGGCCAGGCGTCCGGCGCGCTCGCCCCGGCCTCGCTCGCCGAGGAGGGCTTCGTGCACTGCTCGTGGGGCAGCCAGGTCCCGGGCACCGTCGAGCGGCACTTCGCCGGGGTCACCGACCTGCTCGCCCTGCACCTCGACGCCGAGGCGCTCGACGCCCCGCTCGTGGTCGAGGACTCCTACGGCAGCGGCACCGCCTACCCCCACGTCTACGGTCCGGTCCCGGTCGCCGCGGTCACCGAGGTCGTCGTCATCGCCTGAGCCTGGACGGCGGTCACGGTCCCCGAGGCGCCCCGGGGGCGGCCCCTACGATGACGCCGTGCGTCGGGCAGCGCGGTACCTCACCCTCCTCGCCCCGCTGCTCGTGGTGGCCGGCCTGTCCAAGGTGCACGCCGCGTGGGTCGCCGACCCGCCCTACGACTACACCGGCTCGTTCCGCTTCAGCTGGTCCATCGC
>CAZUYW010000361.1:0-3159 GCA_964624775.1 uncultured Iamiaceae bacterium
GGGCGGGGCCGGGGCGGGGGCCGCCACCACAGGCTCGGCGCCCGGGTCCGGCAGGGCGCCGTGCTCGGCCTCGTGGGCGGCGAGCTCGGCCTCGAGGCGCGCGATCTCCTCGGCGGCCTTGCCGGTGTCGCGGCCGGTGGCCACCGCGTGGTGCCAGGCCCCGAGCTCGCGGAGCAGGCCGTCGGCCTTCTTCTTCGCCTGCACCTCGTCGAGCTTGTCCTGCCCCTGCTTGACGGCCGATTCGGCCTGGGCCTTGACCTTGTCCAGGAATCCCATGGCGGTGCCTCCTTCGTCGGCGACCCGTGACCTCGCGTCGCTGCTCCGAGTATGGCCCACCACTCCCCCGCGTCCCGCACGCATCTCCCACGTTGCGGCGAGCACCACGCCGGTACCCTCGGTGGACCATGACGACCGACGCGCCCCGCCCCTACCCGGACCTCGACACCCTGCCCGAGCGGGCGATGCTCGAGGCCATGCTCGACTGGTACCGCGACGGCGTGCTCGCCAAGGTCGCCGGGGTGGCGCAGGCCACCGCCGTCGCCACCCCGCTCGGATCGGCGACCTCGATCGCCGGGCTCGTCAAGCACCTCGCCCTCGTCGACTGGTCCTGGTTCGGCGAGGACATCGCCGGCGAAGCCCCGCTCGACTGGTACGCGGCGGCCGACTGGGACGCCGATCGCGACTGGGAGTTCCACACGGCCACCACCGAACCGATCGAGCTCCAGGTCCAGCGCTACCGCGACGCCTGCGACCGCTCTAAGGCCGTCGCCGCCCGCTTCGAGCTCGACGATCTCGGTACCAACACGACGCGCCGGCCCTTCACCCTGCGCTTCGTCTACCTCCACATGATCGAGGAGACGGCCCGCCACCTCGGCCACCTCGACATCCTGCGCGAGCTGCTCGACGGCAGCACCGGGGAGTGACCGTGGACCTCACCACCGTCGTCGTGCTCGGCGCCATCGGGTACTTCACCATCTTCGGGCTCGGGTTCCTCGTGCGGCCCGAGCTCGCCGCCCGCCTCGCGCTCGCCCCCACCGACCGCTCCGGCCGCACCGAGATCCGCTGCTACTACGGCGCCGTCTCCGTCGGGCTCGGCGCGTACTTCGCCTACCTGCTCGCCCAGGACCAGGCCGACCACGCCCTGACGGGTGTCCTCGTGCTGGCCAGCGCCGTCCTGCTCACCCGCGTGGTCGGGACGGCGGTCGACGGCGGCTGGCGGGAGCCGTACACGCGGGTCGCCATCCCCGCCGAGACGGCCATGGTCCTCGTGCTCGCGCTGGCCAAGGCCTTCGGCTGATCAGCAGGCTCGCTGGTCAGCCGACGAGGTCGTCCTCGCGCAGCGGGCCGACGCCCACGACCGCCGGCGTCGCGCCGAGCACCTCGGCCGCCACCCGGTCCACGTCCTCGATCGTCACGGCCCGCAGGCGCTCGAGCTGGTGCTCGATCGGCACCACGAGGTCGCGGGCGCAGACGTGGTTGCCGAGCCGCGCCATCACGCTGCCCGAATCCTCCAGGGCGAGCAGGGCCGCCCCTTCGAGGTAGCCGCGGGCCACCTCCCACTCCCGCTCGGTGACGCCGTCGGCCGCGAGCCCCGCCGCCAGGTCGACGAGCAGCCGGCGCACCTCCCCCACCTGGGCCGGGCCGGTGCCGGCGTAGGCGACGAGCGAGCCGGCGTCCTGGTAGGCGCTCACCGACGAGAACACCGAGTACGCCAGGCCCCGCTCCTCGCGGACCTCCTGGAACAGGCGGCTCGACAGACCGCCGCCGAGCACCTGGTTCACCAGGGCGAGGGCGTAGCGGTCCGGGTGGGCGTGGTGCGGGGCGGGCCAGGCGACGGCGAGGTGGGCCTGCTCCAGCGGGCGACACACGACGCTCGCCGCCTGCACCGGACCGGGCTGATCGGGCGCGGTGCGCACCGGCCGCTCGGCGGTGGACCGGCCCGGGATGGCGTCGGCGGCCGCGACCAGCTCGGCGTGGTCGATCCCGCCGGCGGCGACGAGCACGAGGTTGGCCGGGTGGTAGTGGGCGTGGTGGAAGCCGGCGATGCGATCCCGGTCCATCGCTTCGATCGTGTCGAGCGTGCCCAGCACCTCACGGCCGAGGGGGTGGTCGCCCCAGAGCGCCTCGTGGGCGAGCGAGAGGACCCGGTCCTCGCCCTCGTCCTCGGCGAGGTGGAGCTCCTCGAGGATGACCTGACGCTCGGACTCGACGTCGTCGGCGTCGAACGCAGGGTCGGTGACCACGTCGAGCAGGAGCTCGAGGCCCAGCTCCCGGGCGGCGGCGGGCACCCGCGTGTAGAAGGCCGTGTGCTCGTGGGAGGTGTGGGCGTTGAGCTCGCCGCCCACCGACTCCACCGACTCGGAGATCTCCCGCCCGCTCCGAGCACCCGTGCCCTTGAACAGCAGGTGCTCGAGGAAGTGCGAGGCGCCCGCGAGGTCGGTCGCCTCGTCGCGGCTGCCCACCCGCACCCAGCAGCCGATGCTGGCGGAGCGGGCACCGGGCACGGCCTCGGTGACGACGGTGAGGCCCGAGGGCAGATCGGTTCGCTCGATGGTCACGGGGCCTCCGGAAACGGCGTCGGGGGCGGGCGCAGGGGGCGGGGCCCCCCGGGGGTGTCCGCCCGGGGGGGGGCACCCCCGCCCGGGGGCCGGGGCGCCCCGGGCCCCGCCGACGGGGCCGGGACCGACGTCAGGTCACGTCCGGGCGGATCACCGCCCGGCAGGTCGCAGGGTCAGCTCAGCGCCGACCACCGCCACGACGGCCACCGCCGCGGCCGCCGCGGTCGCCGCCACGGCCACCACGGTCGCCGCTGCTCGGCGGGCGCTCGTCGCCGGGGCCGAGGTCACCGAACTCCTCGCGGATCTCGGCGTCGAAGCTGTCCTCGAACGACACCGACTCGCGGGCCGGGCCGCCCGAGGCCGGGGCGTCGTCGCCACCGTCGCTCGAGCCGCCGCCCTCGCCGGGCACCAGCGGGGTGACCGGGGTGAGGCTGACCTTGCCGTTCGGGTCGACGTCGTCGACCTTCACCTCGAGCTCCTGCCCGAGCTCGAGCACGTCCTCGACCTTCTCGATGCGCTTGCCGCCGCCCATCTTGGAGATGTGGACCAGGCCGTCGCGCCCCGGGAGGATGTTCACGAACGCACCGAACTTGGTGATGTT
>CAZUYW010000362.1:0-3117 GCA_964624775.1 uncultured Iamiaceae bacterium
CGAGGCCGCGGTGGGCGACGTCGACGTGCACCTCGATGCCGGGCGACGGGACGAGGTCCACGTCGTGGGTGGCGGCGGTGAGGGCAGCGACGGTGTGGTGCGAGGCGTTGAGGCCGAGCGGGCGGTCGCCGGCGATGCGCACGGTGGCCGACCCGGCGAGCTCGGCCCAGCGCACGTCGAGGCGGTGGCCGTGCTCCTGGGGCACGACGTAGGGCACGGACGTGTCCGCGAGGTCCGCATCCCACACGCCGATCGCGGCGGCAGCGCGCCGGTCGACGTAGCTGTCGCCGGGACCGGGGCCGAACCAGCGCAGGGCGTCGAACCCCTCGGGCAGGCCGAAGCGGACGCCGATGCGCGGCAGGTCCGACAGCGGCTCGGGCACCAGCACGGCCTCGCGCAGCTCGAGCACGCCGTCGACCACGGCGAGCCGCTGGCGGTGCTCGATCGCGGGGAAGCCGTCGGCCGGCTGCCACAGCGTCCGGCGCTCGACGGCGGCACGTGTGCGCCGGACCGACGCGTCGGCGACGGTGACGCGGTCGATGCCGAAGAACCGCCAGCGCCCGCGCGCGCCGACGCCGTCCATCCACCCGCCCTTGATCCCGTCGTTGTCCGTGGGCGCTCGCCACAGCGAGAGCTCCGGCGCGTCGAGCACGAGCTCGTCACCGAAGGCCACCCGCACCGCGGTGCCGTCGACGGTGATCTCGGGGGTGACGACCCGGCCCCGTCGCGGCCGGGCGGCCGCCGGGCGCACCGCGCCGGGGCGGAGCGCCACCTGGGTCCGCGCCACCTCCCAGCCCTCGGGCGCCCAGGCCGGGCGGCGCCGGGGCAGGGCCACGACGTCGAGGTGGAGCTCGGCGTCGGCGGGAGCGCGACGCACCGCGGCCGTCGCATCGGCGGGCAGCGCGACCTTCGCCCGCCCGCCCGCCGCGATCGACGGCACGTCGAGCGCGCCCTTGGCAACGACCGCACCGTCGACCCGCAGCGCCCAGCGGAAGCGGCAGTCGTCGAGCGTGGTGAACCACCGCCGGTTCTCGACCACGAGCCGCCGCCCGTCGAGCGCGACCCGGACCGGCTGGGACAGCGCCGCGTACTCGGCGAGTAGCGGGTGCGGGACGCGGTCGGGAGACACGAGTCCGTCGCAGCAGAAGTTGGCGTCGTGGCGGGCCTCGCCGAAGTCGCCGCCGTACCCGATGGAGCCGTCGGCCCGCCGGATGCCGTGATCGCACCACTCCCAGATGAACCCGCCCTGCAGGCCGTGCTCGGCGTCGAACGCGGCCACGTAGTCGTCGAGCCCGCCGGCGTTGCCCATGGCGTGGCTGAACTCGCACTCGATGAGGGGCCGGCGCGGGTCCCGGCCCGAGCGGGCCCACGCGGTGATGTCCTCCACGGTCGCGTACATCGGACACACCAGGTCGCTCACCGGTGCCTCGGCGTGGAGGTCCTTGTCGATCGCGCCCTCGTAGTGGAGCGGGCGGGTCGGGTCGACGCGGCGGATCCACGCGGCCATGGCGTCGTGGGCGGGCCCATAGCCGGACTCGTTGCCGAGCGACCACACGATCACGCACGGGTGGCTGCGGTCGCGGCGCACCATGCGGATCGCCCGCTCGAGGAAGGCCCCCTGGTACGCGGGGTCGTGGCACAGCTGGCCCCAGCGGGCGTGGGACTCGATGTTCGCCTCGTCCACCACGTACAGCCCGTACTCGTCGCACAGGTCGTAGAAGCGGGGGTCGTCGGGGTAGTGGGCGCAGCGCACGGCGTTGACGTGGTGCGCCTTCATGAGCTCGAGGTCGCGCCGCATGGCCGCCTCGCTCACCGTGCGCCCCGTGTCGGGGTCGAACTCGTGGCGGTTGACGCCGACGATGCGCACCGGCCGCCCGTTGATCAGCAGCTCGTTGCCGGCAACGGCCACCGAGCGGAAGCCGACCCACCGGGCCCGCACGTCGAGCACCGATCCGTCCGGGCCGCGCAGCACGACGACGGCCCGGTAGCGGGTGGGCGACTCGTGGGACCACGGCGCCACGCGCGGGACCTCGATGCGGCCCTTCACGACCGACCCGGCGAACGCGTAGGCCTCGATCAGCTCGGTGAGGGGCTCGCCGTGCCCGAACACGGGGACGGGCGACGCGGGCAGGCCGCCGACCACCCGGCCCCGCGCGTCGTTGACCTCGACCTCCACCGTGCACCCCGCCTCGGGCGCGACCGCGTCGACCTCGATCGCCACCCGCAGCGTGCCGGTGGTGCCGTCGTCGGCCAGCCCCGGGACGAGGGCGACGTCGCCGAGCGCGGTCCGCGGCACCGAGATCAGCCGCACCGACCGGGCCAGGCCGGGCAGCCACCACTGGTCCTGGTCCTCGATCCACGTCGCCGCGGACCACTGGGTGACCACGAGGCGCACCTCGTTGGCACCCCGCCGCAGGAACGGTGTCACGTCGAACGTCGACGCGAGGCGGCTGTCGGTGCCCACGCCGACGGCGGTGCCGTTGACCCACACGGCGAGGAAGCTCTCCGCGCTGCCGACCTCGAGCAGCACCCGGCGACCCCGCCAGGCGGCGGGCACGCTGAAGGTCGTGACGTGCACGCCGGTGGGGTTGTGCTCGGGCACGGCCGGCGGCTCGGCCCGGAACGGCATGACCACGTTCGTGTACGCGGGGCGGCCGAAGGGGTGGTCGGGTCCGCCCTGGAGCACCCAGGTACCGGGCACGGCGAGGTCGGACCAGCCCGGGCCGTCGGTCGGCTCGTGGGGGTCGACGTCGGCCGGTCGGTCGTGGAGCCGGAACCGCCAGGTGCCGTCGAGCGAGCGGACGAACGGCGAGGGCTCACCTGCCCAGGCCTGGTCGACGTCGGCGTGGGGGTCGAGCGGCGCCCGCATGGGGAGCCGCCCGACCCCGGTGACCTCAGGGGTCGACCAGGCCGAGGCGAGCACGTCGGGACCGGATGGAGACGGGGAGGCGGGAGCCATGGCCCGCCATCCTTCCAGCAACGACGGGGATCAGGCCGCCGGAGCCACCCGACGCCGACGGGCCGCCCAGCCGAGGCCGCCGACCACCGCGAGGGCGCCCAGCAGGCCGCCTGCCGTGCCGAGGCCCGACGAGCCGCCGCCGCCGCCGTCGCCCGAGC
>CAZUYW010000363.1:0-3104 GCA_964624775.1 uncultured Iamiaceae bacterium
GGCCACGAGTAGAGGTAGATGCCGTAGGACCGCTCGCCGAGCCAGCGCAGCGGCATGACGGCGAGGACCCGGAGCGGACCGGTCTCCGCGAGGACGGCGCCGGCCACCGCCACGCAGCCGAGCGCGGCCATGGCGGCGAAGCCCCCGCGGTAGAGGAACCCGTCGTCGGGGGCGACTGCGAACACGGCCACGGCCAGGCCGACCACGGCCGCCGCGCCGGCCACGGTGAGGCTCGCCTGCGCGCCGGGCGACACCGACCGCGCCGTGGTGGTCCAGCGGGCGAGCAGGCAGCCGAGCACCGCGCCCAGCAGCGGGGCGACCACCCGGGTGTCGGTGCCGAGGTACAGGCGGTCGATCGACCACGAGTCGGCGTGGGCGATGGTCCACGCCGTGCTGGCGACGGCGCCGAGCCCGGCGAGCGTGCCGATCGCCACCGCGGCCCCGACCTTGCGGCGCCGGGCGAGGGCGAGCACGCCGAGCACGAGCAACGGCCACACCAGGTAGAACTGCTCCTCGATCCCGAGCGACCACGTGTGGCGCAGCGGCGAGGGGTCCGGGGCGAAGTAGCCGCCGAGCGGGAGCCGGGCGAAGCGCCAGTTCGCCACGTAGGCCGCGGCGGCGAGCGCGTCGAGCCGGAGGGCCGGGAGGCGGCGCGGGTCGAACCAGATGCGGGCCGCGGCGAGCACGCCGACGAGGGTGACGGCGAGCGCGGGCAGGAGGCGCCGGGCCCGTCGCTCCCAGAAGCGGCGAAGGCTGATGGTGCCGGTGCGGTCCCGCTCGCGCAGCAGCAGCGTGGTGATCAGGAAGCCGGAGAGCACGAAGAAGAGGTCGACGCCGAGGAAGCCGCCGTGCAGGTGCCCGAGGTGGTACGCCACCACCGCGGCGACGGCGAGGCCGCGCAGGCCGTCGAGCGCGGGCCAGTGGACCGGTGCGTCGCGCGGGGCCGGGTCGGTCACCCTGCGCTCACCCGGGGGTGCCGTCGAGGACGCGGGCGCGAATGCCCGCGATCCACGCGTCGGCCTCGCGGGCCGCGGTGTCGGCGGCGGCGCGGCGCTCGGGTGCCTCGGCCGCGGCCGACGGGTACGACCCGAGGAACTTCACCTCGCCGTGCTTGGCCTGGATCGCCTTGAGGCAGTCGGCGACGACGTCGTCGGTGACGTGGCCCTCGAGGTCGAGCAGGAAGCAGTACTCGCCGAGCTGGGTCTTGGTGGGCCGGCTCTCGAGCTTGGTGAGGTTGATCGAACGGGCCGCGAACTCCTGGAGGATCGCGAGCAGCGAGCCGGGCCGGTCGGCCCGCTGGGCCACGAGGACCGACGTCTTGTCGTGCCCGGTGGGTGCGGGCACGACGCCGGCGCGCACCGCCACGAAGCGGGTCTGGTTCTCGGGGTGGTCCTCGATCTCGGGGGCGAGGATGTCGAGCCCGTAGATCTCGGCGGCGAGCTCGTTGCCGATCGCGGCGGCGGCCGGGTCGCCCGCCTCGGCCACGAGCCGCGCCGCCTCGGCCGTGGAGTTCGCGGCGCGGGTGATGACGCCGGGGAGCTTGCGGTGGAGGAACCCGCGGCACTGGGCGGTGGCGTGCGGGATGGACACGACCTCGCGCACCCCGGCGAGCGTGGCGCCGGGCACGCCCATGAGGTGCTGCTGGATCGCGATCACGACCTCGCGCTGGATCAGCAGGTCGACGTCGAACGCGAGCGTGTCGGAGGTGACGTTGACCGTGCCCTCGATGGCGTTCTCGATCGCCACGAAGCCGACGTCGACCTCGCCGGTCTCGGTGGCCCACAGGACGTCGCCCATGGTGGGGTACGGGACGTGCTCGCCCGCGAGGTCGGGCTGGGTGAGCAGGGCCTGCTCGGTGAAGGTGCCGCGCGGCCCGAGGAACGCCACCCGCAGCGGGCGGGCGGGATCGGTCGGCGACGGCGGCAGCTCGGGTTCGTCCACGACCGGCCAGGATAGGGGCGTGGACGAACCGGCCATCAGACACTTGCTCGACGACGTGGCCGCGGGCCGCCTGGCCGCCGACGACGCGGTGGCCGCGCTGCGACGCCTCCCGTTCGCCGACCTGGGCTTCGCCCGCGTCGACCACCACCGCCGCCTGCGCCAGGGCATGGCCGAGGCCGTGTACGGGCCGGGCAAGGCCCCCGATCACGTGGCCGGGATCGTGGCCGAGCTCCTGGCCACCTCCGACGCGCCCGTGCTGCTGAGCCGGGCCGACCCCGACCAGGTCGCCGCCGCGCTGGGCGCGGCCCCGGCCGCCGGGTCGGGCGACGGCGAGGTGACCGCGGGACCGGGCGGCTCGACGGTGGTGTGGCGCCCGGCGCCGCCCCGCGGCGAGCAGATCCTGCTCGTGACGGCCGGCACCGCCGACCTGCCGGTGGCCGACGAGTGCGCGGCCACGCTCACCGCCCACGGCCTGCCGCCCCGCCGGCTCCACGACGTGGGCGTCGCCGGGCTCCACCGCCTGCTCGCCGAGGCCGACGCCGTGGCCGAGGCCGATGCGATCGTGGTGGTGGCCGGCATGGAGGGCGCGCTCGCGAGCGTGATCGGCGGCCTCACCGGCGCACCGGTCATCGCGGTGCCCACGAGCGTCGGGTACGGGGCCGGGCTCGAGGGCGTGACCGCGCTGCTCGGGATGCTCGCCTCGTGCGCAGCGGGCATCACGGTGGTCGGCATCGACAACGGGTACGGCGCGGCCTGCGCCGCTGCCCGCCTGTTCCTGCGTCCCGGCGCACCGCCAGCTGATGTGCGCGAGGCTCCCGACGCTCGCAGCGCCGGAGGAGCGTCATGACCATCGCCTGGTTCCACTGCTACGCCGGCGTCGCCGGCGACATGGCGCTGGGCGCGCTCGTCGACGCGGGGGCCGACTGGGACGAGGTCCTCGCCCTGCTCGACCGCCTGCCGGTGGCCGACTGGTCCGCCGAGATCGAGCCGGTCCTGCGCGGCGGGCTCGGCGGCACCAAGGTCCACGTGCACGCCCACGACTCCACGGTCGTGCGCACCGCCGCCCACATCCAGGGCCTGGTCGCCGAGGCCCGCCTGCCCGAGCGGGTGCAGGAGCGGGCGCACCGGGTGTTCGCCGCGCTGGCCGAGGCCGAGGGCCGCCT
>CAZUYW010000364.1:0-3095 GCA_964624775.1 uncultured Iamiaceae bacterium
CGAGGGGTCTGGTCTCGACGACCACGGAGCGGGTCATCGAAGGGGAGGCGCGCGACGTCACGGTGACGCGGATCGCGTCGCGCAGCGACGACTGGATCGCGATCGCCCCCGACGTGCGGAGGGTCGTGCTGCCCGAGCGCCGCGCACCCAGGACTCACGCGAAGGCGGTGCCCCAGCGGCTCTGGCACCACTTCTGGAACGCGGAGCCGGCGAAGCTCCGGCTGCCTGCGGACGCGGACTACATCGCGGCGCGGCTCCTGCGCAGCGACGATCCCCAGGCGCTGAGCTGGGCGGCGTCGCACCTCGACGAGACGTCGATCGCCAAGGTCGCGCAGCTCCGAGGCGTCGACGAGCGGCGTCGCTCGATGATCCGGCACCTGGCCCATGGCTGAGCCGGCCCCTCCGGGCGGCGACGCGATCCCCGCGGAGCTGATCCCCTTCCTGCCGGGGGCCACCGCGGACACGTGGGTCAAGGTGGCGCCGCTCGTTCCCGAGAGCGCCTACCTCGCCGGCGGCACCGGGCTGACCGTCCACCTCCACCATCGGGTCAGCCGGGACCTCGACTTCATGCTCGAGCACGACGAGGACCTCGAAGGCCTGCGCGAGCGCCTGGCGGCGGTGGGTCGACTCGGCGTCACCTACCAGGACGAGGGCACCCTCACCGGCATGCTCGACGGGGCGAGGGTCCAGTTCCTCCGAGCGTCGGATCAGGCGATGCTTCGCGGACCGACCGTCGTGGCCGGCATCCGCGTCGCGAGCGTCGAGGACATCCTTGCGATGAAGCTCAAGGTGATCATGGACCGAGGTGAGCTCCGCGACTACTTCGACCTCATGGAGATCGACCGGACCGCGATACGCGTCGAGGAGGGCATCGCCCTCTTCCTCGAGAAGTACGGCCCGCGCGACCCCGACCAACCGGTGGCGGTTGTCGTGCGGTCGCTGGCCTACCTCGATGACGTCGCCGATGACCCGGCCCTGCCCGTCGACCGAGGCACGATCCACGACTACTGGACGACGCGCCAGCGCGAGGTGATCGAGAACCTGAGCCGCAGGTGAGCACCCCGCGCCGCTTCCAACGCTGCGCGCGGGAACGCTTGACAAGAATTCTTGTCGGTGGCACGGTGGGGCCGTGCACGACGTCGCCGTGATCGCCGACCCCGCCGCCGCGGAGGTCTCCCTGCAGCCCATCCGGGCGCGGCTCCTGGCCGAGCTGGCCAAGGCGCCCGGCTCGGCGAGCAGCCTGGCAGCGCTCACCGGGCTGACCCGCCAGAAGGCCAACTACCACCTGCACCAGCTCGAGGAGCACGGCCTCGTGGAGCTGGTCGAGGAGCGCCGCAAGGGCAACTGCACCGAGCGCATCCTGCGCGCCACGGCCGAGGCCTACGTCATCTCGCCGGCCGCGCTGCCCGACGTCGCCCCCGACCCCGCCCGCCGCGGCGATCAGCGCTCGGCGCGCTGGCTGCTGGCGCTCGCGGGTCGCCTCGTGCGGGACGTCGGCGAGCTGCTGACGGCGTCGGCCGAGGCGGGCCAGCCCGTCGCCACCCTCGCCATCGACAGCGAGATCCGCTTCGCATCAGCGCGCGAGCGCGCCGCGTTCGCCACCGAGCTCGCCGACGCGGTCGCCGGGCTCGTCGCCAAGTACCACGTCGCCGGCGCCGCGGAGGGCCGCGACCACCGGTTCGTCGTGGCCCTGCACCCCAGCATCACCCGACCCCCATCGACCCCCACCGAGGAGCACCCATCATGAGCCGCCCGTTCGACGTCACCCGCGACCTCGACCTCCCCGCCAGCCCCGACGACGTGTGGGTGGCGATCACCGCCCACCCCGAGGCCTGGCAGTTCCCCACCGGGATGGAGATCCCCGAGGGCCAGGCGCCGCCCGAGGGCGCGCCGGTGCCGACCTGGGAGCCGCCGCACCACATGGTCGTGCGGATGGACGCGCCCGACGGCACGTTCAACTCGCTCGAGTACCTGATCGAGGCGCGCGACGGCGGCACCGCCCACCTGCGCTACGTGCACAGCGGCATCCTCGCCGCCGAGTGGGCCGACCAGTACGACGCCATCGGCCCCCACACCGACTTCTACCTGCACACGCTCGGCCAGTACCTGGCCCACTTCAAGGGCCGCCCGGCCACCTACGTCGGCCAGCCCTCGTTCGGCATCAACGGCCCGGCCGCGGCCGGTGACCCCGAGGCCATGGCGACCCTGCGCGCCGCGCTGGGCATCGGCGACGAGGCCTCGGTCGGCGACGCGGTCGAGGCCGAACTTGGCGACGCCGACCCGCTCGCCGGCGTGATCGACTACCTCACCCCGCAGTTCATCGGCGTGCGCACCGCCACCGGCCTCTACCGCTTCTTCGGCCGCAACGCGTTCGGGCAGGTCGTCGGCATGAGCGTCCACCGCTTCGACGAGGGCGTCGACGCCGCCGCCGAGGAGGCCGCCCTCCAGGCCTGGCTCGACGGCATCTACGCCTGATCCCCCACAATGGGGTCCCGGGATGCACCTCCCGGCCACACCGCAGGAGGCCGCACATGCGCACGGTGATCGCATCGTTCACCATCTCGCTCGACGGGTACTTCGAGGACGCCGACGGCGGCCTCGGCTGGTCAGCGCCCGATCCGGAGCTGTTCGCGTTCGCCACCGACCTCGTCCGCGGCGTCGACGTGCACCTGCTCGGGCGCCGGCTCTACGAGGGCATGAGCTACTGGGAGGACCCCGCCGCGGCGGCGGACTGGGGCGAGGCCGAGCAGGCCTTCGCCGACCTGTGGCAGGCGCTGCCCAAGGTCGTCTTCTCCCGCACCCTGTCGAGCGTGGCGGGCACCAACATCCGCCTCGCCACCGACAGCCTGGCGGACGAGATCGCCCGCCTCCGCGCCGAGCCGGGCGACGGCGCCATCGCGCTCGGCGGGGCGAACCTCATCGCCGAGGCCGCCCGCCTCGACCTGATCGACGAGTACCAGGTCCGCGTCGCCCCGGTGCTCCTCGGCGCCGGCCACCCCTTCTTCCCCCAGGAGGGCCGCCGGGTCGACTTGGAGCTGGTCGAGACGCGCACGTTCACGAGCGGCGTCGTCTACCTGCGCCACCGCGTCGTGCAC
>CAZUYW010000365.1:0-1231 GCA_964624775.1 uncultured Iamiaceae bacterium
CGGGCGGCCCGCAGGAGCGCGGCGCCGACCCCGCGACCGGGCACCCAGGCCTCGAGCCCGAGCACCTCGAGCTGATCGCCGTCCACGTGCCACGACAGCAGGCCGGCGGGCGCCCCGTCGATCGACGCGACGAGGGCCGGGCGGGCGGTCAAGTCGTGCACGACGCCGGCCGACACCACGGTCGCGCCCCAGGCGCTGCGCGCCAGGAGGGCAGGGTCGAGCGCGCCAGGTGCCACCGGCGCGACGGCGACCGATCCCCCGGCGCGAAGCGGCCGGGTGGGGGCGACCATCGTGATCGCCCCGCCGTCGCCGTGGACCTCGCCGGTGTCGACGAACCCGCAGTCCTCGTAGACCCGGCGCCCGACGACGTTGGCGGTGAGCACGCTGAGCGACAGGCGCTCGACGCCGGCCCGGTGGCCGAGGTCGAGCAGGCCCTCGATCAGGCGGTGCCCGAGGCCGAGGCCGCGCGCCTCGGGCACGCAGGCGATGGACACCTCGGGCGTGGCGGCGTCGACGAAGCCGTAGCCGGGATCGTCGACCGTGAACGACCGGAACCAGGCGGCGCCCAGCAGGACGCCATCCGGCCCTGCCGCGACGAGACCCGCGTCGCCGGGGCGGCCCCAGCCGTCGAGGTAGTGGGCGAGGGTGGGCTCGGCCTGCACCTCGGCGACGGGCAGCGGGGCGGCGCCGGCCGTCGCCGCGGCGGCGAGCATCTCCCACGCGAATGCGAGGTGCTCGACGCCGAGCGCCACCAGGTCCACGTCGACGGCGGGATCGCTCACGCCCCGAACAGCTCCCGGCAGGCGTCGAGGCCCACGAGCTCGATGTCGTCGCGTCGGCGACCCTCCCACCGCGACCGATCGAGCGCGTAGCGCACCTCGCGCTCGCGGCGACCGTCGACCGCGACGACCGCCTCGCCGTCGCGCGCGTAGCCGGCCTTCTCGCTCACGCGCTGGGAGGCGACGTTGTGGGTGAACGCGCAGGTCTCGGCCCGATCCGCCCCGAGCCCGGCGAAGGCCAGGTGCAGGATGGCCTCGCGCATCTCGGTGCCGATGCCCTCGCCCTGGCGGGGCCGGTGCAGCCAGGACCCGGACGAGACGGTGCGCCGCACCGGGAACTGGTCGCCCACCAGGCCCTGGGTGCCGACGATCTCGCCGTCGACCACGGTCACCAGCAGCAGCTGCCAGCTCGTCGGGGACCACAGCGCCCGCTGCAGCCAGTGGAACTGGAG
>CAZUYW010000365.1:1331-3084 GCA_964624775.1 uncultured Iamiaceae bacterium
CTCCACCGTCCCGCGCACCCGGTGCGGTTCGTCACCGCGGCGAGCCTGTTCGACGGGCACGACGCGTCCATCAACATCATGCGGCGCATCCTGCAGAGCCAGGGCGTGGAGGTCATCCACCTGGGCCACAACCGCTCGGTCGACGAGGTGGTCACCGCGGCCCTCCAGGAGGACGTGCAGGGCGTCGCCGTCAGCTCCTACCAGGGCGGGCACGTCGAGTACTTCCGCTACCTCGTCGACCTCCTGCGCGAGCGCGGCGCCGGGCACGTGCGGGTCTACGGCGGCGGGGGCGGCGTGATCGTGCCCGCGGAGATCGAAGCCCTGCAGGCCTACGGCGTCTCGCGCATCTTCTCGCCCCACGACGGCCAGGCGCTCGGGCTGGCGGGGATGATCAACCTGCTCGTGCGCGAGTGCGACGTCGACCTCGCCGCCGGCCCCCTGCCCGCCACCGAGGCGCTGCTCGGCGGCGACACCGCCGCGCTGGCCCGCACGATCACCGCCATCGAGGCTGGCACGCTCCCCGATGGCCACCTCGCCGAGATCCGCGCCGCCGCGGCGCGGCGGTCGGTCCCCCGCCTCGGGATCACCGGCACGGGCGGCTCGGGCAAGTCCTCGCTCACCGACGAGCTCGTCCGCCGCTTCCGCCTCGACCACGAAGACAAGCTGAAGGTCGCCGTGATCGCCGTCGACCCCACGCGCCGCAAGGGTGGCGGGGCGCTGCTCGGCGATCGGATCCGCATGAACGCGATCGATCCGGCCACGGTCTACTTCCGCTCGCTCGCCACCCGAGGCGCTGGCGTGGTGGTCCCACCCGCGATCGACGACATCACGGCCGCCGCCGCGGCCTGGGGCGCCGATCTCGTCATCGTGGAAACGCCGGGCATCGGCCAGGGCGACGCCGCGATCGTCGACCACGTCGACACCGCCCTCTACGTGATGACACCCGAGTTCGGCGCCGCGAGCCAGCTCGAGAAGATCGACATGCTCGACTTCGCCGACGTCGTGGCGATCAACAAGTTCGACCGACGGGGCGGCGAGGACGCCCTGCGCGACGTGCGCCGCCAGCTCGTCCGCAACACCGAGGCGTTCGGCGCCGACCCCGAGGCCATGCCGGTGTTCGGCACCGTCGCGAGCCGCTTCAACGACGACGGCGTGACCGCGCTCTACCAGGAGCTGCGCACCCGCCTCGCCGCCCAGGGCCTCACCGACGGCGACGCCGCGGCCGTGCTCGCGCCGGTCACCACCAAGGTCTCGAGCGCCGACACCGCGATCGTGCCGCCGCACCGGTCCCGCTACCTCGCCGAGGTCGCCGAGGCCGTGCGGACCCATCACCGACGGGTCGACGAGCAGGTCGCCGCGGTGCGCCGCCACGATGCGCTGACCACCGCCGCGCAGGCCATCGAGGCGAGCGGCCGGGACCCCGAGGCGGTCGGCCTGGGCGAGCTCGTGGCGCAGGCCGACGCCGCCATCGACGACGATGCGCGCTCCCGCCTCGCGGACTGGCCGGCGACCGTGGCGGCGTACTCGGGCGACGAGCACGTGGTCACCGTGCGCGACCGGGAGATCCACACCGCCCTCACCCGCACGTCGCTGTCGGGCACGGTCGTGCGGCGCGTGGCCCTCCCCCGCTACGACGACCCGGGTTCGCTCCTGCGCTGGCTGCTCGAGGAGAACCTGCCCGGCCGGTTCCCGTTCACCGCCGGCGTGTTCCCGTTCAAGCGCGACGCCGAGCGCCCGGCCCGCATGTTCGCCG
>CAZUYW010000366.1:0-3030 GCA_964624775.1 uncultured Iamiaceae bacterium
GTCCTTGTTGATCGCGATGATGTTCTTCGAGCCCTTCATGCCCACCATGTGCTGGGTGGCGCCCGAGATGCCGGCGGCGATGTACACCGTGGGCTTCACGACCTTGCCGGTCTGGCCGACCTGGTAGCTGTAGGGCACCCAGCCGGCGTCGACGATCGCACGCGAGGCGCCGGGGGCGCCCTTCAGGAGCTTGGCCAGCTCCTCGATGAGCTCGTACTTGCCGGCCTCGCCGAGGCCACGGCCGCCCGAGACGACCACGGCGGCCTCGTCGAGCTTGGGACCGGTGGTCTCCTCGACGTGGCGGTTCAGCACGGTGGCGGCACCCGCGGCGCCCGTGTCCGGGACGGCGAGGGCGGCCACCTCGGCGGCACCGCCGCCGGACTCCTCGGCCACGAAGGACTTCGGGCGGAAGAGGGCGATGGCGGGGGCGCCGGCGGCGAACTTGGTCTTGACGATCTGGGTGCCACCGAAGATCTGGGTGGACACCACGATGCCGTCGCCGACCTCGACGTCGGTGTTGTTGGTGAGGACGGGCTTGTCGAGCTTCACCGACAGGCGGGCCGAGACGTCGCGGCCGTCGTAGGTGGTGCCGAACATGATGAGCTCGGGGCCGTCGCCGGCCTCGATGGCCGCCGCCAGGGCAGCCGCGAGGTGCGGCCCCTGGAGCTTGCCGCTGAGGTCGCCGGTGGCGTGCACCTTGGTGGCGCCGTGGGCGCCGACGGTGGCCGCGACCGCGGCGCCGTCGCCGCCGTGGAACACCTCGACGGTGTCGGCGATCTCACGGGCCTTGGCCAGCATCTCGAGCGTGATGGGAGCGACGCCGCTGGGCGTCACCTCGGCGTGGACCCACACCTTGGAAAGAGCCATGTCTGCGTTCCTTTCTTCCGTGCGGGGGTTCAGAGGACCTTGAGGCCGTCGAGGAACTCGACGATCTTCAGGTGGGCTTCGCCGTCGTCCTCGATGACCTCACCGGCCTCGCGGGCGGGGGCGGCGCTGACGTCGATGATCTCCTGGCCGGCGCCGGACCAGCCGACGATGGCCGAGTCGATGCCGAGGTCGGCGACGGTGACCTGGTCGACGGGCTTGGACTTGGCCGCCATGATCCCCTTGAAGGAGGGGTAGCGGGGCTCGACCACACCGGCGGTGACCGAGACGAGGGCGGGCAGCGGGGCCTCGCACTCGTCGTAGCCGAGCTCGGTCTGGCGCTGGACCTTCACGACGCCGCCGGCGATCTCCACCGACTTGGCGAAGGTGATCGACGGGAGGTCGAGGACGGCGGCGATCTGCTCGGGCACGGTGCCGGTGTAGCCGTCGGACGACTCGGTGGCGGCCAGGATCAGATCGGCACCCTCGACCCGCTTGATGGCGGCGGCGAGGACCTTGGCGGTGTCGAGCGCACCGGCGCCGGCGAGGGCGTCGTCGCTCACGAGCACGGCCTTGGCGGCACCCATGGCGAGGGCGGTCCGCAGACCGGCGGTCTCGCCGTTGGGGGCCATGGAGACGAGGGTCACCTCGCCACCACCGGCCGCATCGACCAGCTGGAGAGCCATCTCGACGCCGTACGAATCGGACTCGTCGAGGATGAGCTTGCCATCACGCTTGAGGGTGTGATCCGCGTTGAGCGCGCCGGGGTCGGCGGGGTCAGGGATCTGCTTGACACAGACGACGACGTTCATGGCGGACGAGTCTGTTCGCGGTGCTCGCAGGCGACCAAATCGCGGCCGCGATCGGCCCGGCTTCCCGCCCGAGGGGGCCCGCGCCTACGGTCGATCGCCTCGTGAAGGTCCTGCTGCTCGTCAACCCGTTCTCGTCCTCGGTCACCGCGCGCACCCGCGTGGTGATCCGCAAGGCCCTCGCGGGCGACCACGAGGTGGAGCTGGTCGAGACGGCTCGACGGGGCCACGCGACGCGCCTCGCACAGGGCGCGGCGGCGGACGGCGTCGACGTCGTGGTGGCGCTCGGCGGCGACGGCACGGTGAACGAGACGGCCAACGGCCTCGCCGGCACCGACACGGCGCTCGCGGTGCTCCCCGGCGGCTCGACCAACGTGTTCGCCCGCACCATCGGCCTGCCCAACGACCCGATCGAGGCCACCGCCGTCACCCTCGAAGCCCTGGAGGCCGGCTCGATCCGCCGCGTCGGGCTCGGGTCGGTCAACGGCCGGTACTACTGCTTCCACGTCGGGGTGGGCTACGACGCCGCGGTGGTCGAGCAGGTCGAGCGGCGCGCCGGGCTCAAGCGGTGGGCGGGCCATCCCCTCTTCATCTACGCGGCGCTCGACACCTGGTTCCGCCACTTCGACACCCGCCACCCGCACTTCCGGGTCACCTACCCCGACGGCACCTCGATCGACGACGGCTACTTCGCGATCTGCTGCAACACCAACCCGTACACCTACCTCGGCAACCGGCCCCTCGACATCGCCCCCGAGGCCACGCTCGACCGCGGGCTGACCATGGTGGCGGTCGAGTCGATGCGCCTCGACCGCACGCTGCGGGTCATCGCCCGGGCCATCCAGGGCGGCGGCGCGGTCGGCAAGGACCGCTTCGTGTCCTACCGGACCGATCTCACCGAGGTGCTGGTCGAGGGGCTCGACGGAAAGCCGTTCCCGTACCAGGTCGACGGCGACCACCTGGGCGACATCGACCGGCTCGAGTTCCGCCACGTGCCCGAGATCATGGACCTCGTCCTCCCGGTCGACAGCCCGGCCTGAGCAGCGCCGCCCACGCTCCCGAGGCCTTCACCGATCGCCCCGTCCTGCCGATGGATCGGGATGGGACTGTGGAACGTCTTCCAAGAGGTCGAGATCCAGCAGCTGCGCGCGGATCGCGTCATGACCGAGACCAACCAGGCCGGTCGCGAGGTCACGCTCCAGGACCGGGCCTACAAGCTCGAGGACCGCTTCGAGAAGCTGCTCCTCGTGACCTCGGCCATGTGGGAGCTCCTCGCCGAACGGGGTGGGGTCACCAACGAGGACCTGCAGGCCAAGATCGTCGAGATCGACGAGCGCGACGGCCACCGCGACGGACG
>CAZUYW010000367.1:0-3021 GCA_964624775.1 uncultured Iamiaceae bacterium
CGCCGGAACGCTCCCACGGCATCGGGAGGGGGTCAAGCACCACCGATCCCCGCCGCCGCGCCCGGCCTCTAGGGTGGACCGGTCCACGGGGAGGTCTGGCCAATGGGGCTGCTGGGGCATCGGATCGGCATCGCACGCACGGCGGCTCTCGTCGGCGTGCTCGTGATCGGGGCGCTCGCACTGGCCCCCGCGCCGCCTGCCGGGGCGGCCGGCGTCACCACCCACTCCTGGATGGACGCCGACGCCATCGACAAGGTCACCTCCACCAAGCTCAAGGCCCTGCTCAAGGCGAACGCCACCATGGTCCGCGCCGGCGCGCACTTCCCCGACTCGGGCTACGCGCTCTCCAACACCTACGGCGAGGAGGCCCACTGGCAGCGGTTCCACGACGCCTACGCCGCCCAGATCCTCACCCACACCGAGTGCACCGACCTCACCCTCCCCAACGGGCCGTGCGCGGGCCGCATCGCCTTCCTCATGGGGATGATCGGCCACGGCATGGGCGACGAGGTGTGGGACTGGCTCTTCGAGCCCTACTCCGCCGACCTGAACGAGTACTACGTGCCGTCGGACCTCGGCTCCTACGCCAACAAGGGCGGGGCCGAGCTGCAGATGGACCTCGCCGCCGTCGCCGACTACGGCCAGCCGTCGACCCCGATCGCCGCCTTCCCCGACCACAGCGACCTGCTCGACGCCTTCGCCGCCGTCGGGCGCAGCGACGTCGACGACAGCGAGCTCAACCTCGGCTACGCGGCCATGAACGTCGTCCACCAGGCCGAGGGCACCTGGGCCCCCACCCACATCGACGCCCTCCACGCGGCGATGCCGTGGATGAGCCACAACATGGTCACCGCGCCCGGCGGCGTGCTCTTCGCCGGCACCGCCATCGCCGGCGCGTGGGACGCCATGTGGGGCCGCCTCCTCGGCAACCAGCCCACCACCAAGGTGTCCATCACCTACCCGGGTGACGGCGAGCGCCGCGTGCCGCCCACCGGCTGGGTCCGCAGCCACGAGCCCGGCTCCTCCCCCGGTCGGGGCGGCGCCCGCACCCGCATCGCCGCCGCGCTCACCTACGCCCGCCCCTACGACGGCAGCGCCGGCACCGTCACCTCCGAGCTGCCCGCCGGTTCCATGACGCTCGAGGAGCGCGACACCGGTGACCCTGTCGCCCTCGCGTCGGGCTGGCCCCGCAGCGTCCCGTACGGGCCCGACGCCGGCGAGCACGTGGTGGGCCTCGAGCCCGCCGCCGACCTGAAGCCGTGCACCTGGTACCGAGCGTCGGTCACCGCGAACCTGGTCGACGCTCGCAACCAGCCCGTCGCCCCCAAGACCTGGGAGTTCCGCACCGGCGCGAGCGCCGACCCCGACGCCAGCCGCTGCCCCGACGACCCGTTCACCCCCGACGAGCGGTACGCCCGCACCGCCAACGCCGACGTGCTGGACCGCACCATCACCGACGACGAACTCCACGACCTCACCTACTCGCTCGCCCGCGGC
The DNA here is from genome assembly GCA_964624775.1 of uncultured Iamiaceae bacterium. Taxonomy (GTDB): domain Bacteria; phylum Actinomycetota; class Acidimicrobiia; order Acidimicrobiales; family Iamiaceae; genus Aquihabitans. The sequence continues at coordinate 1,498 of CAZUYW010000367.1, forward strand.
CGAACCCGTGCCGACTGGGTGAAGGACCTGCTCGGCTCGGCCGAGGAACGGGGCAAGCTCGTCGACGACGCCTTCCAGCACTACCTCGGCCGCGCCGCCGACAGCGGCGGCCGGGCCTACTGGGTCACCAAGCTGAAGACGATCAAGCTCCCCGAGTTCGAGGCCCAGCTCGCCGGCGCTCCCGAGGTGTACCGCAAGGCCGGCTCCACCAACGCCGGCTACGTGACCGCCCTCTACCAGCTCATCAACGGCCGGGCCGTCGACCCCGGGGGCCTCGCCTACTGGACCGGTCGCCTCGACGCCGGGCTGTCCCGCGGCAGCTTCGCCAAGCTGCTGCTCACGAGCCACGAGACCGCCGGGCGCACCGTCAAGGCCGCGTTCCAGCACCTCCTCTCCCGTGCGCCCGACTCGGGCGGCGCCGCGTACTGGACCACCTACCTCGAGCGCGGCAACGACCAGCGGGACCTCTGGCGGTCGGTGATGGGCACCGGCGAGTACGACCGCAAGGCCCAGAACGCCAGCTGATCAGGCGTCCGCCACGGGTCCCCGATCGGCCCGGCGCGGCCCGGTACGTTCTCCCGAGGGCGAGGCTCCTCGTCCACCTGGGACCCGCCGGGGAGGCAGCGTGACGGGCACCCGCCCCAGTGGAGAGCAGCGAGAGGCCGTCCTGCGGGCGCACCTGCGCGCCCTCGGGGAGCCCCGCCTGCTCGCCACCGGCGAGGAGCTCGCCGCCGCCGCGCTCGTGGCCGACGCCCGGGTGGCCGAGAACGAGCTCGCCGCCCTCAGCGCCCAGCACCTGACCGACCTCGACCACGCCGCCCGCCTCCGCGCCCGCATCGCCGCCGGCGACGAGGCCCGGGGCCGCCTGATCGACGCCACCCGCCACCTCGTCGTCTCGATCGTGCGCCGCCATCCCGCCAGCCACCTCCCCACGCAGGTCCTGCTCGACGCGGGCGACGAGGCGCTCACCCGGGCCGTCGATCGCTACGACCCCACCGGCGGCCTCCCGTTCAGCGCCTTCGCCCGATGGTGGGTGGAGCGCGCACTGCGCGAGGTCGAGCGCGACCACGAGGGCGCCGGCTTGGGTTCCGATGGTGCCGGTCCGGCCGACGCCACCCTGCTCACCGCGCTCGGCCACCTCCACGAGGACGACTGCCGGGTCATCGAGCTGCGCCTCGGCCTCCACGGCGGCCCCGCCCTGTCGATCGACGACACCGCCTCGATGCTCGGCATCGACCTCGAGGTCGAGCACGAGCGCGAGGAGCGGGCCCTCGCCAAGCTCCGCCACCCCAGCACCCCCGGCGACCTCACCCACCTCCGCGGCCTCTGATCCACCGCTTTCGTGCGCCTTGACCCCATCCCTTGGGGACGATCCACGCATGTTCGCAGCGCCTCGCCGTCGCCCCGAATAAGCGAGGATCGACCACCGATGGTGGGGCGGATCCTCGCAAGAGGTCGGGGGTCAGGCGGGTGGGGCGGCGTCGCGGGCGGCGAGGGCGTCGAGGGCGCAGCGGGTCTCGTGCT
>CAZUYW010000368.1:0-2992 GCA_964624775.1 uncultured Iamiaceae bacterium
CGGGATCGGGCACCCCACGAGTGTGCCCGCGAGCTGGCTGTGAACCGCGCATGAACTCCCGCGAACCGCCCTCCCGCCGGCGACGACGGGTGGCTACGGTCGGGGCCATGCGCGCGCTGCGGAGCTTCACCGTCCGACCCCGGCTGCCGGAGGCGCTCGCGCCCCTGCACGACCTGGCCATGAACCTCCGGTGGAGCTGGGACGACCGCACGCGCGACCTGTTCCGCTGGGTCGAGCCCGACGCCTGGGATGCCACCCGCCACGACCCCGTGCGCATGCTCGGGCTGGTCAAGGCCTCGCGCTTCGCCGCCCTCGAGGCCGACCCCTCGTTCCGCCGCTTCCTCGACGACGTCGACCACGAGCTGCAGCGCTACCTCGAGGAGCCCCGCTGGTTCCAGAGCCGCGACGACTCGCCGCTGCGCCAGGTCGCGTACTTCTCCCCCGAGTTCGGCATCGCCGAGGCGCTCCCCCAGTACTCGGGCGGCCTCGGCATCCTGGCCGGCGACCACCTGAAGTCGGCCAGCGACCTCGGCGTCCCGCTCGTCGGGGTCGGCCTCTTCTACCGACACGGCTACTTCCGCCAGGGCCTCTCGGCCGACGGCTGGCAGCAGGAGCACTTCCCCGACCAGGACCCGTGGTCGCTCGCCCTCACGCTGTGCGAGGGCGTGCGGGTGCAGGTCGAGCTGGCCGGCAAGCCGCTCGTGGCCCGCGTCTGGCGGGCCGACGTCGGCCGCGTGCCGCTGTACCTGCTCGACACCGACGTCGAGGACAACCCGCCCGAACTGCGGGGCGTGACCGATCGGCTCTACGGCGGCGACGTCGAGCACCGCCTCCGCCAGGAGATCCTGCTCGGCATCGGCGGGGTGCGAGCGCTGGAGGCGCTCGGCGTCGACGCCCAGGTGTTCCACACCAACGAGGGCCACGCCGGCTTCCTCGGCCTCGAGCGGGTGCGCCGCGCGATCGTCGACGACGGGCTCACCTTCGCCGAGGCCGTGGAGGCCACCCGGTCCGGCTCGGTGTTCACCACCCACACGCCCGTCCCGGCCGGGATCGACCGCTTCCCGCGCGAGCTGATGGAGACCTACTTCGGGGGCTGGGCCGCCACGTGCGGGGTCACCCTCGACGAGCTCATGGCGCTCGGGCACCGCCCCGGCGACAAGCCCGACGAGCGCTTCAACATGGCGGTGATGGGGCTGCGACTCGCCGGCCGGTCCAACGCCGTGTCCCAGCTGCACGGTGAGGTCAGCCGCGAGATGTTCGCCGACCTGTGGCCCGACCTCCCCGTCGACGAGGTGCCGATCACGTCGGTCACCAACGGCGTGCACGCCGGCACGTGGGTGTCCGCCGACATGACCGACCTGCTGTCCCGCCGGGTGCTCCCCGAGTGGGACGAGGCCGACGACGTCACGTGGGCCCGGGTGTGGGAGACCCCCGACGACGAGCTGTGGCGGGTGAAGGAGCAGGCCCGGCACCGCCTGGTCTCGTTCGTGCGGGAGCGGATGCGGGCCCGCGCCGTGGCCGAGGGCGCCGCCCCCTCCGAGACCGGCTGGGTCGAGGACCTGCTCGACCCGTCGGCGCTCACCATCGGCTTCGCCCGCCGGTTCGCCACCTACAAGCGCGCCAACCTCCTGCTCGCCCAGTCCGAGCGCCTCCAGGCCCTGCTGCTCGACGCCGACCGCCCGGTGCAGTTCGTGTTCGCCGGCAAGGCCCACCCGGCCGACGACGACGGCAAGGAGATGATCCGCCAGATCGTCGCCTTCGCCCGCGAGCTCGGCGTCCGGCACCGGTTCGTCTTCCTCGACGACTACGACATCTCCGTCGCCCGCGCCCTGTACCAGGGGGCCGACATCTGGCTGAACACGCCGCGCCGCCCCCACGAGGCGTGCGGCACCAGCGGCGAGAAGGCGGCCCTCAACGGCACCGTCAACTGCTCGATCCTCGACGGCTGGTGGGACGAGATGTTCGACGGCACCAACGGGTGGGCCATCACCTCGGCCGAGGACGTCGAGGACCTCGAGCTGCGCGACCGCCACGAGGCCGACAGCCTGTTCGACCTGCTGGAGCACCAGATCGTGCCCCTGTTCTTCGAGCGCTCCGAGACCGCCGTGCCCCGCGGCTGGCTGCGCCGGGTGAAGGCCAACCTGGCCACGCTCGGCCCGCAGGTGGTCGCCTCCCGCATGGTCCGCGACTACGTGACGCACCTCTACGAGCCCACCGCGGCCACCGCCGACGCCCAGCGCGCCGACGGCCACGCGCGCGCCAAGGCGCTCGCCGGGTGGAAGGCCAGCGTGCGGCGCCAGTGGGACCGCATCCACATCACCTCGATCACCTCGAGCGACGAGGTCGCCGACCTCGGGGCAGCCCGCGAGGTCACGGTGCTCGTCGACCCCAACGGCCTGTCCCCCACCGAGCTCGACGTGCAGCTCGTGCACGGCCGGGTGCTGCAGCACGGCGAGCTCGAGGTGCTGTCCACGAGCAGCCTGACCTGCACCGACGCCACGGCCCGCCCGGTCGTCTACCAGGGCACCGTGCCCTGCGACACGCCCGGCCGCTACGGGTTCACCGTGCGGGTCGTGCCCACCCACCCGGACCTCGTGCACCCGCTCGACCTCGGCCTGCTGACCTGGGCCGAGTAGCCGCCGGGGAACATCAGGCGGGCTCGACCGGTTGCACCCCCCGGGGAATCGCCCGTTCCGAACCGGTCGTGCGAGGATGTCCCGTCCCCGAGGAGTCCCGTGGAAGCCAAGATCCGCAGCACCATCGACGTGATCCGCCCGGCCATCCAGGCCGACGGCGGCGACATCTTCTTCCGCGGGTTCGACCCCGAGACGGGGGTCGTCACGGTCGAGCTCACGGGTGCCTGCGTGTCCTGCCCCGCGTCCACCGTCACCCTCAAGGCCGGTGTCGAGCGCATCCTGCGCGACCGCGTGCCCGGCGTGACGAGCGTCGAGCAGTTCGGCGTCGACACGGTCGAGTCCGAGACCACCGTCTC
>CAZUYW010000369.1:0-2992 GCA_964624775.1 uncultured Iamiaceae bacterium
GGTCAGATCCAGCGGCCGGGGTTGAGGAGGCCGTTGGGGTCGAGCGCGGCCTTGACCCGGCGGGTCAGGTCCATGACGTCGGGGCCGAGCTGGTCGGCGAGGTGCCGGGCCTTGAGCGAACCGACGCCGTGCTCGCCGGTGATCGTGCCGCCGAGGGCGAGCGCCACGTCCATGATCTCGTCGAAGGCGGTGGCGGCGCGGGTGACGGCGTCGGGGTCGGTCGGGTCGTAGGTGACGAGCGGGTGGAAGTTGCCGTCGCCGGCGTGGCCGATCACGGGCACGTCGACGCGGTGGCGCCGGGCCACCTGGGCCACCGCGGCGACGAGATCGGGCACGCGGGGGATCGGCACGCCCACGTCCTCGATGAGCACCGTGCCGAGCCGCTCGACGCACGGGATCGCCATGCGCCGGGCGGCCATGAGCAGCTCGCCCTCGACCTCGTCGTCGCTCACCACCACCTGGGTGGCGCCCGCCTGGTGGAAGGCGGCGGCCACCACCTCGGCCTCGCCCGGCGGACCGTCGACCTGGGCGATCAGCAGCGCGGCGACCTCGGGCCCGAAGCCCATCGGACGCACCCGCTCGACCGCGGCGATGGCCGCCGCATCCATGAGCTCGAGCGCGCTGGGCCGGAGGGCGGCCACGACGGCGGTGACGGCGCGTCCCGCGTCGACGACGTCCGCGAAGGTGCCCGCGATCGTGGTCGCCGGTGGCGGCAACGGCCGCAGGCGGAGGGTCGCCTCGGTGATGATCCCGAGGGTGCCCTCGGACCCGACGAACAGGCGCTTGAGGTCGTACCCGGCGACGTCCTTCACGGTGGTGCCGCCGAGCCGCACGATGCGGCCGTCGGCGAGGACGACCTCGAGGCCGAGCACGTAGTCGGTCGTGACGCCGTACTTCACGCAGCAGAGCCCGCCCGCGTTGGTGGCCAGGTTCCCGCCGATCGAGCAGATCTCGAACGAGGACGGGTCCGGCGGGTACCAGAGCGACTCGGCCCGGGCTGCGGCCTTCAGCTCCGCGTTCAGCACCCCCGGGCCGACCACCGCGACCATGGCCTCCGGGTCGATCCGCAGCGTGCGGAGCCGTTCGGTGGACAGGGTGATCGTGCCGTCGACCGCGGCCGAACCGCCCGACAGGCCGGTGCCCGCGCCACGGGTGATGATCGGGACGCCGTGGCGCGCCGCGATCCGCATCGTGGCGGCCACCTCGTCGGCCGAGTTCGGTCGCACGACGGCGAGCGGCCGCCCGGGCACCACGGCCATCGCCCGGTCGTGGCGGTAGCCGTCGGTGATGTCGGGGTCGACCACGACATCACCGACGGGCAGGGCGGCGACGAGGTCCGGCACGACGGCGTGGTCCATGGTCCGAGTCTGCCGTCCGTCGGGCCCGGGTGCCGATGGGCGTCGCTGTAGGTTGACCCGATGCACCGGTCGGGGGACGTGGAGGCCGCAGGGGAACGACCGGGGAGCTCGCCGTCGCGGCGACGGCACCTCGCTGCGGCCGTCGCCGCGCTCGCGCTGGTGGCGGCTGGCTGCAGCTCGTCTGACGCCGGAGGGCCCGGGACGGCGGACCGCCCCGCCACGACCACGACCGCGCCGGCGCGCCCCGACGGCCCGGCTGCCCGCATCACCCCGCTCACCGGCGGCGCCGGCATCCGCCTGGTGTCGCCCCAGGCCGGACCGGACCTGGCGGCAGCGGGCTACACGGAGACCGAGTACACGGCGAGCGGCACGGCGCGCGCGTACGCCGCGGTCGGCGAGCTCCCCGCCGACGGGCGCTTCACCCTGAAGACCACCACCTCGGCGCCCTACGAGACCCGCATCGTGGTCCGTCGGCCGAAGGCCGACGCCGACTTCAACGGCACCGCGGTCGTCGAGTGGCTCAACGTCAGCAGCGGCGCCGACGTGGCGCCGGACTGGACCTACATGGCCGAGGAGATCGTGCGCAGCGGGTACGCCTGGGTGGGCGTGTCGGCCCAGCGCATCGGGGTCGAGGGCGGGCCGGTGCTCGTGGAGACGCCGGCCTCGGACCAGCTCGGCGCGGGCAAGGGCATCAAGCACCTCGATCCGGCGCGCTACGGCGCCCTGCACCATCCGGGCGACGCCTACAGCTACGACCTGTACACGCAGGTGGCACGCGCCCTGCGATTCGACGGCGCGTCGAACCCGTTGCACGACCTGCGCGTGCGCCGGCTGCTCGCCGTCGGCGAGTCCCAGTCGGCCGTCACCCTCACCACCTACGCCGATGGGGTGCAGCCGCTCACCAGGGCCTTCGACGGGTTCCTGATCCACAGCCGGGCTGGCGCCGCCGCACCCCTGGGCGAGCCCGACAAGGGCATCGACCTCGCCACCTCCCTCGGGAACCAGGTCGCCCGCATCCGCACCGACCTCGACGTGCCCGTGCTCACCGTGGAGACCGAGTCCGACGTGCTCGGACTGCTCGGCTTCGTGCGGGCCCGCCAACCCGACAGCGCCCGCTTCCGGCTGTGGGAGATCGCCGGCACCGCCCACGCCGACACCTACCAGCTCGGCGCGGCCGTCGACCTCGTCGACTGCGGTGAGCCGATCAACGATGGTCAGCAGGTATTCGTCCTCCGTGCTGCGCTCCACGCCCTCGGCGCCTGGGTCGCGCGCGGTGTCGCTGCGCCCAAGGCCCCCCGCCTGGAGACGGTGGGCAGCGGCGACGGGGCCTCCTACGCGACCGATGACGTCGGGAACGTCACCGGCGGCGTGCGGACGCCGGCAGTGGACGCCGCCACCGACGTCCTCTCCGGGCTGCCCGCACCGGGCTCATCGCTGTTCTGCCAGCTGATGGGCCACACCGAACCGGTGCCCGCGAACCAGCTCGCTGCGACCTACCGGAACCGTGCCGCCTACCTCTCGGCCTACGAGCAGGCCCTCGGCCACGCCCTCGCCGTCGGCTACCTGCTGCCGGCGGACCGGGACGAGATCCTCGCCGACGCCCACCCGGAGCGCTTCCCCGCCTGATGCCGACG
>CAZUYW010000370.1:0-1599 GCA_964624775.1 uncultured Iamiaceae bacterium
TCAGGTCGGGAGGGCGCCGGGTGGGAGGAGTTCGAGGATCTGGCCGTCGGGGTCGCGGACCAGGATGGCGAAGCCGGCCATGTCGGTGTCCTCCAGCACCTCGCCGCCATTGGCGCGGACCAGCTCGCACGTTGCTCCCAGGTCGTCGACCGTGAAGGAGATGTGGGTGAGGCCCGGCTCGGTGATCGACCGATCGCGCTGCAGATCGTTGCCCGACCGGTCGAAGTGCAACAGCTCGAGCACCGCGCCCCCGGCCCCGGGTTCACCGAGGGTCAGGTAGACGGCGGTGAGCCCGACCGGCTCGGGGACCCGCAGCAGCTTGGACGCCGCGCCATCGGGGATGGCAAGTCGGTTGCGCTCGACGAACCCGAACACCGCGCCGTAGAAGCGGATCGACCGGTCCAGGTCCGCGACGCACAACCCCACGTGGTTCCAGGCGACCATCGGCCGAGTCTGTCAGACCTCAGGCGTCGTGGGCGGGGCCGAGGATGTAGTGGCCGTCGACGGGGTGGGGGTACCAGCCGCCGGCGGCGGCCGTGCCGCCGTCGACGCCGATCACCTGGCCGGTGACGTAGCTGGCCAGGTCGCTCGCCAGGAACACCGCGGCACCGGCGAGCTCGTCCACCTCACCGGCCCGGCCCATGGGCACCATGCCGCCGAGGTGGTCGGCTGAGTCCGGCACGAAGGCCAGCAGGCCCTCGGTGAGGATGGCGTCGGGGGCGAGGGCGTTGACCCGGATGCCGAGCTGGGCCAGCTCGAGCGCCGCGGTCTTGGTGAGGTTGAGCACGCCGGCCTTGGCCGCTGCGTAGGCCGCGAACCCGGGGGCGGCACGCAGCCCCTCGATCGAGGTGACGTTGACGATCGAGCCGCCGACCTCGGCGTCGCGCATCGCTCTGGCCACCCGCTGGGTGCAGAGCAGCACGTGCGACAGGTTCGAGCGGATCAGGGCGTCCCAGCCGTTGGGCGACGTGTCCAGCAGGGAGGAGTGGAACACGCCGCCGGCGTTGTTCACGAGGATCGTGGGCACGCCGACCTCGGCGACGCAGCGGGCGAGCGCCGCATCGACCTGGTCCGGATCGCGCACGTCGACGGGGTGCTCGGGATCGGCCTTGTCCCACACCACGACGCGGGCCCCGAAGGCGGCGAACGCGTCGGCGATGCCCCGGCCCAGGCCGGAGGCGCCGCCGGTCACGACCGCCACGCGGTCGGTGAGGAGGGCGGCGTCGGGGGTCAGCGCCATCAGGTGCTCCGGCGCGGGCCGATGACCAGCTCGCCGTACCGCGCCATGACCTCGACGGCCCGCTCGGGCGAGTCGCCCGGCACGCCGACCTGGACCCAGGTGACCCCGATGGCGGCCAGCTCCTCGAGGCCGGCGAGGTGGGCGTCGGCATCGAAGTCGTCGGCCGCGGGCGAGCCGCCAGCGAAGCAGGAGAAGCACACGTCGACCTCGGCGGGGTCCCGGTCGCGGGCCTCGAGGCGGCGACGCAGGTCGGCGACGGCGACGGCGAGGTCCTCGACGCTGCGCAGCGACGCGGTGCCCACCGCCTTGGCCATGCCCCGAGGAGCGGGGAACGGGTTCCAGCCGTCGGCCCGCTCGGC
>CAZUYW010000370.1:1699-2973 GCA_964624775.1 uncultured Iamiaceae bacterium
CCGTCGAACCCGGCGGCCTCGGCGGCCTGGGCGAGGCGCACGACCCCAGGCCCCGTCGCCAGGTCCGGGTGGTACGGGTGGGCGATCATCGGATGGGTGATGGCGAAGCGCACGGCTACCCCCGGGGCAGGCCGAGCACGCGCTCGGCGATGATGTTGCGCTGGATCTCCGAGGTGCCCGCGGAGATGGTGTTGGCGAAGGAGTGGAACCACTGCTCCAGCCAGGTGCCGCGCGGCTCGTCGACCGCGAGGTGCCCGTCGTTGGCCACCAGGCCCAGCTCGAGGGCATCGGCGCCCTGGACCTCGGCAGCCACGCGGGCCACGCGCTGGCGGCAGTCGCTCGCGTAGAGCTTCATCAAGGCCTGCTCGGGCGCGGTCCCGCCGCGTGCGAGCTTGGCGAAGCCCCGGTACCCGAGGCAGCGGGCGGCCTGGGTGTCGATGGCGATGCGCACGATCGAGTCGACCGCGAGCGCGCGCTCGGCCGGGTCCATGCGGTCGAGCAGCGCGGGGGCCTCGCCGAGGAGGCGCTCGAGGGACTCCTCGAGCCCCATGACCGCGCTGACCCAGACCATGCCGCGCTCGTGGGCCAGCGAGCCGTTGGCCATCGCCCAGCCGTTCCCCCGCTCGCCCACGAGGTGCGACGCGGGCACGCGGACGCCGTCGAAGAAGACCTCGTTCAGGTCGGGGGCCTCGGGGTGCACGATCTCGGGCAGCGGGCGCACGGTGATGCCGGGCGCGTCCATCGGCACGAGCAGGATCGAGATGCCCTTGTGCTTGGGCTGGTCGGGCTCGGTGCGGCAGAACAGGAAGCAGAAGTCGGCGTAGTTGGCACCCGATGTCCACACCTTCTGGCCATCGATCACCCACTCGGCATTGTCGCCCTCGCCCTCGAGGACGGCGCGGGTGGCGAGCGACGCGAGGTCCGACCCGGCGTTCGGCTCGCTCATGCCGAGGCAGGCGGTGGCCTCGCCGTGCAGGATCGGCATGGCGTAGGCGCGGATCTGGTCCGGCGTGCCGTAGTCGATGATCGACGGCGCCACGATGCCGAGGCCCTGCACGTTGGTGGTGCGCGGGATGCGGGCCTTGGCCAGCTCCTCCAGGTAGACGAGCGTCTCGATCGGGCCGGCGTTGCGGCCGCCGAGCTCGGGCGGCCAGCCCGGCACGAGCCAGCCGGCGTCGAACATGGCGCGGGTCCAGCGACGGGCCCACGCCGGGGCGTGCCCGGTGGAGAGCGACGGGTCCGCCGCCATCTCCTCGGGCGTCGGGCGGTTGGCG
>CAZUYW010000371.1:0-2967 GCA_964624775.1 uncultured Iamiaceae bacterium
GCACGATCGAGCGGGTCGAGACCGAGCTGGGCTGGGAGTTCATCCAGATCTACGGGCTCACCGAGACCGCGCCGCTGCTCACCATGAACCGCGGCCGAGCCGAGTGGGACGACCTCACGCCGAACGAGCGCGCCCAGAAGCTCGGCCGGGCCGGGGCGCCGGCGCTCGGCATCCGGGTCGACGTGGACCACCAGAGCGAGATCCTCGCCCGGGGCAACCACGTCCTCGAGGGCTACTGGGACCAGCCCGAGGCCACCAAGGAGGCCATCGTCGACGGCTGGTTCCACACCGGCGACGGCGGCACCATCGACGACGAGGGCTACCTCACGATCTCGGACCGCAAGAAGGACGTGATCATCTCCGGTGGCGAGAACGTCTCGTCGATCGAGGTCGAGGACGCGCTCTTCAGCCACCCGTCGGTGGCCGAGGTGGCGGTGATCGGCGTGCCCGACGAGAAGTGGGGCGAGCTGATCCTGGCGCTGGTCGTGCTGGCGCCCGGCGCCGAGGCCTCCGAGGACGACCTGCGGGACCACTGCCGGTCGCTGCTCGCGGGCTACAAGGTGCCCAAGCGGGTGGAGTTCCGCGACGAGCTCGCCCGCACCGCCACCGGCAAGCTCCAGAAGTTCAAGCTCCGCGGCCCCTACTGGGAGGGCCAGGAGCGCCAGGTCAACTAGAGGCCCGAGCCCTTCACCGAGCCGGTTCCGGCCGGCGCGTCGGTGGTGTCGGCCACGCAGAACAGCCGTCGATCACCGGCGCGCCACGCCGCCTCGCTCGGGCGCACCGCGAAGTAGTCGAGGATCGAGTCCTCGTAGGTCGAGCCGACGTACTCCTGGAACGCGAGCAGGCAGGCGCCGTCGGCGTAGTAGTCGATGTCGTCGGCGGTGGGCATGCGCTGGGACGGGATCGCCACGACCCCCACCACCTCGCTGCGGTGGGAGGAGGCGCACGACCCGATGTGGGCGGCGTCGAGCAGGTCGGTGGCGTGGGGGCTCGGGACCAGGCAGGAACCGACGGCGGGGACATCGGCCCCCTCCCCCAGCGCGTCGTGGGCGGACAGCACCGTGGGCGCGTCGGTGTCGCTCGACGTGGATGCGGAGGTGCGGGTGGAGGAGCCGCCGGTGTCCTGGTCGCCGATCAGCATGCCGATGATGACGAGGCCGACCAGGCAGACCACACCGCCGACCACCACGCCGACGACGAACGCGCCGAGCACCGAGCCGAACCCGTGGCGGCCGCCGCCCGACGGCGGCGCCCCGTAGGCGGGCGGACCCATGCCAGGGGGCGGGGCCCAGCCGGGTGGTTGGTAGGGCGAGCCGGTGCTCATCGCGCCGCCAGACGCGACACCGCCCGGTCGCGGCGCCTTCCCCCTTGGAGGCTGCCAGGCGATCGGGCGGAGCCGTCGAACCAGCGGAACTGCGTACTGGTCGTGACCCGCGTCACGGTACTCCTCATCCGGCCCGCGTGACCAGTCGCCACCGACACGAACGTCAGCTCCGGAAGACCTCGATGGCGTCGCCGGTGTTCACCAACGTGGGGAAGTACTCGGCGATGGACATCGGGATCCGGACGCACCCGTGGCTGGCCGGGTGGTTCGGCACCGACGGGGCGCCGTGCACGGCGATGCCACCGTTGAAGTAGACGGGGTTGTAGAGCCGGCCGAGCGGGGCCACCCGCCAACCCGCCACGCGGCGGCCGAAGTGGTACACGCCCGTCGGCGTGACGGCGTCACCGCAGTTGCGGCCCTGGTCGGTGTCCTCGCAGTAGGCGATGCCGCTGCCGGTGGACACGTGGGTGATCAGCGTGGGCACACCGCCGCGCCACACGATCATCACCTGACGGGTGAGATCGACCTCGGTGTGGGTCGGGCCGAGCGCGGGGCGCAGCATGCCCTGGGCCGGCTTGGCCAGGATCTTGGCCTCGGTCGCCGGGCCGACGATGCCGTCAGCCGCGAGGCCGTTCAGCTGCTGGAAGGCCCAGACGGCCATGGTGGTCTTGAGGCCGAACTTCCCGTCGGGCGTGCCGGGGTCGTAGTGCATCGCCTTGAGGGCGTCCTGCACCGCCTTGGTGCGAGCGCCGACGCTGCCGCTCTTGAGCGGGCCCGTCTCGGTGATGGCGGTGGGGTCCGCGGGCACCGTCGTGGTGGTGGTCGTGGTCGACGTCGTGGTGGTCGAGGCCGTGGTGGTGGACGAGGTCGGCGCGGCGGTGGTGGAGCTGCTGGCGTCGGTGCCGACCTGGTCGACGGCGGTGGTGGTGGTGGTGGTGGCGCCGCCCTTGGCGTCGACCGAGCCCTCACTCGAGCCCGACGAGCACCCGGCGACGAGCGTGACGGCGAGCACGAGCGCACCGCAGCGCGCGACGGCGCGGCGCCTGGCGCGGTGGCGCGCCTCCTCGATGACCTGCTGCTGCACGTGTGCTCCGTTCCTCTCCGGCCGACGAGTCTGGCACGACCGCACCGGGACGGAACAGTCACCAGGCGCCACGACGAACGCGGGTGGTCCTTGTACCGTCAGCGACGGTGTCCGGTCCCGACGATCTCCCCGCCGCCGTCCTGCTCGCGGCCCGAGAAGGCGACGCCAGCGCGTTCGCCCAGCTCGTGACGCACTGGGAACCGGCGATCCGCGGGTTCGTCCACCTGGTGCTGGCGGGCTACGGCGACGTGGACCGGGTGGTGTCCGCCACGTTCGTGCGCGCCTACCGGGCGCTCCCTCGCTACCGGGGCGACCATCCGCCCGGCCTCTGGCTCCACCGCCTGGCGTTCGTGCTGTCCATGGACCAGCTGCGCCGCATCGCCCGCGACCCCCGCATGCGGGGTGGGCGCAAGCGTGCCGAGCAGCTCGATCGCCCGGAGCTGCTCGAGGACATCGGCGGCCCGTTCCCGGCAGGTTGGCGGGCCATCGACGCCGATCAGCGTGCCCTGCTCGCCATGATCGACCACGAGGGCTACGACCCCGAGGCGGTCGCCGCGGT
>CAZUYW010000372.1:0-2961 GCA_964624775.1 uncultured Iamiaceae bacterium
AGCGTGGCCCGTCCCTGGTGCGCGGGGCGCACGGCGAGCACGACCGGGGCGCCGCCCTCGATCAGGGCGCCGAGGATGTCTCCGGCGGCCTCGGCGTGGGCGGCGAGCACGCGGGCGGCGACCATCGTCTCGACGACCGGGGCGGGGGCGAGGCGCGCCCCACAGGCCTCGGCCACGACGGCGATGTCGCGCAGCGAGGCGCCCGAGCCGCCGAGCGCCTCGGCGACGCCGAGGGTGGGCACGCCCATGTCGGTGAGGCCGGCCCAGACCCGCTCGTCCCAGCCCAGCGGCTCGGCCTCGCGGATCGCCTCGGGGGACGCGGCCTTCTCCAGGAAGCTGGAGACGGCGTCGCGCAGGGCGTCTTGTTCCTCGGTGAGCTGGAGGTGCATCGGGTCCTCGGCAGGCCGGCGGGTGGAAGGGACCCAATGGTAGAACGCGTTCTACTCACCGGCCGAAGCGTGGCGGGGCCGGATACGGTCCGCCCATGAGCGACCAGGTGGATCCCGCGGCGACGAAGGCGATGGTGGCGGACGTGTTCAGCGCGTCGGCACCCACCTACGACCAGGTGATCGACTTCTTCGGTCCCTTCGGCCGGGCGCTGGTCGCAGCCGCGGACCCGCCCCGTGGCGCCGATGTGCTCGACGTCGCCTGCGGCCGGGGCGCGTGCCTGTTCGCGGCGCTGGACGCGGTCGGGCCCGGCGGTTCGGTGGTGGGGATCGATCTGGCCGAGGGCATGGTGGCCGCGCTGGCCGCCGACCTCGAGCACCGTGGCGTGGTCAACGCGTCGGTGCGCGTGGGCGACGCCGAGGCGATCGAGCTGCCTGACGCCTCCGTCGACGTCGTCACGGCCGGCTTCATGATCTTCTTCACACCCGACCCGGCGCGGGTGCTGGCCGAGTTCCACCGGGTGCTGCGCCCGGGCGGGATCGTGGCGCTGTCCACCTTCGACGGCGACGTGCCGTCGAAGTGGCTCCGCACGATCGGCGAGGAGCTCTTCGGGCCGACCGACCCGCGGGCGTCGGAGGCCTACGACATGGCCGACGTGCTCGAGCCCGCCCTCGCCGCGGCCGGGTTCGCCGACATCGTGGGCACCGACGTCCACGAGCCCCTCGTGTTCGCCGACGTGGCCGAGGTCGAGCGGTGGCACCGCAGCCACTTCGCCCGCCTCATGCTCGAGGTGCTCGACGATGACCAGCTCGCGATCTACCGGCAGCGGGTGGCCGAGCACCTGGAGCCGACGCGCACCGACCGGGGCTACCAGCTGGTCCAGCGGGCCCGGCTCACCACCGCCCGAGCGATCTGACAACAGATCAGATCATGTCTCTTGATGCTTGCAGGGCGTTGAACAGTCACATATCAGTCTGTTAGATACATCATGGGCTGGCGAATTGGTTGACCAATGGCTACCATCATGGATGGAGCGAGGAGGTCGCCTGATGGACGTCGCAGCGCTGGAACGGGAGCTCGGGGCGAGCGTCCGGGCCGCGCGCCTGGCGCTCGACCTGCGCCAGGTCGACCTGGCCGAGCAGGCCAACGTGTCCCTCGGGGCGCTCAAGCACCTCGAGGCCGGGGCCGGTTCGAGCGTCACGACGCTCGTGCGGGTGGCGGGCGCGCTCGGCCGCGAGGACTGGCTCCGCGGCCTCGGACCCGCCTCGGCCTTCAACCCGCTCGCGCTCCTCGACGACGGCGGGCATCGCCGGGGTGCCCCCCGACGCCGGGCCTCGCCCCGGCCCGCCGGTGCCACGTGAGCTACCGCCCCACCGAGGTCGTCGAGGTCCGGGCGTGGGGTCGGCGGGTGGGGGCGGTCGCCCTCGACCCCGCAACCGGCTGGTACGCCTTCGCGTGGGCTCCGGAGTGGCTCGAGACCGGGGTCGAGCTGGCCCCCCTCCACATGGCGCTGCGCGCCGAGCCCTACCAGTTCCCCCAGCTCGCCCGGACCACCTTCTTCGGGCTGCCGGCGATGCTCGCCGACGCGCTGCCCGACGCGTTCGGCAACGCGCTCGTCGACGCGTGGATGGCCCAGCAGGGCGTGCCGGCGACGGCGATCACGCCGCTCGACCGCCTGGCCTACGCCGCCGATCGGGCGATGGGCGCGCTCGAGTTCCGGCCCGCGGCGCGCGGCGACGCCCCCGTGCCGCCGCCCACCGCGGTGCAGCTCGCCGACCTCGTCCTGGCCGCTCGCCTCACCGTGCGCGGTGAGCTCGCCGGCGGCGGCGCGGCGCACGACGCGCTCCAGCAGCTGATCCACGTCGGCACCTCGGCCGGCGGGGCCCGGGCCAAGGCGGTCGTCGCCTACAACCCCGCCACCGCCCAGATCCGCTCCGCCTACGCGCCGTCGGCCGAGGGGTTCGAGCCCTGGCTGATCAAGCTCGACGGGGTGAGCGACGTGGGCCTCGACGGCCACGGCAGCGCCCTGGGGCGGGCGGCGCCGTTCGGCCGGATCGAGTTCGCCTACGCAAAGATGGCCGCCGTCGCGGGGGTGACCATGGCGCCCACCCAGCTCCTCGCCGAGGGGCCGCGCCGCCACTTCATGACCCAGCGCTTCGACCGCGGGCCGGGCGGCGCCAAGCACCACCTGATCTCGCTGTGCGCGCTCGCCCACCTCGACTTCAACCTGGTGGGCGCCCACAGCTACGACCAGTACCTCCAGACCGTGCGCGCCCTCGACCTCGGGCCCGACGCCCTCCAGCAGGCCTACCGGCGGATGGTCTTCAACGTGGTCGCCGTCAACCGCGACGACCACACCAAGAACCTGGCGTTCCTGCGACGTGAGGGCGGTGGCTGGGAGCTCGCCCCCGCGTTCGACATCACCCACGCCTACCGGGCCGACAGCGTGTGGAACGCCCGTCACCTGATGGCGGTCGACGGTCGGTTCGACGCCATCGCGCTCGACGACCTGCGTGCGGTCGGCGACCGCAACGACGTGCCCGGCCACCGGCGGGTGGTGCGCGAGGTCCAGGC
>CAZUYW010000373.1:0-2956 GCA_964624775.1 uncultured Iamiaceae bacterium
GGTCCGGCGTCGGGCGCGGGCCCGCCCGTCGGCGTCCCGGGCGCCCACGCCGCGAGCTGGGCGGCGACGTGGGCGGCGTCGCGCCCGGCGAACAGCAGCACCTCCTCGGCGTCGTCCTCGCTCGGTCCGGCGGCGGGCGCAGCCGGGGTTGCGGCCTCGACGGGCTCCGCCTCCGGAGCCGCCGAGCGCCTGCGGGCACGGTGCTCGCGGGTGGACGGGTGCTCCTCGAGGACGACGTGGGCGTTGATGCCGCCGAACCCGAACGCGTTGACCCCGGCGGTGCGGAGGGCGGCGCCGCCGTCGAGCTCCCACGGCTCGGCCTCGTGCACGAGGCGGAAGCGGGTGGCGTCGAGCGCTGGGTTGTGATCCTTGGCGTGGAGCGTGGGCGGCAGCTCGCCGTGGAAGATGGCGAGCGCAGCCTTGGCCAGGCCGGCCGCGCCGGCGGCGGGCATGGCGTGGCCGATCATCGACTTCACCGAGCCGAGGCCCACGCGGGGCCGTCCCTCGGTGGGGCCGCCGAAGACCCGATGCAGCGTGTCGAGCTCGGTGGCGTCGCCGACCGGTGTCGCCGTGCCGTGGGCCTCGATCAGCCCGACCGCATCGGGGTCGAGCCCGGCGGCGCGCCACGCGGCCTCGACGGCGAGGACCTGGCCCTCGGGGCGGGGGCTCATGAGGCTGGCATCGCGCCCGTCGCTCGCCACGCCCGTGCCGCGCACGACGGCGTAGATGCGGTCGTCGTCGCGCTCGGCGTCGGCGAGCCGCTTCAGGGCGAAGATGCCGGTGCCCTCGCCGACGAGGATGCCGTCGGCCTCGCGGGCGAAGGGCCGGATCGACTCGGTGGGGCTGAGCGCGTGGAGCTGGGTGAACACGCTCCAGAGGGTGACGTCGTGGCAGTGGTGCACGCCGCCGACCAGCACGAGGTCGCAGCGACCCGACCGCAGCTCGTCCACGCCGCGCTCGACCGCGATGAGCGACGACGCGCACGCGGCGTCGACCGTGTAGGCGGGGCCCTGGAAGTCGAGGCGGTTGGCGATGCGGGACGCGGCGAGGTTCGGCACGAGCCCGATCGACGCCTCCGGGCGCTCGGGGCCGAGGCGGGCCTGGAAGTCCGCCTTGACCGCGGCGAGCTCGGCGTCGGTCAGGTCGGGCAGCAGGGTGCGCAGCGACTCGACGAGCTGCTGGGCGCCGCGCACCCGCTGGTCGAGCCGGGCCACGCCGGCGCCGAGGTAGCCGCCGCGCCCGAGGATGACGCCGACGCGGGTCGGGTCGATGCGCTCGTGAGGTCGACCCGCGTCGTCGAGCGCGGCCGCGGCGGCGGTGAGGGCGAGCAGCTGATCGGGTTCGGCCCCCTCGACCGCCACCGGCATGATCCCGAAGCGGGTCGGGTCGAACGTGGCGAGGTCGTCGACGAACCCGCCGCGACGGCAGTAGAAGCGGTCGGCGCCGGCGGCATCGGGGTCGAAGAAGACGGGGTCCCACCGGTCGGCCGGCACCGTGGTGGTGGCGTCGACGCCGTCGCTGATGTTGGACCAGAACGCGTCGGCCGAGGCCGCCCCGGGGAAGAGGCAGCCGATGCCGACGATGGCGACGGCGTCGCCGGATCGTTCCCGGTCAGTCACCGAGGGCCACGCCGTCGAGGAGGTCGTCGGGGCTGACGGTGACGGTCGCGCCGGGCTCGGTGGGCGGCGCGAACGCGGCGGGCGTGCCCCGCATGACGACGACCTGGGCCGCGCCGGTGGTGGCCGCGATCTCGCCCAGCAGTGCGGCGACGCCGTCCTCGGGGTCGACCAGGCCGATGCCGCGGCGGGCGTACTCGCGCTCGAGCTCGGGCGACACCATGCCGCCGCCGCCCCACGGGCCCCAGTCGATGCTGATGACGCGGCGGCCCTCGGCGTGGTGCAGGTGGGCGAGCGCGTCGAGCGTGTCGTTGGCTGCCGCGTAGTCGCACTGGCCGCGGTTGCCGAAGACACCGCTGACGCTGCCGAACAGGACCACGAATCGGCTGCCGACCGCGGGTCGGTCGAGGATGGCGGCGGCGCCGTCGACCTTGGTGCCGTAGACGCGGTCGAAGCCCTCGTCGGTCTTGTCCCGGACGAAGCGGTCGTCGAGCACGCCGGCGCCGTGGATGACCCCGTCGAGGCGTCCGTGCTCGGCGAGCACCTCGTCGAGCAGCTTGCCGAAGCCGGGGTCGCGCACGTCCATCGGGTGGTAGGCGACCGATGCGGCGGCGGCCTCGAGGTCGGCGAGCGTCGCCCGGATCTCGCGGTCGGCGAGGATGCGGTCGCAGGCGGCCTCGATCTCGGCCGGCTTGGCGTAGGCGCCCGTGGCGAGGAGCGCCTTGCGGAGCTCGGCCCGGTCCGCGGCCTCGATGGTGGCCGGATCCTCCGCGCCCGGGACCGGCGACCGGCCGACGAGCACCAGGTGGCAGCCGGCCTGGGCGGCCAGCGCCCGGGCGACCCGTGCGGTGATGCCGCGGGCGCCGCCCGTCACGACCACGACGGCGTCGGCGTCGAGCGGCTCGGCATCGGCGGTGGGCGCGTGCACGGGACCGACGACGACCTGGGTCGAGCGGGTGCCCCCGACCCAGGACAGGGAGGCCGGGGCGTCGCGGTCGAGGAGCTCGTCGACGAGGGCGGCGGCGACGGTCGTGGCTTGCTCGAGGTCGGCGACCGGATCGATCTCCACGGAGCGGACGAGCGTGTCGGGGAACTCGCGGGCGAGGGCGCGGGCGAGGCCCGGCACGCCGGTCGGGCGACCGCCCTGCACGGTGGCGGCGACGACGGCCCTGGCGTTGCCGAGCAGCGCGGGACGGGCGACAGCGAAGACCTGGCGGGCGTCGGCGCCGTCGTCAGCGGTGGTGCGGAGGTCGATCACGGCGTCGGCCGACGCGAGGGCGGCGGCGAGCGCGTCGTCGACGGCCGCGTCGCCGTCGAGGGCGTGGTGCACGGCGTTGGCC
>CAZUYW010000374.1:0-2950 GCA_964624775.1 uncultured Iamiaceae bacterium
CGCCGATCGAGGGGACCGATCGGCACGGGGAGGGAACCCATGTCGACCTCGCGCACGCTCGCCCGACTGGCCGCCGTGGCCCTGGCCGCGGCCGGACTCGCGGTTCCGGTCCTCGGCACCCCGGCGCCGGCCGCCGCGGTCAGCCCGGCGGCGTCGATGCTGGGTGTCGGGGTCGAGCCGCTGTGCTGGGTCCGTCCCGGCGGCACGGTGGCCTGCTGGGGCGACAACAGCTCGGGCCAGCTCGGCGACGGCACCACGACCTCGTCGGACACGCCCGTGGCGGTGGCCACCACCGGGACGCCGCTGCAGGGCGCCACGGTGACCGGGGTCGCGGTCGGCCTGAGCCACCGCTGCGCCCGGACGAGCGCGGGCGCCGTCGCCTGCTGGGGCGCCGGGGACAGTGGCCAGCTCGGCGACGGCTCGTCGGGCGGCTCCACGACGCCGATCGCCCCGGCGTTCACCGGCACCTCCCTCGCGGGACGCTCGATCGCCCAGGTCGTCGCCGGCGGGAACCACACCTGCGTCCTCACGACGGACGGGGCGATCGGCTGCTGGGGCGACAACGCCTACGGGCAGCTGGGCATCGGGACGACCACCTCCTCGTCGGTGCCGGTCGAGGTGCCCACCGCCGGCACGCCCCTCCAGGGCAAGGCGGTGGTGCAGATCACCGCGGGCTTCGGCCACACCTGCGCGCTGACCTCCGAGAGCGGCATGGCGTGCTGGGGCCTGAACCGCCACGCATGGCCGGGGATCGGGGAGGGCGCGGCCGGCCAGCTGGGTGACGGCAGCGGCACCAACTCGAGCGTGCCGGTCGCGGTCGCCACGACGGGCACGCTGCTCGAGGGCACCGACATCGCCGAGCTGTCGGCCGGGCTGTACCACACGTGCGCCCGCACCACCGACGGCGTGGTGGCCTGCTGGGGCGACAACACCCGCGGCCAGCTCGGCACCGGCACCACGACCCAGTCCTACGCGCCGGTGGCGGTCACCACGACGGGCACGCCGCTGGACGGCGCGGCCGTGGCCCAGATCTCGGCGGGCGCATCGGGCACGTGCGCCGCCACCGCAGGCGGGGCCGCCGCCTGCTGGGGCAGCCTCGGGGGCGGCGTCGCCCTCGGCGACGGCACCTCGACGGGCTCGACGGTGCCGGTCGCCGTCACCACGACGGGCACACCGCTGGCCGGCCGGACCGTCGCCGAGGTCTCGCTCGGCCTCGGCACCGCCTGCGCCCGCGCCACCGACACCACGGTCGCCTGCTGGGGCAGCGCGTGGGGCCACGACTCGCTGGTGCCGCTCACGGTGACCGCCCCCGGCGCCCCGGACCTCAACGTGAGCGCCGTCGGCAACCAGGAGGTCACCCTCACCTGGACCGCCCCGGCGTCAGACGGCGGCGCTGCGATCACCGGCTACGTGATCCAGCCCTACCTCGGCGCCACCGCGCTCACCCCCATCCCCACGACCGCCGGCACGGGGGCGACGGCCAGCCAGCAGCGGATCACCGGGCTCACGAACGGCGCGTCCTACACGTTCCGGATCGCCGCGGTGAACGGCGTCGGGACGGGCCCGAACTCCGCGGCCGCGGGTCCTGCCGTCCCGGCCGCGACGGCGCCGGGCGCGCCGACGATCACCTCCGTGACGGGTGGCAACACCCAGGTCACGGTCCAGTGGAGCGCGCCCTCGAGCGACGGTGGCACGGCGGTCACCGGCTACGAGGTGACGCCCTACATCGGGGCGACCGCCCAGACCACGCGCACCTTCGCCACCACGGCCACGACCCAGGTGATCACCGGGCTCGCCAACGGCACCGCCTACCGGTTCAAGGTGGCCGCCGTGAACGCCGTCGGCGTCGGCGCGCAGTCGGGGTTCTCGGCGAGCGTCACCCCCGCCCCGACCCCGCCGGGCGCGCCCACGATCATCTCGGTCGCCCCCGGGAATGCCCGGGCGACGCTCACCTGGACCGCCCCCTCGGTCACCAACGGCGCCCCGGTCACGGGCTACGTGGTGACGCCCTACGTGAACACCACCGCCGGGACGCCCACCACGTTCGCCTCCACCGCCACCACCCAGACGGTGACCGGCCTGCTGAACGGGTACCCGTACCACTTCACCGTCGCGGCGGTGAACAGCGCCGGCACCGGCACGCCGTCGGCGTCCTCGGCCACGGTCACGCCGTCCACCCTGCCGGGAGCGCCCACCATCGGCGCCGTGACCCTCGCCGGGACCACCGGATCAGTCGCCTTCACCCCGCCGACCTACATCGGTGGCGGCCCCATCACCGGCTACACCGCCACGTGCACCTCGACGAACGGCGGCACCACGCGCACCGGCACCCGCAGCGCGAGCCCGGTGTCGGTGACCTCCCTCACCGCGGGCAGGGCCTACCGCTGCACGGTGAAGGCGACCAACGCCTTCGGGACGGGCGCCGCCTCGGCCGCATCCGCGTCGGTCACGGTGCCCACCGCCCCAGGGGCCCCGGCGACCGCGACGGCCTCGCCGGCGAGCGCCGCGGCGACCGTGGCCTGGACGGCCCCGACCACCACCGGCGGCTCGGCCATCACCTCCTACGTGGTCAAGACCTACAAGGGCCTCACGCTGATCAGCACCAAGAGCTTCGCCGCCACGGCTCGTTCGGGCTCGATCACCGGACTCCTCAACGGCACCGCCTACACCTTCCAGGTGACCGCGGTGAACGCGGTCGGGTCGTCGGCCGTGAAGGCGACCTCGGCGATCGTCGTCGGTGCCCCCAAGGCCCCGACCGGGGTGACGGCCGTGCGGGTGGCGTCGGGCCAGATCAGGGTGTCGTTCACCGCCGGTGCCAACAACGGCAGCGCCATCACGTCCTTCGTCGTGACCTGCAGCTCGAGCAACGGCGGCACCACGCGGACGAAGTCCGGCACGGCGAGCCCGATCACCGTGACCACGCTCAGCGCCGGGAAGGCGTACCGCTGCT
>CAZUYW010000375.1:0-2932 GCA_964624775.1 uncultured Iamiaceae bacterium
TCACCGAGGAGGTTCGCCGTGGGCACCGGCACGTCGTCGAAGAACAGCTCAGCGGTGTCCTGGGCGTGCAGGCCGACCTTCTCGAGGTTGCGGCCCCGCTCGAAGCCGGGCATGCCCCGCTCGAGCACCACGAGGCTCATGCCCTTGTGGCGCTCGTTGGGGTCGGTCTTCACGGCGGTGATCACCAGGTCGGCGTTGATGCCGTTGGTGATGAAGGTCTTCGAGCCGTTGACGACGTAGTGGTCGCCGTCGCGGATCGCGCTGGTGCTCATCGAGGCGAGGTCCGAGCCGATGCCGGGCTCGGTCATGGCGATCGCGGTGATGAGCTCGCCCGAGCAGATGCCCGGGAGCCAGCGCTCCTTCTGCTCGTCGGTGGCGAGCGAGAGGAAGTAGGGGAGGCAGATGTCGTTGTGGAGGGTGATCCCGAGCCCGGCCCCGCCGCTGCCCGAGCGCTGGACCTCCTCGCCGATGATCAGGTTGTAGCGGAAGTCGGCGACGCCACCCCCGCCGTAGGCCTCGGGCACGTCGGTGCCGAGGAAGCCCGCCGCGCCCGCCTTGGTGAACAGCTCGCGGTCGACGATGCCCTCGCGCTCCCAGCGGTCGGCGTGGGGCACGATCTCGGTGTCGACGAACTGCCGGAAGGCAGCGCGGAAGAGGTCGTGCTCGTCGGTGAAGATCGTGCGGCGCATGGCCCCATCCTGGCAGCCGCCCGGGGGTCAGGCGGTCAGCGGGTCAGGCGGTCAGCGGGTGCCCCACGAGTAGGTCTGCTTCACCAGGTCGAGGTAGGTGAACACCTCGGCGTGGACGACGCCGGGCGTGGCCCGGATGACGTCGTTCACGAGCGACAGGAGGTGGTCGCTGCTCTCGCACAGCACCTCGAGGAGCAGGTCGAAGCCGCCCGAGGTGATGACGACGTAGTCGATCTCGTCGATGGCGCCGAGGTCGTCGGCGAGGCGCCGCAGGTCGCCCTCGGCCCGGACGCCGATCATGGCCTGGACGGTGAAGCCGACCGACAGCGGGTCGGTGACCGCCACGACCTGCATGACGCCCGCGTCGACGAGGCGCTGCACCCGCTTGCGCACCGCGGCCTGGGACAGGCCGACCTCGGGGCCGAGCTGGGCGTAGGACATGCGGCCGTCGACCTGGAGGGCGCGGATGACCGCCTTGTCGATGTCGTCGAGCACCGGCGGGACCTGGCGGTCCTCGTCGCGCAGCGCGGGGCGGGTCGAGCGGTGGGCGGTGGCCATCAGCCCGGGATCTTCACACGTCGGCGAGGGCCGCGGCGAGATCGACGTGGGGCCGGCCCAGGGCCTCGGCCACGACCGCGTTCGGGACCTGGCCGGCAAGGGTGTTGACCCCGAGGGCCAGGACCGGGTCGCGATCGCAGGCCTCGCGCACGCCCAGGCGGGCGAGCTCGGCGAGGTAGGGGAGGGTCACGTTGGTCAGCGCGTAGGTGGAGGTGTGGGGCACCGCACCGGGCATGTTGCCGACGGCGTAGTGGACCACGCCGTGCAGCTCGTACACCGGGTCCTTGTGGCTGGTCTCGTGCGAGGTGGCGATGCACCCGCCCTGGTCGATGGCGATGTCGACCACCACGGCGCCGGGCTTCATGGCCCGCACCAGGTCCTCGTCGACCACGACCGGCGCCCGCCCGCCGGCCACGAGCACGGCGCCGATCACGAGGTCGGCCTTCTCGACGGTGCGCTCGACCTGGCCGCGGTTCGAGGCGAGGGTGGTCACCCGGCCCATCTGGATCTGGTCGATGTAGCGGAGGCGGTCGATGTTGCGGTCGAGCAGGTCGACCTCGGCCTCGAGGCCGGCCGCCATCCAGGCCGCGTTCCAGCCGACGTTGCCGGCGCCGAGGACCACGACCCGCGCCGGGCGGACGCCGGGGGCGCCGCCGAGCAGCACGCCCCGACCGCCGTTGTGGCGCTCGAGGAAGTGGGCGCCGACCTGGATCGACATGCGTCCGGCCACCTCGCTCATGGGGGCGAGCAGGGGCAGCGCGCCGTCGGGCGTCTGCACCGTCTCGTAGGCGATGCCGGTGGTGCCGGCGGCGAGGAGCGCGTCGGCCACGCCCGGGTAGGCGGCGAGGTGCAGGTAGGTGAACAGCACGAGGTCGGGGCGCAGGACGCCGAACTCGGACTCCTGGGGCTCCTTCACCTTGCACACCAGCCCGGACCGGGCCCACACCTCCTCGGCGGTGGCCACGATCTCGGCGCCGGCGCGGGCGAACTGCTCGTCGGGGATCGACGCGCCGAGCCCGGCGCCGGCCTGGACCAGCACGGACACGCCGTGGCCGTGGAGCTCGCGCACGCCGTCGGGCGTGATGGCGACGCGGCCCTCGTCGGGCTTGATCTCGGTGGGGACGCCCACCAGCAGGGGGGTGGTCACGACATGGCCTCCATGGCGTCGAGGAGCGCGAGGCGGATCGCGGTCACGATCTCGTCGAACTGCTCCGGTCCGGCGATGAGCGGCGGCGAGAGCTGGATGACCGGCTCGCCGCGGTCGTCGGCCCGGCACAGCAGCCCGGCCTCGATCAGCTTGGGGGTGAGGATGCCGCGCAGCAGGCGGTCGGCCTCGTCGTCGTCGAACATGCCCTTGGTGGCCTGGTCCTTGACCAGCTCGATGCCCCAGAAGTACCCCATGCCCCGGACGTCGCCGACGATGGGCAGGTCGCGGAGCGTCTCGAGCGCGGCGCGGAAGCCGTCCTCGTTGGCCCGGACGTTGGCGTTGAGGCCGTCGCGCTCCATGAGGTCGAGGTTGGCGAGGGCGACGGCGCAGCTGACCGGGTGACCGCCGAACGTGTACCCGTGGTAGAACGCCGAGTCCTCGGCGAGGAACACGTCGGTGATCTTGTCGCTCACGAGCAGGCCGCCGAGCGGGGAGTAGCCCGACGTCATGCCCTTGGCAATGGTGATCATGTCGGGCT
>CAZUYW010000376.1:0-2893 GCA_964624775.1 uncultured Iamiaceae bacterium
GGGCGCGCTCGCCGTCGCCGCGTTCCTGGGCCCGTGCGCGCCGTTCGCCCTGCGCGGGTGGTGGCGGGTGCGTCGCCGTCGTCGGCGCCGGGCCGCCCAGCGCCCGGCACCGCCGGCCCCGCCCGTGGCGCCGACGCCCGAACCCGTCGGTCCCGCCGGGGCACCGGTCCCGGCGGCCCCACCCGCCGATACGGGGGCCGGCTGGGGCGCACCGCCGCCCCCCACCTGACCACCCTTCCCGCCGGATCGCGCTGGGGGCGGCTGGGTGCCCCCCGGTAGCCTCGGGTCCATGCGTGTTGGAATCGTCGGTGCAACGGGTCAGGTGGGCGGCGTCATGTCGCGCATCCTCGAGGAGCGGGACTTCCCCGTGGAGGAGCTGCGCCTGTTCGCGTCGGCCCGCTCCGCCGGGCGGACCATCACCTGGCAGGGCCGGGACATCACCGTCGAAGATGCCGCCACCGCGGACTACGCGGGCCTCGACATCGCCCTGTTCTCGGCCGGTGGGGCCACCTCGAAGGAGCTCGCCCCGCGGGTCGCGGCGGCGGGCGCCGTCGTGGTCGACAACTCCTCGGCCTGGCGGATGGACCCCGAGGTCCCGCTCGTCGTCGCCGAGGTCAACGGCCACGCGGTGGCCGATCGCCCGAAGGGCATCATCGCCAACCCGAACTGCACGACCATGGCGGCGATGCCCGTCCTCGGCCCGCTGCACCGCTCGGCCGGGCTGCGCACGCTCGTGATCTCCACCTACCAGGCCGTGTCGGGTGGCGGCCTCGCCGGCGTCGCCGAGCTCGACGAGCAGGCCCGCAAGGTCGTCGACCACGCCGCCGAGCTCACCTTCGACGGCAGCGCGGTCGACTTCCCGGCGCCCCAGAAGTTCGTGGCCCCCATCGCCTTCAACGTGATCCCGATGGCCGGGTCGATCGTCGACGACGGCCTCGAGGAGACCGACGAGGAGCAGAAGCTCCGCAACGAGTCGCGCAAGATCCTCGACATCCCGGGCCTCAAGGTGGCGGGCACCTGCGTGCGCGTCCCCGTGTTCACGGGCCACTCCCTGTCGATCAGCGCCGGGTTCGAGCGGGCGATCAGCCCCGACGAGGCTCGCGTGATCCTGTCCGGTTCGCCGGGCGTCGTGGTGGCCGACGTGCCCACGCCGCTGATGGCCGCCGGCGCCGACCCGACCTACGTCGGGCGCATCCGCGTCGACGAGACCGTCGACCACGGCCTCGCCCTGTTCCTCTCGAACGACAACCTGCGCAAGGGCGCGGCGCTCAACGCGGTGCAGATCGCCGAGCTGGTCGCCGCCGAGCTCACGGCCTGACGCCCCCCCCCGCCCTCAGGGGCAGGCGCAGGGCACAGCACCGCAGCGAGGACATCCGGCGGCGTAGCGCGCCGCCGCGTCCTCGAGCGACAGGTCGAGCTGGTGGGCGAGCGAGGCCAGCCACGCCAGCACGTCGGACAGCTCGTGGCGCTGTTCGTCGACGGTGCCCTTGCGCACCGCCTGGGCCAGCTCCCCGAGCTCCTCGCACAGCCAGGCGACCGTGGCGGGGGTGCCCCGCTCCTTGTCCCGTTCGCCGTAGGTGCGGGCGATGACGTCCTGGAACTCGTTCAGCTGCACCGCGGCAGCGTAGGCCCCGACCCCGTCCGGCCCCTCTACGCTGCCGGGCCATGACCGGCACCGGCCCCCTCGCCCGCCTCCGAGCCCGCGTCCGCAGGACGAAGGCGGTGACGCCTGCGGCTCCGCCCCAGGGCGTGCAGGTCGCCTACGCCCCGGAGCACGACGGCTCGGCCGACCCGGGCGAGGTCGTGTGGGCGTGGGTGCCCTACGAGGACGATCCCTCCCAGGGCAAGGATCGTCCCGTGCTGGTGCTGGGCCACGAGACCGGTCAGCTCGTCGGGGTGCCGCTGTCGAGCAAGGACCACGCCACCCGGCGGGACGCGGCGGAGTGGGTGGAGGTCGGCACCGGGGGCTGGGACGGCCAGGCGCGCCCGAGCTTCGCCGACGCCTCGCGCCTGCTGCGCTACCGCGACGACGAGATCCGGCGCGAGGGCGCCGCGCTCGATCGGGCCCGCTTCGACGAGGTCGTGGCGCGCGTGGCCGAGCTGCACGGCTGGACCACCGACCGCTGAGGCCGCGGCCGGTCGCCGCAGCCGCGGATCAGGCCTCGCTCACCAGCCGCTGGGTGCGGTCCCGTTCGGTGTTCCGGGCGACGCCGGCGCTCGAACGGCCGGCGGTGACGTCGAGGGTGGTGCCGACGACCTGGTCGGCGGGCCGAAGGCGGTTGGCGAGGATCACCGACAGCGACGGTGGGGCGCCGTCGACGCGCATGCCGGCCCAGGGATCCTCGGGGTAGATCGCGGCCACGGCGCTTGGCGCGGCACGCAGCGGCGACAGGATCGGTCCGCGCAGGAAGGGGGTGTCGTACATGAGGAGTGCGTGCACATCGTCGAGCGAGTCCATGATCGGAAACTCGTGGTCGGGTCCGACGACGAACACGGGTCCGTAGCGGCCGCCGAACGCCCGGTGGACGTAGGCGTCCCGGTGGACGGAGTATCGCCACCCCACGGTGCGAACCAGACCGACGCACCGCCCGGGCAGCCGGCGCCGCGGTCGTTGTGATCGACGAACCATCTGGTAGGTCCCCCCTACTGATGCCTTGCTGTGGTCCCGCCGACGTCGCAACCTGCTCCGTACCGAGGGACGACTCTAGTCGTACCTTTCGGTCACTTCCAGGTCGTCTGTTGGCGCGTTGTGGGCCCCCCCCGGGGCCGGGGGGCCCCCGGGGGGGGCGGGGGGGGGGGGCGCCCCGGGGGGCCCGCGCGGGGGGGGGGGGGGGGGGGGGGAGCGGAGTGCCGACCGCCGAGCGCGACCGAGGCCGCGGTGGCAGCGACGGCG
>CAZUYW010000377.1:0-2876 GCA_964624775.1 uncultured Iamiaceae bacterium
TGCACCCGATCATCGTCACCGTGGTCGAGGAGCGCGACCCCACCCTCGTGACCGGGGCGGGCCTCGCGGGAGGCGTCATGTCACCGGAGGAGTTCGAGCGCATCGACGCCCAGGCGGTAGCCGCGGCCGACGCGCGGGTCGAGGCGGCCCGCACCGCGCTCGGCCTGCCCGACGCCGAGGTCCGCGTGCTCCGCGGGCGACCTGGCCACGCGCTCGTGGATCTCGCCACCGAGGTGGGCGCCGCCGCGATCGTGATGGGGTCGCGCGGGCGGGGCGGGCTCACGCGCGCGGTGCTGGGATCCGTGTCGGATCACCTGGTGCGCCACGCGCCCTGCACGGTCCTCGTCACCGGCGACCACGGCCTCGACGAGGGCTGACCATCAACACCCCGCCACCGGACCGCGCCGCACCGCTCGTCCCACGGGCGCAGCGCGCCTTCAGCAGCACCGACACGGGGCGCCGCGAACGACGCGCGTCCGACGTCGTGCTGCTGGTCACCGCGGCGGGCGCCCTCGCCCTCCTGGCGGCCGCGACCCGCCCCGGCGCCGTCTTCGCCACGTCGCTCGGGCGCGTCGCCAGCGGGTCACCCGCCTTCCTCGACCGCTTCTGGACCCTGGCCATCGGCGCCATGACCGGCTGGGCGGTGCTGCTCGTGGTGGGGGCCTTCGCCGGCCGCCGCCCTCGTCTCGGGCGCGACCTCGTCCTCGCCGCGGCGGCCACCCTCGCCACCGGCCTCGTGATCGCCCGGTTCCTCGGCGGCGAGTGGCCCGACCTCGAGGCCCTCGTGGCGGTGCACGGCCCGCCCGCGCTCGATCCGGCCCTCCGGTTCTCGGTGCCCGCCGCCACCCTCGTCGCCGCCTCGCCCCACCTGACGCGCCCGCTGCGACGCCTCGGGCACTGGCTCCTCGCCCTCGGCGCGCTCGCCGCCGCCTCCCTCGAGATCACCACACCGATCGGCGCGGCGATGGGCCTGCTCGTCGCCGTGATCGGCGCCACGATCGTGCACCTCGCCCTGGGCTCGTCCGCCGGTCGCCCACCGCTCGAGGCGGTCGTGGCCTGGCTCGAGGAGCTCGGCGTGCCGACCGTCGCGCTGGCCCCCGCCCGACGCGGCGCGCCCGGGGTCTTCGTCCTCGACGCGATCGACCACGACGGCGTGCCCCTCGTGGTGAAGGTGTTGGGACGGGACGCGTCCGACGGCCGCCTGCTCGCCACCATCGGTCGCCGGCTCTGGTACCGCCATCCCGGCTCGCCGGCCCCGCTCGGCCGCCTCGCGCAGGTCGAGCACGAGGCGCTCGTGACCCTCCTCGCCGGTCAGGCGGGGGTGCCCACCCACGCCGTCGTGCGCGTGGGCATCACGCGCGGGGCGAGCGCGGTCCTCGTCCTCACGTCGGCAGGGGTGCCCCTCGCCGACCTCGAGCCGCTCGATGCCACCGCGGCGACGCAGGTGGCCGAGGGGGTGTGGGCCGCCCTCGATCGCCTCCACACGGCCGGCATCGCCCACGGCCAGGTGGACGCCGCGCACCTCGTGCCGCTGCCCGACGGCGTCGGCCTGGCGGACTTCCGCGGGGGCTCGGCGGTGGCCGATGAGGTGCAGATCGGGAGCGACTGCGCCCAGGCCTTCGTGGCGATCCTCCTGGCCGGCGGGGCCGAGCTCGCCACCCGCACCGCGTACGCCGCCCTCGGCGAGGAGGGCGTGCTCGCCCTGCTCCCCTACCTCCAGGCATCGGTGCTCACCCTCCACCAGCGCCAGGCCCTCAAGGCGGCCGAGCTCGATCTCGACCAGGTGCGCGCCGACCTCGCCCGCTCCCAGCACGTCGAACCGCCCGCGCTCGTCCGGCTGCGGCGGGTCACCGTCGGGGGCCTCCTCCAGACCGGGCTCGCGGTCCTCGCCTTCTGGATGCTCGCCACCGGCGTGGGATCGCTCGACCTCGCCGAGCTCGGCTCCACCATCAGCGAGGCGTCCTGGGGCTGGGTGCTCGCCGGGTTCGTGGTCGCCCAGCTCCCGCGCTTCGCCCAGGCGATCACCACCCTGGGCGCCTCCCCCGTGCCGCTGCCCGTGGGACCGGTGTACGCGCTCCAGCTCGCGATCTCCTACGTCAACCTTGCCGTGCCCACGAGCGCGGCCCGCGTCGCGGTCAACGTCCGGTTCTTCCAGCGCCACGGCCTCGCACCCGGCTCGGCCGTGGCGATCGGGGCCCTCGACGGGTTCAGCGGCTTCATCGTCCAGCTCGTCCTGGCGCCGACGCTCCTCCTCTTGTCGTCGGCATCGATCGACCTGTCGATCCTCGAGACGCCCTCGGTCGACCTCGAGCGGGTGATGGCCTGGGTCATCGGCATCGGCCTCGGCCTCGCGGCCGGGTACCTGCTCAGCGGCAGCTGGCGCCACAAGGCGTTCGCCTGGATCAAGCGGACCCTCGGCGAGGGCCGCCAGGCGCTCGACGGCCTCGGCTCCCCGCGCCGCCTCGGGCTGCTCTTCGGCGGCAACCTCGCCAACGAACTGCTCTTCGCCATGTCGCTCGGCTGCTTCGTGCGGGCCATGGGCTACCCCATCTCGATCGGGACCCTGGTGCTCATCAACATCCTCGTCGGGCTGCTCGCGGGCCTGCTACCCATCCCCGGCGGCATCGGCGTGTTCGAGGGTGGCATCACCTACGGCCTCGTGCAGGCCGGCATGCCCGAGACCGAGGCCTTCGCATCGGTGATGCTGTACCGCCTCGCATCGTTCTACCTGCCCCCGATCTGGGGGTTCTTCGCCATGCGGTGGCTCCAGCGCAACGGGCACGTCTGAGCCCGCCGAGCCGAGGGACTGGTAGCCTCGCCCCGCCGATCGAGGGGACCGATCGGCACGGGGAGGGAACCCATGTCGACCTCGCGCA
>CAZUYW010000378.1:0-2876 GCA_964624775.1 uncultured Iamiaceae bacterium
TGCACCCGATCATCGTCACCGTGGTCGAGGAGCGCGACCCCACCCTCGTGACCGGTGCGGGCCTCGCAGGCGGCGTCATGTCGCCCGAGGAGTTCGAGCGCATCGACGCCCAGGCGGTCGCGGCCGCCGAGGAACGGGTGGAGGCGGCCCGCAGTGCGCTCGGCCTCCCCGATGCCGAGGTCCGCGTGCTCCGCGGGCGGCCCGGCCACGCGCTCGTCGACCTCGCCACCGAGGTCGGTGCCGCCGCGATCGTGATGGGGTCACGGGGGCGGGGCGGGCTCAAGCGCGCCGTGCTGGGGTCCGTGTCGGATCACCTGGTGCGCCACGCGCCCTGCACGGTCCTCGTCACCGGCGACCACGGCCTCGACGAGGGCTGACCATCAACACCCCGCCACCGGACCGCGCCGCACCGCTCGTCCCACGGGCGCAGCGCGCCTTCAGCAGCACCGACACGGGGCGCCGCGAACGACGCGCGTCCGACGTCGTGCTGCTGGTCACCGCGGCGGGCGCCCTCGCCCTCCTGGCGGCCGCGACCCGCCCCGGCGCCGTCTTCGCCACGTCGCTCGGGCGCGTCGCCAGCGGGTCACCCGCCTTCCTCGACCGCTTCTGGACCCTGGCCATCGGCGCCATGACCGGCTGGGCGGTGCTGCTCGTGGTGGGGGCCTTCGCCGGCCGCCGCCCTCGTCTCGGGCGCGACCTCGTCCTCGCCGCGGCGGCCACCCTGGCCACCGGACTCCTGATCGCCCGGTTCCTCGGCGGCGAGTGGCCCGACCTCGAGGCCCTCGTGGCCGTGCACGGTCCGCCTGCGCTCGATCCGGCCCTCCGGTTCTCGGTGCCCGCCGCCACCCTCGTCGCCGCGTCGCCCCACCTGACGCGCCCGCTGCGGCGCCTCGGGCACTGGCTCCTCGCCCTCGGCGCGCTCGCCGCCGCCTCCCTCGGGATCACGACACCGGTCGGCGCCGCGATGGGCCTGCTCGTCGCCGTGATCGGCGCCACCATCGTGCACCTCGCCCTGGGCTCCTCGGCCGGTCGCCCGCCCCTCGAGGCGATCGTGGCCTGGCTCGAGGAGCTCGGCGTGCCGACGGTCGCGTTGGCGCCCGCGCACCGCGGCGCACCTGGCGTGTTCGTCCTCGACGCGATCGACCACGACGGCCTGCCCCTCGTGGTGAAGGTGCTGGGCCGCGACGCGTCCGACGGCCGACTGCTCGCCACCATCGGTCGCCGGCTCTGGTACCGCCATCCCGGCTCGCCCGCTCCGCTCGGCCGCCTCGCCCAGGTCGAGCACGAGGCGCTCGTGACCCTCCTCGCCGGTCAGGCGGGGGTGCCCACCCACGCCGTCGTGCGCGTGGGCATCACGCGCGGGGCGAGCGCGGTCCTCGTCCTCACGTCGGCAGGGGTGCCCCTCGCCGACCTCGAGCCGCTCGATGCCACCGCGGCGACGCAGGTGGCCGAGGGGGTGTGGGCCGCCCTCGATCGCCTCCACACGGCCGGCATCGCCCACGGCCAGGTGGACGCCGCGCACCTCGTGCCGCTGCCCGACGGCGTCGGCCTGGCGGACTTCCGCGGGGGCTCGGCGGTGGCCGATGAGGTGCAGATCGGGAGCGACTGCGCCCAGGCCTTCGTGGCGATCCTCCTGGCCGGCGGGGCCGAGCTCGCCACCCGCACCGCGTACGCCGCCCTCGGCGAGGAGGGCGTGCTCGCCCTGCTCCCCTACCTCCAGGCATCGGTGCTCACCCTCCACCAGCGCCAGGCCCTCAAGGCGGCCGAGCTCGATCTCGACCAGGTGCGCGCCGACCTCGCCCGCTCCCAGCACGTCGAACCGCCCGCGCTCGTCCGGCTGCGGCGGGTCACCGTCGGGGGCCTCCTCCAGACCGGGCTCGCGGTCCTCGCCTTCTGGATGCTCGCCACCGGCGTGGGATCGCTCGACCTCGCCGAGCTCGGCTCCACCATCAGCGAGGCGTCCTGGGGCTGGGTGCTCGCCGGGTTCGTGGTCGCCCAGCTCCCGCGCTTCGCCCAGGCGATCACCACCCTGGGCGCCTCCCCCGTGCCGCTGCCCGTGGGACCGGTGTACGCGCTCCAGCTCGCGATCTCCTACGTCAACCTTGCCGTGCCCACGAGCGCGGCCCGCGTCGCGGTCAACGTCCGGTTCTTCCAGCGCCACGGCCTCGCACCCGGCTCGGCCGTGGCGATCGGGGCCCTCGACGGGTTCAGCGGCTTCATCGTCCAGCTCGTCCTGGCGCCGACGCTCCTCCTCTTGTCGTCGGCATCGATCGACCTGTCGATCCTCGAGACGCCCTCGGTCGACCTCGAGCGGGTGATGGCCTGGGTCATCGGCATCGGCCTCGGCCTCGCCGCCGGCTACCTGCTCAGCGGCAGCTGGCGCCACAAGGCGATCGCCTGGATCAAACGGACCATCGGCGAGGGCCGCCAGGCGCTCGACGGCCTCGGCTCGCCGCGCCGCCTCGGGCTGCTCTTCGGCGGCAACCTGGCCAACGAACTGCTCTTCGCCATGTCGCTCGGCTGCTTCGTGCGGGCGATGGGCTACCCCATCTCGATCGGGACCCTGGTGCTGATCAACATCCTCGTCGGCCTGCTCGCCGGCCTGCTGCCCATCCCCGGCGGCATCGGCGTGTTCGAGGGCGGCATCACCTACGGCCTGGTGCAGGCGGGCATGCCCGAGACCGAGGCCTTCGCCTCGGTGATGCTGTACCGCCTCGCGTCGTTCTACCTGCCACCGATCTGGGGGTTCTTCGCCATGCGGTGGCTCCAGCGCAACGGCCACGTCTAGCGATCTCGGACCGGCTCGCTGGTAGCCTCCGCACGCCGATCGAGGGGACCGATCGGCACGGGGAGGGAACCCATGTCGACCTCGCGCA
>CAZUYW010000379.1:0-2860 GCA_964624775.1 uncultured Iamiaceae bacterium
GCGAGGCGGTCGGAGCGCCGGCCCGTGATCGCCAGGGTCGCGCCCCGCTCAGCCAGGAGCGGGGCCAGCGCGGCACCGATCCCCGACGACGCGCCCGTGAGCAGGACGGTGGAGCCGGCGATCGGCGCGCTCACGTCAGAACCGATCGGGGGCGTCGCGCCCGTCGAGGTCGGCGTTGGGTCGGGTGCTCGCCAGGAGCCGTTCGATCACCTCGCCGGCCCCGGCGGGGTCGCCCGGGTTCGCACCCTCGGGGCCGCGGTGCCAGCCCTCGGCGACGGCGATGGTGTCGCCCCGCACGTCGAACACCCGGCCGGTGACGTGGCGGGCCTGCGGGCTCGCCAACCAGGCGCCGACGGTGGCGACCCAGCGCGGCGAGAGCTTGTCCTTGAGCTCGTCGGGGATGTTCTCCTCGCCGCCCATGAGCGGGGCCACGAGGCGGGTGATGGCCGTCGGGGCGAGGCAGTTCGCGGTGACGCCGATGCGCCCCAGCTCGAGGGCGCACACCATGGTGAACCCGGCGATGCCGGCCTTGGCGGCGCCGTAGTTGGCCTGGCCCACGTTGCCGTACAGGCCCGAGGGCGACGCGGTGTTGATGATGCGGCCGTCGACCTCGAGGCCCTGCTTGGCCTGGCTGCGCCAGTAGGCGGCGGCGTGGCGGGTCGGGCAGAAGTGGCCCTTCAGGTGGACGCCCACGACGTCGTCCCAGTCGTCCTCGCCCATCGAGAAGATCATCTTGTCCCGGAGGATGCCGGCGTTGTTCACGAGGATGTCGAGCCGGCCGAACACCTCGACGGCCTGGTCGACCATGGCGGCGGCCTCGGCGAAGTCGGTGACGTTCGCACCGTTGACGACGGCGGCACCGCCCATGGCCTCGATCTCGGCGACCACCTCGTTGGCCGGCCCGGGGTCGGCGCCGCTGCCGTCGGGCTGCGCACCGAGGTCGTTCACGACGACCGCCGCGCCCTCCGACGCCAGCATCAGCGCGTGCTCGCGGCCGATGCCCCGCCCGGCACCCGTCACGATCGCCACCCGTCCCTCGCACAACCCGGCCATCGCCAGCGCTCCCCTCGTTTCTGACAGTTGCGTCACCTTAGGACGGTGAACCTCGGCCGTCATCCCGGGGCTAGGGTGACACGGCCGTTAGAACCGGGGGAGCAAGGGGGGTCGCGACGGTGCGCTTGGCCATCGGCGAGGAACACGAGCTGCTGGCCGACGCCGTCGCACGCTTCGCCGCCGAGCGCTGCTCGCCCGCGGTGGGTCGGGCCGCCATGGACGCCGATCCAGCCGAGCTCCCGCCGTTCTGGGCCGAGCTCGACGGGCTCGGCTGGCTGACCCGCTCCCCCGCCGACGGCCTCGGCTTCGCCGAGCTGGCGATCGTGCTCGAGGGCCTCGGCCGCGCCGCGGCGCCCGGCCCGATCCTCGCCACGGCGTGGGCCCGCGCCGTGGCCGACCTCGGGAGGATCGAGCTCGACGGGCCTGCGGCTGTCGCCCTCCCGCCGGGCGGTCCCATCCTGGGCGGCGCTCCGGCCGAGGCGCTCGTGGTGGCCAGCGCATCGCTCGGCGGCTGCACGTGGGCCGTGGCCGATCCGGCACCGTCGCGCACCGCCGTCGCCGCCCTCGACCGCACGAGCGGCCTGGCCACGCTCGACCACGACCCCACTGGGCCGGTGGCGCTGACGGGCGTGACCGGCAGCCAGGTGGAGGCGATCGGCATCGTGCTGGCCGCGGCCGAGGCGGTGGGCGGTGCCTCCTGGTGCGTCGACACGGCGGCTGGGTGGGCACGGGACCGGAGCCAGTTCGGCCGGCCGATCGGCCAGTTCCAGGGTGTGAAGCACCGCTGTGCGGACATGCTCGTGCGCCTCGAAGCGGCCCGAGCGGCCGTGTGGGACGCGGCGGCAGCGCTCGATGGCGACGACCCGTGGGGCCCCGAGGCCCAGATCGCCGTCGCCACCGCGGGCGCCCTCGCCCTCGACGCGTTCGTCGACGACGCCAAGGACTGCATCCAGGTGCTCGGCGGCATCGGGTTCACCTGGGAGCACGACGCCCACCGGTACCTGCGGCGGGCGACGGCCCTGCGCCAGCTGTTCGGCGGCCACCGCACCTGGCGGTCCCGCCTGGCCCGCCTCGCGCTGGACGGGACCCGCCGCCACCTCACCCTCGACCTGCCCGCCGAGGCCGAGTCCCTCCGCGACGAGATCGCCGCCACCGTCGACGCGATCGCCGCCCTCCCCAAGCACGAGCGCCGCATCCCCCTGGCCGACGCCGGGCTGATCGTCCCCCACTGGCCTGCGCCCTGGGGCCGCGGCGCGGGTGCGGTCGAGCAGGTCGTGATCGACCAGGAGCTGCGCCGGGCCCGGGTGCGCGCCCCGCACCTGCAGGTCGGCGCCTGGGCCGCCCCCACCATCGCCGCCCACGGCACGCCCGAGCAGCAGGAGCGCTGGGTCCGCCCGACGCTCCACGGCGAGATCGCCTGGTGCCAGCTGTTCAGCGAGCCCGAGGCCGGCTCGGACCTCGCCGCCCTCACCACGACGGCCACGCGGGCGCCTGGCGATGACGGGTGGCTCCTGCACGGCCAGAAGGTCTGGACGACCATGGCCAGGGAGGCGGACTGGGGCATCTGCCTGGCCCGCACCAGCCCGACCGCCCCCAAGCACCAGGGCATCACCTACCTCATCGTCGACATGAAAGCCGACGGCATCGACATCCGGCCCCTGCGCGAGCTCACCGGCATGGAGATGTTCAACGAGGTGTTCTTCGACGGCACCTTCGTGCCCGACGACTGCGTGATCGGCGAGGTCGACGGCGGCTGGCCCCTGGCCCGCACGACGCTCGCCAACGAGCGGGTGTCCATGGGCAGCGG